>NZ_JBEOSJ010000005.1:0-366692 GCF_040302905.1 Streptomyces sp. NPDC096193 | reverse complement strand
TACGACGAGACCCGTCGCCGGTTCCAGACGGGTCAGTCGCTCAACTCGAAGACCACCGTCGGGGAGTGCCGTCGGGCACGGCGCTCGGCCGTTTTCTCCCCCGGCGGGTCGTTCGCACCACCCCGCCGGACTTAGGGACACCGTTCCGCTGGCAGGATCGCCTCATGACCGAATTCGGCTGGCGACGGGGACCCGACGATCCGTTCCCCGAACAGATCCGCCGAGCGTGGCCGGCCACCGTGTCCGCGCTCCCCATAGGCACGCCCATCACAGGTCAAGTCGTCGGCCGTCAACCGTTCGGCATCTTCATCCGCATCCACGGTTCACCGCATGCGGTCGGCATGGCCGACACGGGTTCCATGCCGTCCGGCGGAACACTGCCGGCGCTGGGAGACCAGGTCAGCGGCACCGTCGTCCGGCACACGGACAGCAGCTTCCAGGTGCGGATCCGGCTGACCGAGTGGCTCGACGCGGACTGAGCCCGGACCGGCGATCCCCACAACGCTGCACCGGCCGGGCGGCACACAAGAACAGCCCCCGACCGATGGTGCTGGTCAGGGGCCGATCTCAGGTAACTGCGCGCGGTGGGTGTGGGATTTGAACCCACGGTGACATCGCTGCCACGACGGTTTTCAAGACCGTTCCCTTAGGCCGCTCGGGCAACCCACCATGCCCCGCCTCACCTGCTGCGGAACGGCCTACAGAGTACCGGGCCGACGAAGGGCGTCGCAGCTGCCTTCCGATCACCACCGCGGTGGCCGGCGGCGGACCGATGCCCGCGCGACGCCCTTCCCGTGGCTCAGCTGTCGCCCTGGCGTTCTCCGAGTACCACGTCGACCGTCTGTTCCTTGCCGCCGCGCTCGTAGGTCAGCTTCACCTTGTCGCCCGGCTTGTGATTCCAGATCTCGCTGATCAGTGTCGGGCCGCTGTCGATCGGCTTGCCGTTGAACTTGGTGATCACGTCGCCCGACTTCAGGCCCGCCTTCGCCGCCGGACCGTCCGCGGTCACCGCCGCCGTGCCGCCCGCGCCCTCCGTCGCGATCTTGGCCCCGGAAT
Source organism: Streptomyces sp. NPDC096193 (assembly GCF_040302905.1). Classification (NCBI taxonomy): domain Bacteria; kingdom Bacillati; phylum Actinomycetota; class Actinomycetes; order Kitasatosporales; family Streptomycetaceae; genus Streptomyces; species Streptomyces sp. NPDC096193. Next base: position 365,636 of record NZ_JBEOSJ010000005.1, on the reverse strand, counting down.
CCTTGCCCGACATGTCGACCGTCGCGCCGATGACCGGGTAGACCGGCTTGCCCGTCTTGATCAGCTGTTCCGCGACGTTCTTCGCCTGGTTGATGGGGATGGCGAAGCCGAGTCCGATCGAGCCCGCCTGGGACTGGCCGAGGCCGCTGCCGGCCGACTGGATCGCCGAGTTGATGCCGATCACCGCGCCGCGTGCGTCGAGCAGCGGGCCACCGGAGTTGCCCGGGTTGATCGACGCGTCCGTCTGGAGGGCGCTCATGTACGAGTTCTTGCCGCTGGAGCCGTCACCGGAGGCCACGGGGCGGTTCTTGGCGCTGATGATGCCGGTGGTGACCGTGTTCGACAGGCCGAAGGGCGCGCCGATCGCGATCGTCGAATCGCCCACGGCGACCTTCTGGGAATCGCCCAGGGCCAGCGGGTTCAGACCCGACGGCGCGTTCTTGAGCTTGATCACGGCCACGTCGTAGCCCTCGGCCCGGCCGACGACCTCCGCGTCGTACTTCTTGCCGTTGGAGAAGATGACGGAGAGCGTGCCCCCGTCCGTCGCCGTCGCGACCACGTGGTTGTTGGTGAGGATGTGGCCTTCCTTGTCGTAGACGAAGCCGGTGCCCGTGCCGGCCTCGCTCTCGCCCGTGCCGTCGGCTCCGCCTCCGCCGGCCTTCGCCTCGATCGTGACCACGCTCGGCAGGGCCTTGGCCGCGACGGCCGCGACCGTGCCCGGCTCGCGCTGGATCTCCTTCGGCGTGTCCGCCGCGGAGACCGTCGTGGAGTTGATGCCGTCGTCGTTGCGCTCGGCCGCCCAGTAGCCGATGCCACCGCCGACGCCGCCCGCGACGAGGGCGGCGACGAGGACCGCCGCGGCCAGTCCGCCCGATCGCTTCCGCCTCGGCCCCTCGCCCGCGTGCACCGGGGCGCCCCAGGCCGGTCCGTCGCCGCCGGGACCGTGGGGCCCGCCGTGGCCGTGGGAGCCGTGGGAGCCGTGGGAGCCGCCGCCGTAGGACGGCAGGCTGGGCGGAGGCGGCGGCCAGCCGCCGGGCTGCTGCGATCCGGCCTGCGCCGCGGCGGGCACGGGATGCGGCAGCGGCGCGGTGGCGTGCTCGGGCTGGGGGGAGTGCCCGGGACGCTCGCCCGCGGCCGCTGCCGGCTCGGTGGGATGAGTCCCGTCGTGGCGGGGCGGGGCGGGATACGCGGCGGGCGCGGGCTCGGCTCCGGAGGGTCCCGAAAACTCGGGAGGGCCGGCCGGCACGGGAGGTACCGACGGGGCGGCCGGCCGCGCAGTGCCCTCGTTGCCCTCGTTCTCGGTGCTCACAGCTCTCTCCTCAGGTTCCACGTCGTGCGTCGTCGTGTTTCGTCCGGTGCCTGGCGGCGGGTGGTGCTCCGGCCCTGGTCGGGCGGCGGTGGCGGGCGGCGTTCGGCGCTGTCTCGGCGGGGACCGGCCGGCAGCTGTCCGACGCAAGCTTTTCCCACAGCCCGTCAGGCCACTGTAAGCAGGACCTGTGTGTATTCCCGCAATCCTTTACTTCCGACAATCAGGACGCATCCCCAGAGCGCCGGACGGATCCGTCGCCGGGCCGCCTTCCCGCCTGCGACCGGGCCCCCTGCGCACGCCTTCCCCGTCTCGGTGACACCATGACGCGGTGACCCCAGCACGGCAGCACAACATCCAGGTCGTCGCCCACCGAGGCGCGTCGGAAGACGCCCCGGAACACACCCTCGCCGCCTATATGAAGGCGATCGACGACGGTGCGGACGCCCTCGAATGCGATGTACGCCTCAGCGCCGACGGCCATCTGGTGTGCGTCCACGACCGCCGGGTCAACCGGACGTCGAACGGCCGTGGCGCGGTGTCCGCCCTGGAGCTCGCCGACCTCAGCGCCCTGGACTTCGGGACCTGGAAGGGCCGCGAGGACTCCGCCGAGAGCCCGGACTGGGGCGACCCGTCCCTCACCTCGGTGCTCACCCTGGAGCGGCTGCTGGAGCTGGTCGCCGACTCGGGCCGCCGTGTCGAGCTGGCCATCGAGACCAAGCACCCCACCCGGTGGGCCGGGCAGGTGGAGGACCGGCTGCTCCAGCTCCTCGGCCGCTTCGGGCTCGCCGACCCGCCGACACCCGCGGACTCTCCCGTACGTGTCATGAGTTTCTCGGCCCGCTCGCTGCACCGGGTGTCGGCGGCCGCGCCGCGCATCCCGACCGTCTATCTGCTGCAGTTCGTCAGTCCGCGGCTGCGCGACGGACGGCTGCCCTCCGGCGCCCGGATCGCGGGCCCGGGCATACGGATCGTCCGCAACCAGCCCGGCTACATCGCCCGGCTCCACCGGGCCGGCCAGCGCGTCCATGTCTGGACGGTCAACGAACCGGAGGACGTCGACCTCTGCGTACGGCTGGGTGTCGAGGCGATCATCACCAACCGGCCGCGGCAGGTGCTGTCCCAGCTGGGCCGTCTGTAACACCCCTTACAGGGAGTGCACCGGCGCGTTCGGTTCGTATTCGATCGTTACGAGTGCGTCACCGGCCCACCCTTGGCCGGTTTCCGGTCCAGTCCATTGGGGCATTCACACCGTGGCGTGGGGCAAAGGAGGTCTCGGGGGTGGCGTTTGTGGTGGCACAGGAAGTGCCCACGTCGTCGAGCATGGCCGTTCCCCATGGTCCTGCGGGCGTGGGGGCAGCACGACACCGTATGCAGGAACAGCTGCGCCGCAGCGGGGTGTCGGAATCGGTCGTCGACGATGCAGTTCTGATCCTGTCCGAGCTCCTCAGCAATGCCTGCCGGCACGGCAGACCGCTGGGGCGTACCGAGATCGGCGACGGGGACATCCGCGCCGAGTGGCGCGTCGACCAGGCGGGCCGGCTGACGGTCGAGGTGACGGACGGCGGCGGTCCCACGCGGCCGGTCCCGTCCACACCGTCGGTGACCGCACGCGGCGGCCGCGGACTCAACATCATCACCGCGCTCGCCCAGGACTGGGGTGTCCGCGACAGCGCGGGCGGTGAGGTCACCGTGTGGGTGATCGTGACGGAAGGGCACCGGCGCGAGGATTTCGCTACGCGCGTCGCAGGCCCGGGTTTCGACTTCGCCGAGGCGTACGACGACCTCGACTGACCTCTGGCGGAGCGGACCCGACGGCGCCGGGCCGAAGGGGTACGACCACCCCTGGCCGGGACGAGCAGGGACCGGATGGCGCGAAACGAACGGTCCCGGCCGGCCTCCCGGCGACGACAGCCCGGCCCGGGCCCCGGCGACACGGACACGACCGATGCCCCCGACGAAGTGGGCACGGCCGAGGTGAGTGTGCGGCGCTGTGCCACCGTGAGGGCGGCGGACGGCTAGGCTCGCGCCCACACACAGCACCGCCGCAATCGGGAGAAGCCGCACCATGGCCAAGAAGCGCCCCCAGACCAAGGCGTCGAAGCCTCCGCACACGGACCGGGGCCGCGCCGCAGGCGCCAATGAACCCGTACCGGTGGTCGGGGCGCGTGAGCCCTGCCCCTGCGGCTCGGGCCGCCGCTACAAGGCGTGTCACGGCCGCGCGGCCTCGCACGCCGTGACCGAGCTGGTCCAGCGTCCGTTCGAGGGCCTCGCCGGTGAATGCGACTGGGTCGCCCTGCGCGAACTGGTGCCGGCCGCGACGGTCGAGCTGACGCTGAAGGGCGGACTGCCCGACGACGTCCCGTCCGTCACGCTCGCGACCGTCCTGCCGATGGCGTGGCCGGCGCTGCGCCGCGACGACGGCTCGGTCCTCCTCGGCCTGCAGAACGACACGTCCTCGGGCGACCTGAGCCGCGATCTCGCCGACACGCTGAACCGCGCGCTCACCTCGCCCCGGGGCAATCCGGTCGCCGGTGAGCGGGTTTCCGGTGACGGTCCGCGACTTCAGGACCTCCTCGACCCGGACGCCGCGTTCACGCCGGTCGTCCATTCCGGTTTCGAGTTCTGGCTCCCGGACTCGGCGGAGAACGCCACGCCCGAGGTGTCCGCGTCCCTGGAGCGCGCGAACGCCGCGGCGATTCCCACCGTGCGTCTGACGGGAGTCGACTCCGCCTACTGGTGCGAGACGCCGGACAAGAACCATCTGCGCTGGGTCATGCCGCATCCGGAGGAGAAGCTGCTGGACGCGCTGGCGCGGCTGCACGCTGCCGGTGCCACCTCGCTCGGCGAGGGGACCCGTCTGGTCGGCTCGTTCCGGGCGCACGGCCTGATGGTCCCCGTCTGGGACCTGCCGACCGGGATGAGCGCCGAGGAGTGCGAGAAGCCGGCGGCCCAGTTCGCCGAGCGGCTGTCCGAGGCGCTGGCCTCGGACGCGCCGCTTTCTCCCGAGGAGCGCCGCGCCCGCGGTGGTCTCACCAACCGCCAGGTGACCCTCAGCTGACATCTTCGTGACCGCGAGAAGACAACGGTGACTCCGGTCACAACTCTCGCCGGGGGCAGCTGAATCGATGTCCGAATACCCGAGATCGAATTTGCGAACTGCCGATCTCTTGTTACCGTTCTAGAAGCCCGGTCGCTGGTGCATCCCCCGTCGCCAGCGACCGGGCGCTTTCATTTCCGCGGAGCGGTCCGTTCCGCGTGAACGCGTCAACTTCCCCCGCTGTCACGGGAGTTGCTCCCGGACCTCAGCAGCAGTGGCGCATCGTCCGAATCCTCGGCAGGCGCGAACTCCGCGACTGCCGAATAATCCCCGGCCACACCCCGGGAAGGCTCCCGCGGTGTCTCACAAACACCCGGTTCGTCACCCGCTTCGACCGCGCAGTTGGTCTGCAAAGTGCGCCCGCCGGGTCCCATCAGAGTGAGTACGGAACGCAATTCCTCACCCGTTGCATTCCGGTAGTACGTACGCGCCCAGGTGTCGCCGCCCTGCGTCAGTACACAGGTCTGCGCCTCGATCCCGGCGGGCGAGGTGAGTTCCGGACCGCACCGTGCCGCGGAGGCGGGCAACATCGCCGAGCCGGCCGCGGCGGGCGGTTCGGTGGGATCTGTTTCGGCCGTCTGCGGATCCGGTCGCGCACTTGACTTCGCGTCGACGACGGGTCCCCGCGCGGCGGGCGCGTCCGGCCACAGCAGTCCGTCGGCCGGTCCGGCGACGGCGGCCAGCGGCAACAGCGCGGCGACCACCACGACCGAGGCGATCCCGATCATGCGGAGATTCATGGCGCCCACCTGCCGACCGAGCGGAATTCCTGACGGTGGGCCGACGATATCCGCGGAATACGGGCACGCGGTGCGCTGCGCGCCCGATTCCCCGACAACTCGGGCCGGCTCCAACCCTTACGAGTGACGGAGCCGGCCCGAAGAAGCGCCTGTTCAGTAAGCCAGCCGACTGCCGCCGTCCGGCGCGCTGGTGCTCGCCTCGACCAGCGCGTCCACCACCGCCTCCACATCCGGCAGCCACGGCGCGGCGGAACCGGGCAGCGGAGCCCGCTCCCAGCGCACCTGGCCGGTTCCCGCCTCCGCCGGAGGCAGCACCAGATACCCGCCGCCCTCGCCGTGGAAGCGCAGCGAACTCGGCACGCAGTCCTTGACGAAGAGCAGTTCCCCGAGCTGTTCGAGGGTGTAGGGGGCCACGAGGAGCGACCACCGGGTGGGCGTCGCGACCACGGGGCCCAGCCGCATGTCCATGCGGTCCAGCGCCGAGAGCGCACGCGCCCCGGCCACCGCGGGCAGGCTCACCGCGCACGGCGCCCGCCCTCCGGTGGCCAGCACGATAGGAGCGGTCGGCCGGTTGGCCCACCACCAGCGCACCATTTGTTCGTCGGTCGTCGCCGCGAGAATGCCGGGGTCGAAGGGGTGCGCGCCGGGTACGACGCACTCGGGATCCGGGCAGGCGCAACCGCGCCCGCGGTCACCGCGGCTTCCGGCCGCCTTCAGTCCCACACCGGGGAGGACGGGCCATTGCCACTCGGCGGCGTAGGTGAGCGCCGCTCGAAGCTGTACTGGCCCCCTCTTACGCCGGAACAGGAGCCTGCGTCGCCTTCCGAGGATCTCGCGCATGAGCGCTCGTTCCTTTCCGTTGAACGCCGAGGTCCACATCACAACATGTGTGCAGCTCTTCACTGTGCGTACAAGTCGGCGCATCATCGCCCCTTGCCGGTGGCATGGGCGACTCCCCGCTTCGCCTGCGACAGGATCGCCGCTCGGGGGCCGAACGTGGGCTGTAGTCCATTAAACGCATGGCGAGGGGTGGCGCGCGCGTGGCGCTTGCCGTCCCGTCAAAACTTTCCCCGCCACCCGGGGATGCGGCGCGACCCACGGCTGTTAGGACGCCCGGGGCCGTCGTCAGGTTCCGGGGCGGTGCCAACTGCCCCTGGCCGTCACCGTTTACGTACCCAGCACGTTTGGTATGACGCGTCCCTCCGGGGCCTGAGCTCTGGAGGGATCAACTGCCGAACGCCCTCAGTCGACCTCAATTCGCCGCCACGGGGTGCATTTTTCGGCCAAGTTCATGGTCACCTAGACACCACCGATCCCACTGGTCCAATGCTGGACATCCCCTTCCTTGTGCGTGTACATGTGGATGCATTGATAGCGGCGCAGAATGACATGGGGGTTTGCGATGCTATTGAGCGAAACGCACCCGTTGGAAAGCCGGCTGCCATGAGCGCCCCTCACCTGCCGAAAGTGGCTGGAATCGACTCGGCAGTTCCCAACCCCACGCACACTGCCCACTCGCTTCCCTCCCTGCCCACCCCTCCCGGCGCGCTGATCCAGGACCGGCTGGCCGGCTGGGTCTCCGATCTCACGACCCTGCACGAGCTGACCGAGCGCCTGGCCCGGACCAGCACGCTGGACACCGCACTCCACGAACTGCTGCGCGCCGGCGCCGCCCTCGTCGGAGCGCGCCGGGGCATGGTCGTCCTCGAACCGGTGGCGGACCCCCAGCGCGCCGACTGCTTCGACGGGGACCACGGCCCCGCGTTCACCAAGGGCCTCGGACTCAGCCACGCCGAACTCGGGCACATCGAGACCGTCCCGCGGCTCGCGACCGCGTACGGCCGCATCCTGGACGGCCGTCGCCCCGGTGGACTGCCGGGCCCGGCGACCTCCCCGGAAGCCGTCGCCCAGCCCGATCTGCTCGCCGACGAATCGCTCGACCCCCTGCACCGCGACGTCGTGGTCCGCCTCGGCTACGCCGCCAGTTACACCCAGCCCCTCGCCTCCGAGGCCGCGGGCACTCTCGGCGCGGCCGTCTGGATGTACGACGAACCCGCCACCCCTGTGGAGCGTCAGCGTCATCTCGTCGGCCTCTACATGCGTTACGCCACTGAACACCTGGCCCGCCTGCTGGAGCTGGAGAACGCGCGGGAGACCGTGGCGACGGTCGCCGAGGAACTGCTGCCGAGCAGGCTGCCCCGGGTGCCCGGGGTCCAGCTCGCCGCCCGCCACCGCACGGGACCGCAGGGCGGAGGCGACTGGTACGACGCGCTGCCGCTGCCGGAGGGCGCTCTGGGCCTCGCCGTCGGATCGGTCAGCGGATCCGGCCCGAGCGCGCTCGCCGCGATGGGCCGGCTGCGCGCCTCCCTCAGGGCGTACGCCGTGATGGAGGGCGAGGATCCGGTCGCCGTCCTCTCCGACCTCGAACTGCTGCTGCGGCTGACCGAACCCGCCCGTACCGCCACGGCGCTGTTCGCCTACGCCGAACCGGCCGTCGGGAAGATCGTGCTCGCCGGGGCGGGGCACACACCGCCGTTGCTCATCAGCGAGCACCGGACCGAGTTCGTCGAGACCTCCCTGTCCGCGCCGCTGGGCATGCTCGCGTGCTGGGAGGCGCCGAGCGTCGAGATCTCGCCCGGGCCGGGAGAAACGGTGCTCCTCTACACCGACGGACTGCTGCGGCGGACCGGTGACCCGATGGACCGGGCGTTCGCGCGGCTGCACGCGGCAGCCGCGAGTGTGCCCAGGGCGGCCCGCCAGGACCCGGCCGCCATCGCCGACCACGTCCTGCGGACGGTGCTTCCGGACGGGCTCGACCGGGACCGGACGGGAGAGGACGTCGTCCTGCTGGCCGCCCGCTTCGACTGATTCCTCACACGTTGTCCACAGGGCGACAGGACGTCTTCCCCTCGCACATACGATGGACAGCGGTCCAGTGTCGTATCGAGGAGGCAGACGTGGCCGAGGAGCTCATCCCGGCGGATTCCGACGAGGCCGCTGCGGCAGCGGGCGCGGAAGAAGAGCAGCCGATCAAGCAGCGCAAGAACGGCCTGTACCCGGGCGTGTCCGACGAGCTCGCGGAGAACATGACGAGCGGCTGGGCGGACACCGAGCTGCGCGATCTCGAGCCCATCGCGCAGGCGGCGCACACCGCCGACCGCCGTGCGGCGCTCTCGGCGCGCTTTCCCGGTGAGCGTCTGGTGATCCCCTCCGGGAATCTGAAGACCCGCTCCAACGACACGGAGTACGCGTTCCGCGCGTCCACCGAGTACGCCTACCTCACCGGTGACCAGAGCGAGGACGGCGTCCTCGTCCTGGAGCCGCAGGGCGGCGGCCACCGCGCCACGATGTATCTGCTGCCCCGGTCCGACCGGGAGAACGGCGAGTTCTGGCTGTCCGGCCAGGGTGAGCTGTGGGTGGGCCGCAGGCACTCGCTCGCGGAGGCCGAGCAGCTGCTGGGCATCCCCGCCGAGGACGTGCGCGAACTGCCCGAGAAGCTGCGCGAGGCGACCGGCCCGGTCCGCGTCGTCCGCGGGCACGACGCCGCCATCGAGGCCGCGCTGACCGACAAGGTCACCGCCGAGCGCGACGAGGAGCTGCGGGTCACCCTCTCCGAGGCACGCGCCGTCAAGGACGCGTTCGAGATCGGCGAGCTGCAGAAGGCGTGCGACTCCACCACGCGCGGTTTCGAGGACGTCGTCAAGGTCCTCGACAAGGCCGAGGCCACCAGCGAGCGTTACATCGAGGGCACGTTCTTCCTGCGCGCCCGCGTCGAGGGCAACGACGTCGGCTACGGCTCGATCTGCGCCGCCGGACCGCACGCGACCACCCTGCACTGGGTGCGCAACGACGGCCCGGTCCGCTCCGGCGACCTGCTGCTGCTGGACGCCGGCGTGGAGACCCACACCCTGTACACCGCGGACGTCACCCGCACGCTGCCGATCAACGGCCGCTACAGCGAATTGCAGCGCACCATCTACGACGCGGTGTACGACGCCCAGGAGGCCGGTATCGCGGCCGTCAAGCCGGGTGCCAAGTACCGCGACTTCCACGACGCCGCGCAGCGTGTGCTCACCGAGCGGCTCGTCGAGTGGGGTCTCGTCGAGGGCCCGGTGGAGCGGGTGCTGGAGCTGGGTCTTCAGCGCCGCTGGACGCTCCACGGCACCGGTCACATGCTCGGCATGGACGTCCACGACTGCGCCGCCGCGCGCACCGAGGCGTATGTCGACGGGACGCTGGAGCCGGGCATGTGCCTGACGGTGGAGCCCGGGCTCTACTTCCAGGCGGACGACCTGACCGTGCCGGAGGAGTACCGCGGCATCGGCGTCCGGATCGAGGACGACATCCTGGTCACCGAGGACGGCAACAGGAATCTGTCGGCGGCGCTGCCGCGTCGTGCGGATGAGGTCGAGGCCTGGATGGCGGCACTCAAGCAGGGCTGACGCGGAGCACGCTGAGCAGGACCGGCCGAGTGGGGACGGGCCGACTCAGGATCGGGAGGGCGCGGCTGCCCCGGTCGCGCGGGACGGATCCTCGCAGGAGGGCGTCTCACGAGACCTTGAGCAGCGCGTCCTCCCGCCATTTGAGGACCTTGTCGAAGCTGACCACCGCTCCCCGCCCCGGACGGTTGCCGAAGTGGACGTGGTCGGCGAGCTGCTCGATGAGACAGAGCCCCCGGCCGCTCTCCGCGGAGGCCGGAGCCTGCGGCAGGGCGTGGGCGCAGCCCGCGGCGTGGACAGGGAATCCGGGGCCGGAGTCGGAGACTTCGATACGGCACGTCTCCCCGTCCAGATACGCGGTGACGCAGTAGTCCCCCGAGGCTTCGCCGAGGCCCTTGTCGCCGCCGTGCTCGACGGCGTTCGCACAGGCCTCACTGAGCGCGACCGAGAGGTCGAACGAGATGTCGGGGTCGACGCCCGCGGTTTCCATCGTGCCGAGCAGCAGGCGCCGGGCGAGCGGAATGCTCGCGGCTTCGCGCCGCAAGTGGAGTGACCACCAGATGCTCATGCTCCAGCCTCCTGGCTGCGGCTCGACATACCGATACGTATTGCCCCAAGACACGCTCCGTAAGCACATAGTTGACGGGATTGCGCTCATTCGGCCGACGCGCGCCACCGGGGCGGCGGTGTATGCCGCCAAAGCGGATCTTCCGGACCTGCCGTACGGGGCCCGTTGACGCAGTGCGATGATGACCCGGCCATGTCGTCCCCACCCGTTGCACGTACCGGAGCCGGTCTGCGGCTGCTGAGGGCCGCGGTGTTCACCGCGGTCTGTGTCGTGCTGTCCGGGACGGGGCATGCGATCGCCGCCTGTGAAGGCGTCGCTGCGTGGTCGCTCGCGGTGGGCTTCCTGGCCATGTTCGCGCTGGTCCTGCCCTTTGCGGGCCGCGTTCGCGCACTGCCGTCGATCGCCGTGGCCCTGAGCGTCGGACAGCTCGCCCTGCACGCCCTGTTCGGTCTGGGGCAGGGTCAGCTGCGGCTCGCGCCGTCGGCGGACGACGCACTGATCCGTACGGCGGCGAAGCTGGTCTGCGGGGCGGGCGCCTCGTCCCTGAGTCCCGCGGACGCGCATCGCATCGTCACCGCGGCGGGTATCACCCCGCCGGGGCACGGCACGCACGCCGCTGTGTCGCACTCCACAGTGCCGCAGGCGGAGCTGTGGCCTTCGCTTCCGATGCTCCTCGGGCACCTGCTGGCGGCTCTCGTGACCGGCTGGCTGCTGCGCCACGGAGATCTGGCGCTGGCCCGGCTGATCCGGCTGTCGGCCGACTCCGCCCAGGACGTGGCCGAGGCCGCCTGGCTGCGGCCGTTGCGCGCCGCGCTCTCTCTCGTACGGGCGCTGTGCGGCGGACTCGTACGCACCCCTCCGCCCGGTGCGTGCGCCGTAGCCGCGTCGGCCGGTTCTCCCCCGACGGCGGCGGGCGAGGCACTCCAGCACACGGTGATCAGGCGCGGGCCGCCCGCCCGCCTCGAACTCGCAGCCTGACGCGGCCCACTCGACGGGAGTGGTGCCGTGGTGCCCGCGCATCCTCACGCGCCCGGCACACATCACCTCTCCTCACCAGTGGAGTCCTACGCCATGAACCTTTCCCGTACCGCCGTCGTGTCCGGTGTCGCCGCCTCCTCCGTGCTGCTGCTCTCCGGCACCGCCTTCGCGCACGTCGGCGTGCAGCCGCAGGGCGAGGCCGCCAAGGGCGGCTACGCCACGGTCAACTTCAAGGTCCCCAACGAGCGCGACAACGCCTCGACCGTGAAGCTCGAGGTCAGCCTCCCGGCCGACCACCCGATGGCATCCGTGATGCCGCAGCCCGTTCCCGGCTGGAAGGCCGTGGTCACCAAGACCAAGCTGGCCAAGCCGCTCGAGGTGCACGGGAAGCAGATCACCGAGGCCCCGTCCAAGATCACCTGGACCGCGGCCGGCGGCAAGATCGCTCCGGGTGAGTTCCAGCAGTTCCCGGTCTCCCTCGGCCGGCTGCCCGAGGACACCGACCAGCTGGTGTTCAAGGCGCTCCAGACGTACGACAACAAGGAGGTCGTGCGCTGGATCGAGGAGGCGAAGGAGGGTGCGGCCGAGCCCGAGGCTCCCGCGCCGGTCCTGAAGCTCGCGGCCGCCGCCGAGGACGGCCACGGCGCCGCGGGTGCCGCCGCCTCGAACGCCGACGCCAAGGGCACCGCGGCCGACGGCTCCAAGACCGCGACGGCCTCAGCCGACGACACGGACACCTTCGCCCGCGTCCTCGGGGTCGTCGGCATCCTGGTCGGCGCGGCAGGTGTCGCCTTCGGCGTCCTGGCCGGCCGCCGCCGCACCGCCTGACACCCCCCACCACTTCCGGGAACTCTCCTCATGCGCAAGAAGACCGCTTTGGCGGCCGCACTCGTCGCGGCCGCCGCGCTCACCCTGTCCGCCTGCTCCGACGGCCCAGAATCCGCCAAGAGCCCTGTCGCCGATGTCTCCGCACAGCAGGGCGCCCAGGCGGCGACCGTGCTCGACCAGCCGTTCGCCAAGCCGAACCTGGTGCTCACGGACACCACCGGCAAGAAGTACGACCTGCGCGAACGCACCAAGGGCAAGCCGACGCTGATCTATTTCGGCTACACGCACTGCCCCGACGTCTGTCCGCTGACGATGAGCAACATCGCCGTCGCCAAGAAGAAGCTGCCCAAGGCCGACCAGGACAAGCTGCAGGTCGTCTTCGTCACCACCGATCCGGAGCGGGACACCCCGGCCGAGCTGGCCAAGTGGCTGCCCAGCGCCGGTGACCCGTCGTTCACCGGACTGACGGGCGAATTCAAGGCCATCCAGGCCGGCGCCCGACAGATCGGCATCGGCATCGACCCGCCGAAGAAGGAGAAGGACGGCACGATCGTGTCGATGCACGGCGCCCAGGTCGTCGCCTTCTCCCCGAAGACGGACGCGGGCTACGTGCTCTACGGGGAGGACACCACGGTGGACGACTACGCCAAGGACCTGCCCCGGCTGATCCGCGGGGAGAAGCCGTGAGCCGCCGCAGAACGCTCGCCTGCGCCATAGCCCTGTCCGCGGGGCTGGCGCTGGCGGGCTGCTCCTCGGACGGCACACCGGAGTTGAAAGTCAGCGGTGGGTTCATGCCGCAGCCGGTGACCGGCATGGCCGCCGCATTCCTCACCGTGCACAACGGCGGGGGCGAGGGCGACAGGCTCACCTCGGTCACCAGCGCCATCTCCGACGACGTCACGATCCACGAGACGAAGGACCAGCGGATGCGGAAGGTGGAGGCCTTCGACATCCCGGCAGACGGTGAGCTCGACCTCGAACGCGGTGGCAATCACATCATGTTCATGGCGCTCAAGAAGCAGCCCAAGCAGGGCGAGAAGGTCGCCGTGGAACTGCACTTCGAGAAGTCCGACCCGATCACGGTTGAACTTCCCGTCGAGGCTCCCACGTACAACCCGACGGAACACTGAGCACCGAGGGGACTGAACCACGCCATGACAACCACCGCCCCGCGCCTCGGCCCATCCCCGGTCCGACTGCTGCTGGCTGCGACCGTGTTCCTGGGCACGCTCCTCGGAGCGCTGCTCACCGCGGCGAGCCCGGCCGCCGCCCACGCCGCTCTGACCGGGAGCAATCCGAAGGACGGGGCGGTGGTAGCGACCGCCCCCAAGGAAGTGACGCTCACCTTCTCCGAGCAGATCGCGATGGGCAACGACTCGATCCGGGTCCTCGAACCGAGCGGCAAGCGCGCGGACACCGCCAAGATCCGTGACATGTCCACCGGCGGCAAGGCCGGCTACGGCGTCGATCTGCTGCCGGGTCTGCCCGACGGCACGTACACCGTCGCCTGGCAGGCCGTCTCGGCTGACAGCCATCCCGTCTCCGGCGCCTTCACCTTCTCGATCGGGGCGCCCTCCGAGACCGAGGTCGCTCTCCCCGGCGACGAAGCGGGCGGCGGCCCGGTCGGCCTGCTCTACGACGTCGCTCGCTACGCGGCGTACGCGGGATTCGTCCTGCTCGCGGGCGGTGCCGCGTTCGTCCTGCTGTGCTGGCAGCGCGCCGCATCCGTCCGCCCGGTCCAACGGCTCGTCGCGTACGGGTGGGTGACGCTGACCGCGTCCACCCTGGCGATGCTGCTGCTGCGCACCCCCTACACCGGTTCCGGAAAGCTCGCCGACGCCTTCGACCTGAGCGGGCTGCGGGACGTCCTGGAGACCAAGACCGGGGCCGCGCTCGTCTCGCGGCTGCTGCTGCTCGGCGCGGCCGCCCTGTTCATCGCCGTGCTGTTCGGCGCGTACGCGAGGCGGGAGGACGCGACCGAGAAGAAGGACCTCACCTTCGGGCTGGCCATGGGCGGCACCGTCGTCGCGGCCGGTGTCGCGGCCACCTGGGCGCTGTCGGAGCACGCGTCGACGGGTATCCAGCCCACCGTCGCCATGCCGGTGGACGTCCTGCATCTGCTGGCCGTCGCCGGCTGGCTCGGTGGTCTCGCCACGTTGCTGACCGCGCTGTACCGGGCACCGTCCATCGAACCGTCGGCCGTGCACCGCTTCTCCCGCGTCGCCTTCGTATGCGTCGTCACGCTGACGGTGACCGGGCTGTACCAGTCCTGGCGGCAGGTCGGCTCGTGGTCGGCGCTCACCGGGACGTCGTACGGACAACTGCTGCTGGCCAAGGTGGCGCTGGTCGTCGTCATGGTCGGTGTCGCATGGGTGTCACGGCGCTGGACCGCCCAGCTCGCCGAGGCGAAGCAGGCCGAGCGGTCGGTGCGGACCGACGTGGCAGCGGCGGAGACGGAGCGGGCCGAGGCGGCGGAGCCCGCCGCCGTGACCGTTCCCGACGGCTCCGCCACGACCGCGGCCGGCTCGGGCGGACAGATCGAGGGGGCGGACCCCGAACGGGCCGCCCAGCTCGCCCGCCAGCAGGCCGCCGTGGCCACCGCGGCCGAGAAGAAGGCCAGGGACGCGGATCCCGTACGGTCCGGGCTGCGCCGTTCCGTGCTGGCGGAGGCGGCCGTCGCCGTCGCCCTGCTCGCCGTGACCACTGTGCTGACGTCCACCGAACCGGGCCGTACGGAGGAGGAGGCGGCCAGGATCACCGGCAGCTCCGCCCAGGGTGCCGACGCACCGGCGCCAGGTCCCGCCGAGATCGCCCTGCCCTTCGACACGGGCGGCCGGAACGGCAAGGGCACGGTCCGGCTGACGCTCGGTCCGGCGAGCCCGGGCGCCAACGAGATGCACCTCTGGCTCACCGACCCGGCGGGCAAGCCGATGGAGGTGCCCGAGGTGAAGGTGTCGTTCACTCTGGTCGCCAAGCAGATCGGCCCGCTGCCCATCAGGCCCGAACGACTCCCTGCGGGACACTGGAGCGCGGCCGCGGTCCAGATCCCGATGCCCGGTGAATGGCAGGTCCAGGTGACCGTGCGGACCTCTGACATCGACCAGGCCACCATCGACAAGAACGTGAAGATCGGCTGATCGACCGTGAGCGACAACAACATTTCCAGGCGGCGGCTGCTGGGCAGCGTGGGTGCCGCCGGCGCCACCGGACTGGCGCTCGGCGCGGCGGGCGGTGTCGTCTCCGGCGCCACCGCCTCCGACGACACCCTCGCGGCGCTGACCGCGGTCGGCTCCACCGGTGTCCCCTTCCATGGCGAGCACCAGTCCGGCATCACCACCCCCCTCCAGGCGCGCGGCCATCTGATCGCCTTCGATCTGGCACCGGGGGCGGGCCGCAGCGAGGCGGTCGCGCTGATGCGCCGCTGGTCGGCGCTGGCGGCCGAACTCATGGCGGGCCGCCCGGCCGCCGAGGGGGACACGGGAGTCGCCCTGGACGCGGGTCCCTCGTCGCTGACGCTGACGTTCGGCTTCGGCCGCACCTTCTTCGACCGGACGGGCCTGGTGGCGCAGCGGCCGCCGGAGCTGGACCCGCTGCCGAACTTCTCCGCCGACCAGCTCGACGCCAAGCGCTCGAACGGCGATCTTTGGGTGCAGATCGGCGCCGACGACTCCTTGGTCGCCTTTCACGCCCTGCGCGCCGTGCAGAAGACGGCGGGTGCGGCGGCCCGGGTGCGCTGGCAGATGAACGGCTTCAACCGTTCGCCCGGTGCCACCGGCAAGCCGATGACCGCCCGCAACCTGATGGGGCAGGTCGACGGCACCCGTAACCCCAAGCCGGCCGAACCCGACTTCGACCGCCGGATCTTCGTCCCCGCGAAGACCGCGCACCCGTGGATGGCCGGCGGCTCGTACGCAGTCGTGCGCCGGATCCGGATGCTCCTCGACGACTGGGAGCAGCTGACGCTGAAGAAGCAGGAGCAGGTCATCGGCCGGCGCAAGTCCGACGGCGCTCCGCTGACCGGCGGCTCCGAGACCACCGAGATCGCGCTGGACAAGACGGGCCCGGACGGCAGGCTCGTCGTCCCCGACAACGCCCACGCCCGTATCGCCGCACCCGAACAGAACGGCGGGGCGGCGATGCTGCGGCGCCCCTTCTCCTTCCACGACGGGATCGCGGCGGACGGAACACCGGACGCGGGGCTGCTCTTCATCTGCTGGCAGGCCGATCCGCTGCGCGGCTTCGTGCCGGTGCAGCGAAAGCTGGACCGGGGAGACGCCCTGTCGCCGTTCGTGCGGCACGAGGCGAGCGGGCTGTTCGCGGTGCCCGGAGGCCCGCGGGAGGGCGAGTACGTGGGACAGCGGCTCCTGGAGTCGTGACCCGCGCGCGCCTATTAGGGTGACCGTATGTCAGCCACGCGCTACACCTATCTGGGTCCCGAGGGCACGTTCACCGAGGCCGCCCTCCGTACGCTCCCGGAAGCGGCCACCCGCGAGCTCGTTCCGATGGTGTCCGTGCCGGCGGCTCTGGACGCCGTGCGGAACGGGGACGCCGCGGCGGCCCTCGTCCCGATCGAGAACTCCGTGGAGGGCGGTGTCACCGCCACCCTCGACGAGCTGGCGTCCGGCGAGCCGCTGATGATCTACCGCGAGGTGCTGCTGCCGATCGCCTTCGCGCTGCTGGTGCGGCCGGGCACCACGCTGTCCGCGGTGAAGACGGTGACCGGGCACCCGGTCGCCCAGCCCCAGGTGCGCAACTGGCTGCGCACCCATCTGCCGGACGCCCTGTGGGAGTCGGCGGCCTCCAACGCGGACGGTGCGCGCCTGGTGCAGGAGGGCCGGTACGACGCGGCCTTCGCGGGGGAGTTCGCGGCGGCGACCTACGGGCTCGAGCCGCTGGTGACCGAGATCCACGACGCCGAGAACGCGGAGACCCGTTTCGTCCTGGTGGGCCGGCCCGCGAGGCCCGCGGCACCGACCGGCGCGGACAAGACCTCGGTCGTCATCTGGCTCGGCGACGACCACCCCGGTGCCCTGCTCGAACTGCTGCAGGAATTCGCCGTGCGCGGGGTCAACCTGATGCTCATCCAGTCACGGCCGACGGGCGCGGGCATCGGGAACTACTGCTTCGCCGTGGACGCCGAGGGCCATATCTCCGACCGACGGGTGGGCGAGGCGCTGATGGGCCTCAAGCGGATCTGCCCGAAGGTGCGGTTCCTCGGTTCGTATCCCCGTGCGGGCGTCGCACGGGAGGACGTACGAGCGCAGCGGCGAGGCACCTCGGACGAAGAATTCACGTCGGCCTCCGACTGGCTCGCGCGCTGCCAGGACGGCCGGGCCTGACCCGAGACCGCGCTGCCACCACGGCGCGGGCTGAGCGGAAACTGTCCTACCTGCTGACTTTCGTTGTCCACAGAAGTTATCCACAGGCTCGGGTCTCGACCTGGGGACAAGTCGACAACACCATCCGACACGGTCGACAAATCGGCCCAGTCGTCCCACTTCCATCCACAGGGCGGCAGGTCGCCCATGTCATCTGCTCGTCACCTCCCTTTCATTGATCAACTCTTTGGAGCGAGCAATTCCCACCCGAATGAGTGTGTGGGGTGGGTTTGGGAGGGGAATCCCTCGGCTCGTACGAAGCCCCAGGAATGATCACTTCCACGATCCACAGTTCTCCCACACAGCCTGTGGATAACTTTGTGAAGCCCCATATCCCTGTGGACAACAGCAGGTCAAGTTCCGCACCCCGCAAGGGAACTGGGTCAATTCCACTCGTCGCCGAATGCCCCGTTTCGGCGAATAGCGGCTTGTTTATTGACGCTTGACCCCCGGCATCGACGATCGGCCCGGCGATTTGACCGCCGACGCATAATTCCGGCAATCCGGGCAAAGTGACACGCGCGGTATATCGATGGCGTTGCGGTGAGTGGGCACCGGTAGCCTGGTGGGGTGATTGACCTTCGCCTGCTCCGTGAGGACCCCGACCGTGTTCGCGCCTCCCAGCGCGCCCGTGGAGAGGACGTCGCCGTCGTCGACGCCCTGCTCTCCGCCGACGAGCGACGCAGGTCCTCCGGCGTCCGCTTCGATGAGCTGCGCTCCGAGCAGAAGGCGCTCGGCAAGCTGATCCCGAAGGCCTCTCCCGAGGAGCGCGCCGAGCTGCTCCAGCGTGCCGAGCAGCTGAAGACCGAGGTCAAAGCGGCGGATGCCGCGCAGGACGAAGCCGACGAGGAGACCAAGCGGCTCCTGCTCCAGCTCGGGAACCTCGTCCACCCGGACGTCCCGGTCGGCGGCGAGGAGGACTTCGTCGTCCTGGAGACGCACGGCACCATCCGCGACTTCGGCGCCGAGGGCTTCGAGCCCAAGGACCACCTGGAGCTCGGCGAGGCGCTGGGCGCCATCGACGTCGAGCGCGGGGCCAAGGTCTCGGGTTCGCGCTTCTACTACCTCACCGGCATCGGCGCACTGCTGGAGCTCGCCCTGGTCAACGCGGCGATCGCGCAGGCGAGCGAGGCCGGCTTCGTGCCGATGCTGACCCCCGCGCTGGTCCGCCCGCGCGCCATGGAGGGCACCGGCTTCCTCGGCCAGGCCGCGGAGAACGTGTACCACCTGGACAAAGACGACCTCTATCTCGTCGGCACCTCCGAGGTGCCCCTCGCGGCGTACCACATGGACGAGATCATCGAGGCCGACAAGCTGCCGCTGCGGTACGCGGGCTTCTCGCCGTGCTTCCGCCGTGAGGCCGGGACGTACGGCAAGGACACCCGCGGCATCTTCCGGGTGCACCAGTTCGACAAGGTCGAGATGTTCTCCTACGTCGCTCCCGAGGACGCGGAGGCCGAGCACCAGCGTCTCCTGGACTGGGAGAAGCAGTGGCTGACGGCTCTGGAACTGCCGTTCCAGGTCATCGACGTCGCCACCGGCGACCTCGGCGCCTCGGCCTCGCGCAAGTTCGACTGCGAGGCGTGGATCCCGACCCAGGGCAAGTACCGCGAGCTGACGTCCGCGTCGAACTGCGACGGCTTCCAGGCCCGCCGTCTGTCGGTGCGAATGCGGGACGGCAAGAAGGTGCAGCCGCTCGCGACGCTGAACGGCACACTGTGCGCCGTGCCGCGCACCATCGTGGCGATCCTGGAGAACCACCAGCTCGCCGACGGTTCGGTGCGCGTACCGCCGGTGCTGCGCCCCTACCTCGGCGGCCGGGAGATTCTGGAGCCGATCACCAAGTGAGCTCGGCCCCGCCGCTCCCGTACCGGCTGATCGCCACGGACCTCGACGGCACTCTTCTGCGCGACGACGACACCGTCTCGCAACGCACCCGCGACGCACTCGCCGCGGCCACCGCGGCGGGTGCCGCGCACATCGTCGTCACCGGACGCGCCGTGCCGTGGACCCGGCACATCCTGGACGATCTCGGTTACGAGGGCCTCGCGGTCTGCGGCCAGGGCGCGCAGGTCTACCACGCCGGTGAACACCGGCTGCTGACCTCCGTGACGCTCGACCGGCAACTGGCGGGGCTGGCCCTCGCCAAGCTGGAGGCCGAGGTCGGCCCCCTGGCACTGGCCGCGAGCCGTGACGGTCTCGACGGCGAGGTGCTGGTCGGCCCCGGCTACCGCGTCCAGGAGGGCCCGCTGCCCGTGCTGGCCTACGAGGACCCGGCCGAGCTGTGGTCCGCCCCGCTGAACAAGGTCTACATCCAGCACCCCGGACTGGACGACGACGCCCTGACCAAGGTGGCCAGGGCGACGGTCGGCGGACTGGTGGACGTGGTGATGGCCGGCCAGGGCGTGGTCGAACTGCTGCCACTGGGGCTGAGCAAGGCGACCGGTCTGTCGCTGGCCGCCCGTCGGCTGGGGCTGAAGGCGGCGGACACGATCGCCTTCGGCGACATGCCGAACGACATCCCGATGTTCGCGTGGGCCGCACACGGAGTGGCGATGGCGAACGCGCACGAGGAACTGAAGTCGGTGGCGGACGAGGTCACCTCGTCGAACGACACCGACGGCATCGCCGTGGTCCTGGAGCGCTGGCTCGGCTGACGCGTGGGTTTCGGCCGACGCGGGGCGTGCGGCGTACCTGCCGAGGTCCGCTTCGATCGGTGTGTGCGACGTACGGCTCTCGATGACAACGCCGGGACGGCTGCGGCCGCGCTGGACCGGACTGCGTACGGCGAGGATGCGTACGGCGGAACCCACGTACGGCGGAGGATGCGCGGATCGAACGCGCGCGGGACTCGCGCCCCGACGACGGCTTAGCAAGCCGCTGCCTTACCACTCGGCCAATCCTCCGGGAGGGGGCGGCCCGCGCAGATGCGCGCTCGAAGCGGCCGCCCCCGGACAGCTGCTCGCGGGCGGCCTGTGGAGTCTCGGTGGCTACTCCACTGCCTGCCCGGCGCTGCCCTGACGGGAGCTCGACGGACTCGTACTCTCGGTCATCGTCGCGCTCCTCTCCCGGTAGGTGGCACCGATCGCACTGGTGTGCCCCGGCCCGACCACTGTGCCGGGCCGGGGCGGTCCCGCGCCACCGAATTACCGGTGGCGCGGGCGCTGCGTCCCCGCGGTCATCACCGCGGTTCGGTCAGCGGCGCCTGCGGCGCCGCAGATCCCTCAACTGACGGGCGAAGTCGTCCATCCTGGCGTCCATGCGCAGCATGTCGTCGGACAGTTCGCACAGTCGGTTGCTCATCGCCCCGACCACCCGGTTGGTGGCATCCAGCCGCTGGTCCAGGGAATCGAGCCGCTGCGACATCCGGTCGAGCACCGGGCCGAGTTCGCACAGTGCCGTGCCGACGCCGGCGAGGCACTGCTCGACGGCGGTGACGCGCCGGTCGAGCGAGGCGTGAGCCTCCCGCCAGCCCTCCTCGGCGTCGAGGAGATAGGTGCGGACGCGACGGGCGATGTCACTGTCGCGCAGGAGCATCGCGATGTTGAGCACCGTCCGGCGGGTGTAGAGAGTGAGGCTGGAACGCCGCTGTGGATAACTTCCTGCCCCGCCCGCGGATGAGAGTGACAACTTGTCACTCTGATATTTCCGCAGGTCAGAGCCGCGCAGCACCACCACCCCGTTCTCGGTGAGCTCCTCGCGATGCCGCGAGGTCACCTGCCGGACGACCTCTGTGGATACTTCGAAGTACCGCGCAACGCCCTCTGTGGATACGTGCACGTTGTCCGGGAGCAGAGCGAGCGCCTTGACCTTGTCGAGTGCTTCGACACACCCCTGGACGCTGTCGCGCATCGCGCGCGATTCGAGCAGGGCACCTTCTGGTGGCATGAGCATGCCTTCTGTTCTGGAGAGCTGACAGTGGACGGCCTCTCCCCGGGCACAGGGGTGGAGATCGGCTCACGGTGCAACTCACTCAATGACCGTTCCGGGCGCGATCCCTGCCCTCACGGCAATCCCCGACTTCACGAACTCTCGACGCCACTCACTCCAGTTGCCTCCACGCACCGAGGACAACGAGCCGATAAACGTACAGTTACGCGAAATGCGTCGGCCCCCGCCTGTTCCGGCGGGGGCCGACGCACGTAGCGATGTCTCCAGGGTCGTCTCCGGAGTCGCTGTCTCTCACTCCTCGCCGGCGAGCTTCAGCACCCGCAGCTTCTGGCCCGCGTACCACGTGGCCGCGACCGTCACACCGGCGAGCAGCACCGCTGCCAGTGGAAGCCCGACGTCCGAACCGATCAGGCCCTCGCCGCCGATCTTCTCGGCGAGCGCGAGCGCCCACTGCTGGACGCTCAGGGTGCGGGCGCCCGGCACCAGGCTGCCGAACAGCGTCTCCCAGACCAGTGCGTAGACGAGACCGATGACGACCGCGTGCCGGCTGACCGTGCCCAGCAGCAGGAACAGCGCGCTGTAGGCGATCGAGGCGACGAGTGCCGCGACGGTGTACGCGATCGCGATCTGCTGGCCGTTGCCGTTGAGGATGAACCCCGCGATGAGGGTGGGGATGGCCGAGAAGGCCATCGTCACGGCGATCGCCACGATCAGCTTGGTGAAGATGATCGTCGGCCGCTTCACCGGCTTGGCGAGCAGATAGACGATCGAACCGTCGTCGATCTCGGGACCGATCGCCCCGGTGCCCGCGATGACACCGATCAGCGGCACCATCGTGGCGATGGCGAAGCCGCCGAGGACGTCGGCGGCGACCTGGTCGTCGACGCCGTTGAAGCTCCGTACCGCCACCGCGATGACGAGCAGCAGGGCGGGCAGCACGAACAGGATCGCCGCCCGGCGCCTGCCCAGCACGGCCCGATAGGTGAGCCGGGCGACTGTGGGGTTGTACATGACGTCACAGCTCCTTTCAGGCCGCTACGAGGTAGGAGAAGACCGACTCGAGGGACTCGTCCGAGGGCGAGACCGTGAGGAGCCGGATGGAGTGCTCGCGGGCGACCCGCGGCAGCAGCTCGGTGAACCTGCCGAAGTCGACGGCCTGGATGCGCAGCGCGCCCTCGGCGAGGTCGACCTCGATCCCGGCCGTCGACGGGTCGGCGATCAGGGCCGCGGCGAGCGCCCGGTCGTCGCTGGAGCGCACGAGATAGCGGTGCGGCCGGTCCGTCATCAGCCTGCGGATCTTGCGGAAGTCCCCGGATGCGGCATGCCGTCCGGCGACGATCACCTCGATGTGCGAGGCGAGCTGTTCGACCTCCTCCAGGATGTGTGAGGAGAACAGCACGGTGCGCCCCGCGGCGCCCATGCGCCGCAGCAGATCCATCAGCTGCATGCGCTGGCGCGGGTCCATGCCGTTGAAGGGCTCGTCGAGCAGCAGCACCGACGGGTCGTGGACCAGCGCGGACGCCATTTTCACGCGCTGCCGCATGCCCTTGCTGTACGTGGAGATCTTGCGGTCCTGCGCGTACTCCATCTCGACCGTCGCCAGCGCCTTCTGGGCCTCCTTGGCACCCAGGCCGTGCAACTCGGCGTTGGCGACGACGAATTCGCGGCCGGTCAGGAAGTCGTACATCGCTTCCCGCTCCGGTACGACGCCGATCTGGCGGTAGACGGACTCGTTGCGCCAGATGGCATGGCCGTCGAGCGTGACGCTTC
Organism: Streptomyces sp. NPDC096193; assembly: GCF_040302905.1. NCBI lineage: Bacteria > Bacillati > Actinomycetota > Actinomycetes > Kitasatosporales > Streptomycetaceae > Streptomyces > Streptomyces sp. NPDC096193. Next base: position 342,638 of record NZ_JBEOSJ010000005.1, on the reverse strand, counting down.
CCGTGGAGGGGGCGAGGAAACCGCCCATCATGTTGATGAGGGTCGACTTTCCGGCGCCGTTCGGGCCGAGCAGACCGGTGACGCCGGGGCCGACGGTCATCGTGACGTCGTTGACGGCCACGACATTGCCGAACCACCGCGAGGTGTGCTCGATGTTCAGAGTGCTCATGGGCGCGGCCCATTCCTTAGGAGGGTGGTGGTGGGCGACGGGCGGGCGGTCACAGCCCGACCTTTCGGTAGCGGCGCATCAGGACGGCGTACGAGCCGGCGACGAGCGCGAGGACGACCAGCAGATAGACCACGCCCGCACCGGCGCCCGGTCCCGCTTCGCCCGGGAAGGCGGAGGTGGCGCCGAGGAAGGCGGTCTGCACGCCGTCGACGAGGGTGACCGGCGAGAACAGGCCGAGCCACTTGATCGCCCCGGCCGAGCCGGTCTCCCAGGCGATGGCCTGGACGGTGGAGACGGCGCCGTAGGTGATCGTGAACGTCGCGATGACGGCGGCGACGCCGAAGCCGCGGCGCGGTGTGAGCGCGGCCATCACCAGACCGAGTCCGCCGAAGAGCACCGAGAGGAGCGCCACCGAGACCATGCCCTGTGCGAAGCCCTTCGTCTGGTCCATGAAGTCCATCTTGGCCAGCAGCGAACCGACGTAGAGGATCACCAGCGGCGCCGCGGTGAGAACGAACAGCGCGGACGCCATCGCCCCGTATTTCGCGAGGACGTAGTCGATCCGCTCGATCGGTCGCGAGAAGTACAGCGGCACCGTCTTGAAGCGCAGGTCGCGGGAGACGGACTGCGGGGCCTGCGCGGCGAGATAGAGGCCGATGACCGCCTGGGTGACGATCGCGTAGCGCGTGTAGTCGAGCGGGAGGTCGTTCAGCTTGGTGGTGACGGCGACCGCCACGATGATCGCGGCGGGCAGGCACATCACCGCGAAGAGGATCATCGGCAGCACCTTGGACTTCGCCGAACGGCCGAGGCCGTAGGCGCCGCGCAGCGACTGCGAGTAGAGCGAGCGGCGTGCGTAAGCACGGCCGAGGCGCTGGCCCTCGTAGTTCCGGTAGCCGATGTTGTGGATACGGGTGGTCTCGGGGACCGTTCCGGACAGCTCCGTGCTCATCGGGCCTGCACCTCCATCGCCTGTGCCGCTGCCTCCGGGCGGAAGACCTCCGCGATGTGGTGGCGTCGCTGTTCCATCCGTACGAGGCCGAGGCCGAGGCCCGCGACGGTGTCGCGCACGACGTCGTACGTCTCCTCACCCGTGGCCTCGATCAGCAGGATGTGGCCGGCTCCCGGCAGACCCTCCTCCACGCCCGCGTGCAGGGTGATCCCGGCGGCCGCCAGCGCCTCGCGGAGCGTCGCGGTCCCGTCGGGGTGCTTGTCCGTGTCGGTGACCTCGACCGCGAGGGTCGTGGTCGTCTGGGTGAAGTCGCTGGTGGAGCTGGACCGCAGGAGCGCGCCGCCGTCGATGACGACGACGTGGTCACACGTGCGCTCGAGTTCACCGAGGAGGTGCGAGGTGACCAGGACCGAGATCCCGAAGTCGGTGTAGACGCGCCGGATGAGGCCGAGCATCTCGTCACGGCCCACCGGATCGAGGCCGTTGGTCGGCTCGTCCAGCAGGACCAGCTTGGGGTCGTGGACCAGGGCCTGCGCGAGTTTCACCCGCTGTTTCATGCCGGTCGAGTAGCCGCCGATGGGGCGGTACCGCTCCTCGTAGAGGCCGACATGCCGCAGGGTGTCCGCGGTGCGCTCGCGGGCGGCCGTCGCCGGCAGCCCGGACATGCGCGCCATGTGGACGACGAACTCGGTGGCCGAGACGTCGGGCGGCAGGCAGTCGTGCTCAGGCATGTAGCCCACCTGCTCACGGATGGCGCCGCCGCTGGTGGCGACGTCGAGGCCGAGCACCGCGGCCCGGCCTTCCGTGGCGGGGGACAGACCCAGCAGAATCTTGATCAACGTGGACTTGCCGGCTCCGTTGGCGCCCACCAGGCCGGTCACACCGGGTCCGATGTCCAAGGAGAGCCGGTCAAGAGCGGTCACCCGTGGGAACCGCTTGCTCAGGCTTTCGGTCGCGATCACAGTCACAGTTCGAAGGTAGTGGTGCACGACACATCGGGCGTCAACCCTGGCGGCTGTATCCGTGTCCGACTCCAGAGGTACGGACCCGTAGGGGCATGCGACCAGAGTGCCCCTCGGCCGTCGGGGGCGGGGCGGCCGGAGTCCCCACGGCCGCCGGAGGGGCACCGCTGCGTTTTCCACAGGCCGCGGCACGGGTCTTGACGTAGCCGCCAGGCATTGTCACATTCATCAGTGTCAAGTTACGGGCACGTACTGCATCCGACACGGGACGGACAGTGGCATGACCTCAGCAGTGGCAGGCGAACTCACCGCGGAGCTGCGGGGGTTCAGAGACGTGCAGCGGCTCGCCTACGACTGTGCCGAGGCGGTGGCGGCGCAGCTCAAGCCGGGTGTGACCGAGCGGGAGGCCGCCCGCATGCAGCGCGAGTGGCTGCGGGAGCGCGGGGTGCGGGACTGGTTCCACCTGCCGTTCGCCTGGTTCGGCGACCGCACGGCCTTCGTCGGCTTCCGGGTGCCCCTGCAGTTCTTCCCCACGAACCGCGTGCTCGAGGCGGGCATGCCTTTCATCCTCGACATGGCACCGGTGCACAAGGGCTTCACCGCGGACGTGGGCTATTCGGGCTGTCTGGGCCCGAGCCCGCTGCACAGCAAACTGCTCGCCGACCTCCAGGCACACCGCGAGCTGATTCTCCGCGAGGTGCGGGAGCGGCGATCGCTGCGCGAGATCTACGAGGACGTGGAGCGCCTCATGGTCCGCCAGGGGTACGCCAACCGGCACCGCGCCTATCCCTTCGGCGTGATCGCCCACAAGATCGACCGGGTGAAGGACCGGCGCTGGTCACCGAGCCTCTTCGGCTTCGGCACCCAGTCGCTGAAGGGCCTCGCGAGCGACGCGTTGCACGGACATCGCGACGGCTGGTCGCCGCTGTGGAGCCCGTACACGTTCTCCGACCACCCGCCCCGTCCGGGGCTCTGGGCGGTCGAACCGCACCTCGGATTCCGGGGCACGGGCGCGAAGTTCGAGGAGATCCTGGTGGTCACCGACTCCCGGGACCCCGAGCAGAGCGCGTTCTGGCTGGACGACGATCTGCCGCATGTGCGGCGCTGGGCGGAGGACGCGTGAGTCTCGAAGGGGCGCGGGAGCGCTGGGTGCGTACGGGAGGAATCGAGCTGTGCGTCGCCGAACTGGGCGACGCCGACCGGCCGACGGTCCTCCTCGTGCACGGATACCCGGACAGCAAGGAAGTGTGGTCCGAGGTCGCCGGACGGCTGGCCGACCGCTTCCATGTGGTGCTGTACGACGTGCGGGGGCACGGCCGCTCGACCGCACCCACCCCGCTGCGCGGCGGCTTCACGCTGGAGAAGCTGACGGACGACTTCCTCGCCGTCGCCGACGCCGTGAGCCCCGGCCGTCCCGTGCATCTCGTCGGACACGACTGGGGCTCCGTGCAGGGCTGGGAGTTCGTGACGCTGGAACGCACGGAGGGGCGCATCGCCTCCTTCACCTCGATGTCCGGACCGTCGCTGGACCACTTCGGGCACTGGATCAAGCAGCGGATGAGCCGGCCCACCCCCCGCAGGGTCGGCCAGCTCCTCGGCCAGGGCGCCAAGTCCTGGTACGTGTACATGCTGCATACGCCGGTGCTCCCGGAGCTCGCCTGGCGCGGGCCGCTCGGCAGGCAGTGGCCGAAGATCCTCCGGCGGATGGACAAGCCGGCCCGCGGCGACTACCCGACACCCTCGCTCCCCCAGGACGCGGCCCACGGTGCGTGGCTGTACCGCGACAACGTCCGTGCCCGGCTGCGCCGACCGCGAGCCGACGCCTACGCCCATGCGCCCGTGCAACTCATCACGCCGACCGGCGACTTCTTCCTGTCGGAGCGGCTCTACGACGATCTGGGCACCTGGGCACCGCGGTTGACGCGCCGGACGCTGCCCGCCAGGCACTGGATCCCCCGCACCCGGCCTGACCAACTGGCTTCCTGGATCGGTGAGTTCGTGACCCGGCACGAGGACAGCCCCGCCGGCTCGGCGGCGCCGGTGACCACGGCCCGGGGCGCCCACGCCGAGCGGTTCGGCGGACAGCTCGTCCTGGTGACGGGCGCGGCCGGCGGCATCGGACGGGCGACCGCCTTCGCGTTCGCCGAGGCCGGGGCCCGGGTCGTGGCCGTGGACCGGGACGCGGAGGGCGCGGCGAGGACTGCGGAGCTGTCCCGGCTCATCGGGGCGCCCGAGGCCTGGGCCGAGGCGGTGGACGTCAGCGACGAGGAGGCCATGGAGAAGCTCGCCGACCGGGTCGCCACCGAGTACGGCGTGGTCGACGTCCTGGTCAACAACGCGGGGATCGGTCTGTCCGGCTCCTTCCTCCAGACCACGTCCGCGGACTGGAAGAAGGTCCTCGACGTCAATCTGTGGGGCGTCATCCACGGCTGCCGGCTGTTCGGCCGGCAGATGGCGGAGCGCGGACAGGGCGGCCACATCGTCAACACCGCTTCGGCCGCGGCCTATCAGCCCTCCAAGGCGCTGCCGGCGTACAGCACCTCCAAGGCGGCCGTGCTGATGCTCAGCGAATGTCTGCGGGCGGAACTCGCGGGCCGGGGGATCGGGGTCTCGGCGATCTGCCCGGGTTTCGTCAACACCAACATCACCTCCACCGCGCGCTTCGCCGGCGTCGACGAGGCCGAGGAGCAGCGGCGCCGGAAGAAGTCCGCCCGGCTCTACGGTCTGCGCAACTACCCGCCGGAGAAGGTCGCCGACGCCATCCTGCGCGCCGTCGTGCGGAACCAGGCGGTGGTGCCGGTGACGCCCGAGGCCCGTGGCCTTCGCCTCATGTCCCGTTTCACGCCGAGGACACTGCGCGCGATCGCCCGGCTGGAGCCGCCGCTGTGAGCACCGAGGAGCAGGCCGGTCACTACGCCATCACCCCGCGGCGGGTCTCGTTCGACTGGGACGGGACCCCGCTGCACTGGATCCCGGACGAGCCCGTCGCCACCCATGTGATCAACGTGCTGCATCTGCTGCTGCCCGCCGGGGAGCGGTGGTTCGTCAAGGTCTTCAAGGAAGCCCTGCCGATGGTGTCGGACCCGGTGCTGCTGAAGGACGTCAAGGGTTTCATGGGGCAGGAGGCCACCCACAGCGTGCAGCACTCCCATGTGCTGGACCATCTCGCGGCCCAGCGGCTCGCCACGGAGGGCTTCACCCGGCACGTCGACTTCCTCTTCGAGAAGCTCCTCGGCGAGACACCGCCGCTCCACGCACCCGTGCCGCCCCGGGAATGGCTGCGGTTCCGGCTCTCGATCATCGCGGCGATCGAGCAGTTCACCGCGGTGCTGGGCGACTGGGTGCTGCGCGCCGAAGGGCTCGACCGTGCGGGCGCCGACGAGGTCATGCTCGACCTGCTGCGCTGGCACGGCGCCGAGGAGGTCGAGCACCGGTCCGTCGCCTTCGACATGTACCAGCACTGCGGAGGCTCGGGGCTGCCGCGCTACGCACGCCGTATCGAGGGCATGGTCGTCACCACCCCGGTGCTGCTGTGGCTCTGGGCATGGGGCACGGCGTATCTCATCCGTCACGACCCCGAGTTGGCGGGACGGCTGCGCTACTCCCTGCGCGAGCACAACCGCGCGGTGGCCAAGGGGCTGCTGCCCACCTGGCGCGAGCTGGGCGCCGCGATACCCCGCTACGTCCGGCGGTCGTACCATCCCTCGCAGGAAGGTTCGCTGCGCAGGGCCGTCGACTATCTCGCGACCTCGCCGGCGGCCCGCGCCGCGGCGGGGGCGGTGGGCCGCGCCGCCCTGTCGTAGGCGGTCTGTCATCGAGGGAGCGGGCGTGTCCGAGCAGCCAGTGGCCGAGTACCGGATCGAGGATCTCGCACACCGCAGCGGCGCCACAGTCCGTACGATCCGCGCCTACCAGGACCGCGGACTGCTGCCCAGACCCGAACGTCGCGGCCGGTCCAACGTCTACGGCTCCGCCCATCTGGCGCGGCTGCGGCAGATCGCCGACCTGCTCGACCGCGGCTACACCCTGGCGTCGATCAAGGAGTTGCTGGAGGCCTGGGACGCGGGCCGGGGGCTCGGCGGAGTGCTCGGTCTGGTCGCCGAGGTGCAGGGTCCGTGGACGGACGAGGAGGCGGCCCGGATCACCCGGGACGAGCTGGACGCCAAGTTCGGGGGGAAGCCGGACGATGCCGCGGTCGCCGAGGCGGTGGAGCTCGGGGTGCTGGAGGCCGTGCCGGGGCGGGACGACGAGTTCCTGGTGCCCAGCCCCCAGGAGCTGGCTGTGGCCGCCGGGTTGCACGCCGCCGGTGTTCCGCTCCGGGCAATCTCCGGTCATCTGCGGGAACTTCGCGGCCAGGTGGAGCACATCGCCTCGCGCTTCCTGGAGTTCACCACCGAGCACGTCTTCGCCCGCTATCTCGGACACCGTCCGCCCACCGACGCGGACGCGGCCGAAGCGGCCTCGCTGGTGCGACGGCTCCGTCCGCTCGCGCAGCAGACGGTGGATGCCGAACTGGCGCGGGCCATGCGGACGTTCGCCACCCAGCACCTGCAACTGCATCTGACGTCGGAGCTTCCCCTTCCGGTGTCCTCCGAGGCACGGACCGTGGCGCTGCCGACGGAGACGATCCGGGCTGTACAGGCTCTGGTTGGCGCGGAGAAGGCGGCTGCGTTCATCACCGCGGCGACCGAACGGGAGCTTCAGGCAAGGACCTTGGATGCTCTGGCATCAAGAACCGGTGATGTCGAGGGACTTGGTCAAAGCACGTAAAGCGCACAGGGGTTGTCCACAGAATCGCCAATTGCCCTGTGGATAACCACAGTTGGCTGTGGATCAAACATTCGGAGCGATTTTTCTGGGTGGCAGCGAGGGTGATCGGCCGGGCACGCTGACCGCATGAACGAAAGACCCGACAACCGTTCCGACGAGCAACCCGAAGGACGATCCGACAAGAAACCCGACGGACGATCCGACAACCGACTCTCCGAGCGCGGCCGGCCGGTTACCGAGCCGGAGCCGTCCGGCGCCGGGCACGGAACGGAGCCCGACCGGGGTGGCGCCGGGCACGGAGTGGAGCCCGACGAGCGGCGCACCGTGAAAGTCTCGAAGTACCTCTCGAAGCATCTGCGGCATCAGCCGGAGCGGATCGGCATCACGCTCGACGAGAACGGCTGGGTGCCGGTGGACGAGCTGATGCGCGCCGCGGCCGCGCATCACTTCCCCTTCACCCGCGCCGAGCTGGACCATGTCGTCGCCGTCAACGACAAACGACGCTTCACCATCGACGGCACACGCATCCGCGCCAACCAGGGCCACACGGTCGAGGTCGACCTGGACCTGCCCCCGGCCGAACCTCCGGCGTACCTCTACCACGGCACGGTCGCCGCGCATCTGGGCGCGATCCGCGCCGAGGGCCTGCTTCCCATGCGACGCCACCATGTGCACCTGTCGCCGGACCGCGAGACGGCCACGCGCGTCGGTGCGCGCCGCGGCCGCCCCGTCGTCCTGTCCGTGGACTCCGGAGCGATGCATCGCGCGGGCCATGTCTTCCGTGTCAGCGCGAACGGCGTGTGGCTGGCGGAGGCGGTCCCGACCGAGTTCCTGCGATTCCCCGGCGCGTAGGTCCTGCGCTGCGTCCGGGGTGCGTGGGCGCCGGGCCGTCCTCTGCGCGTCGGCGCCGCAGCCTCAGCACCCCAGCCTCAGAGCCCCAGCTGTGCCGGCCCCTCGGTCGCGATCTGCTCGAAGACCGCCTGGTCCGCGGCGAAGTCCGAGTCCGGGATCGGCGCATGGATCGCGATCTCCGTGAAGCCCAGCTCGAAGTGCTTGCCCGCGAAGTCCACGAAGGCGTCGAGCGAGGTCATCGGCGTCCCGCGGTCCGGTGTGAAGCCGGTGAGCAGGATCTTGTCCAGGTCCGCCACGTCTCGGCCCGCTTCCGCGCACGCCTTGCCGAGCTTGTCGATCTGTCCGCGGATCGCCTCGCGGGACTGCGCCGGGGTGCCCGTCTCGAAGATCTTCGGGTCGCCCGTGGTCACCCACGCCTGTCCGTACTGTGCCGCGAGCTTCAGCCCGCGCGGCCCGGTCGCCGCCACCGCGAACGGGAGCCGCGGCCGCTGCACGCAGCCAGGGATGTTGCGGGCCTCGACCGCCGAGTAGAAGGTCCCGTCGTAGGTGACGGAGTCCTCGGTCAGCAGTCGGTCCAGCAGCGGTACGAACTCGGCGAAGCGGTTGGCCCTCTCCCGCGGGGTCCAGGCCTCCTGCCCGAGCGCCGTCGCGTCGAAGCCCGTGCCACCTGCGCCGATACCGAGCGTGACCCGCCCTCCGGAGATGTCGTCCAGGGAGATCAGCTCCTTGGCGAGGGTCACCGGGTGCCGGAAGTTCGGCGAGGTGACCAGGGTGCCGAGGCGCAGCCGCTCGGTGGCGGCGGCAGCGGCGGTCAGCGTCGGGACCGCGCCGTACCAGGGGCCGTCGCGGAAAGTGCGCCACGACAGGTGGTCGTAGGTGTAGGCGGTGTGGAAGCCGAGCTGCTCGGCTCGCAGCCACTCGTCACGGCCGCCGTCGTGCCAGGGACGGACGGGAAGGATCACGGTGCTCAAACGCATGCGTTCGAGCGTACGTGGCCCGCGGGACTCCTCCGCCCCGGACCCGGGAACTGCTCCGCCCGGACCCTGGAACTGGTCCGTCCCGAACCCGGGCGTCCTTCGCCCGCCCGGAATCGCCCCCGGCCCGTCCGTAAGACGCGCGGCCCCTCCCGGAGAAGCCCCCGGTCAGGCCCTGACGTACTCAGATGTGCGCCCTGTCGCACGCACGTGCGCGGGCGTACGGGAGAATGGATCGGTGACCTCAGCTACCGATTCCATCCCGCCGCACGTCGTCCCCCGGCTGATCGCCACCGACCTGGACGGCACGCTCCTGCACGACGACAAGTCCGTCTCGGAACGCACCATCGCCGCCCTCGCGGCAGCCGAGGAGGCCGGGGTAGAGGTCTTCTTCGTCACGGGCCGCCCGGCCCGATGGATGGACGTGGTCAGTGACCACGTCCACGGTCATGGCCTGGCCATATGCGCCAACGGCGCCGCCGTCGTCGATCTGCACGCGGGCGGGAAGGTGCTGGAGGTCCGGCCCCTGGAGCGGGACATCGCCCTCGATGTCGTACGCACCCTGCGGGACGCCGCCCCCGGGACCTCCTTCGCGGTCGAGACGACGGTCGGCATCCACTACGAGCCGGAGTACCCGCCGTTCTTCCTCGACCCCGGCGCGACCGTCGCGCCCGCCGAGAAGCTGCTCCACGAGGAGGAGCCCGGCTCCGCCGCCCCGGTGATCAAGCTGCTCGCACACCACCCCGACCTGACACCCGACGGGTTCCTCACCCTGGCGCGTACGGCCGCGGGCGATCGTGCGTCCTTCACCCGTTCCAGCCAGTCCGCGCTGCTGGAGATCAGCGGCCTGGGGGTGAGCAAGGCCAGCACCCTGGCGCTGTGCTGCGCCAAGCGCGGGATCTCCTCCGACCAGGTCGTGGCCTTCGGCGACATGCCGAACGATGTGGAGATGCTCAGCTGGGCAGGGACGTCGTACGCGATGGGCAACGCCCATCCGGACGTGATCGCCGCGGCCTCGGGGCGGACCGTCGCCAACAACGAGGACGGGGTGGCGGTCGTCATCGAGCGCATCCTGCAGAACCTCCCGCCCGAGGGTGTCTGAGCTCGTCCCGGGCGAGGGCGTCGGCATCTTCCCATTGCGGCTCTGAGGGGCGTCACAGCCCGACCCCCCGCTCCGCCAGCCACGGCACGGGATCGACCCCCGACCCCAGATGAGGCGTGAGCCGAACCTCGAAGTGCAGGTGCGGCCCCGTCGAGTTGCCCGTGGTGCCCGCCTGCCCGATCCACTGCCCGGTGCGCACCTGCTGTCCCTGGTCCACGGCCAGGGACGCCAGGTGGGCGTACTGCGTGTAGTAGCCGCCCGGGTGCTTGACGATGATCTCGATGCCGAAGGCGCCTCCGCAGGAGACGGACAGCACTCGGCCCGCCCCCACCGAGCGCACCGGCGCCCCGATGCCCACCGCGAAGTCCTGGCCCGTGTGCCCGCTCACCCAGTGCGACCCGCCACTCCCGAAGCCGGCGGACAGCGCGTAGTCCTCCACCGGCGGCACCCACGCCGTCGCCGGTGGCGTGTCCTCGTCGACGGGTACGGCACCCGCGCAGGTGCCGGCGGCCACGCTCCGGTCCGCCTCGCCCTGAAGCTTCCACTGCGCTGTCTCCAGCTTGGCCGTGATGCCCTGCTTGACCGCCGCCAGCCGGGCCCTGCGGACGTCGAGGTCGCGCCAGGCCGCCCGGGCCCGCCGCTCGGCCGCGCTCAGCCGCCGCTCAGCGAGACGTGCCCGGTCGAGCAGCCGGCCCACGGCCTCCTCCGCCTGGTGAGCGATACGACGCCCGCGCAGCAACTCGTCGGGGGTCTTCGACAGGAGCAGCCCGGCGGTGAAGGTGAGCGATCCGCCGGTCCGGTACTGCGCCCGGGCGACCACGCCCAAGTCGTCGCGGAGCAGGTTCATCTCGCCCCGCTGGTGATCGAGCTGGTCCTGAAGCCTGCCGGCCGCGGCGCGCTGCGCATCGGCGGCGCGCCGGCCCTGCTCGTATCCCGCGGTGGCACGCGCCACCTCCGCGTACAGCCGGGCCACTTCCGCGCTGACGCTGATGTCCGGGCCGTCGACGGGCGGCGCGACCGGCTCCGGGCCGTCGGCGGGCGGGGCGGCCGGCTCCGGAGCGGCGGGCGCCACGAGGGCCGGGGCCGGGGGACCCGGGACCGGCGGATCCATCGTGGGAGCCGGGACGGTGGGCACGGGCATCGGATCCGCCGGTGCGCCCGCGGCGGGGGACGGGGGCGTCGCGAGAAGGGCACACAGCACCACCGGGACGAGCAGCAGCCGGTCGCGGGGTCTCAGGCACATGTCCGGATCGTCACCCGGCGGGCGCACGATTTCCGGTACCGCCGAGGTGTCGTACGGCCACCTGGCCCAGGATCCGGCCCGTTGCGCGGGACGCCCGCGGACAGGCGGTGGAACCGACGGACAGGTGCACGACGCCCACCCGACGCCGCACGGCCGGTCGCCTCGGCCGCACGGGCGTGGCCGCACGGGCGTGGCCGCACAGCCGTGGCGGCACAGCCGTGGCCGCGCGCGGTCGCCTCAGCCGCACAGGCGTGGCCGCACAGCCTCAGCCGCACAAGCGTGGCGCACAGCCCGTGGCTGCCGAGCGCAGCCCCGGACTACAGCGGCGCCTCCCAGGACACCGTCGTCCCCCGCCCGTTCTCACCGATCCCCGGGCCGCTGTGGCTCGTTCCGCCGAGCGCCTCGGCACGGCGGGCAAGGTTGCGCAGCCCGCTGCGCCGCCCACCCGCCGACATGCCCACCCCGTCGTCGGCGACGGTCAGCCGTACGCCGGCGGAGCCGTCGTCCAGTGTCACGGTCGCGTCGACGACGACATCGATACGGGTCGCCTCCGCGTGCCGGAAGGCGTTCGACAGCGCCTCGCGCAGCGCCGCGATCAGGTTTTTGCCGGTGAGCTCGCCGACGACCGAGTCCACCGGCCCACGAAATCGGTGTCCCGGCCTGAACCCGAGTGGGACGGCCGCCATGTTGATCTCCCGCAGTACCCGGGTCCGCAGCCCGGACGGCGTCTCGGCGGGACCCTGCTGCAAAGCGAAGATGGCGGTGCGGATCTCTTGGATGGTCACGTCCAGTTCGTCGACCGCCCTGCCCACGCCTTCCTGCACCGCGGGCACGACCGACCGGCGCTGGGCGCTCTCCAGCATCATCCCGGTGGCGAACAACCGCTGGATCACCAGATCGTGCAGGTCACGGGCGATCCGGTCGCGGTCCTCGTACACCGCGAGCCGCTCCCGGTCCCGCTGGGCCTCCGCCATCATCAGCGCGAGCGCGGCCTGCGAGGCGAACTGTGCGGCGAGCGTCCGTTCCGCCTCGCTGAACGGCCGGGCCCCGCGTGCCCGGGGAGTGGCGAGCGCCCCGAGCACCCGTCCCCCGCTGCGCAGCGGCAGCAGCATGCTGGGCCCGAAGCGCCCCGTCATCCGGGTGAGCAGGCGCGGATCGGTGGCCGCGTCCGCGACGAAGACCGCCTCGCCGGCCAGCAGTTGGGCCACGACCGGGCTCTCCGGCGGAAGGACGATGCCGAGGGATGTCGCGGGGCGGTCGGAGGCCACGGCGACGATCTCCAGACCGCCTTCGTCGGCCGGCAGCAGCACGATCCCGGCGGCCGCCTCGGCGAGCCTGCGGGCCTGTTCGGCGACGACGGCCAGCGCGTCGTCGGCATCACCCCCGGAGAGCAGGGCGGTGGTCACGGCGACCGAACCGTCGATCCAGCGCTCCCGCTGGCGTGCAGCTTCGTAGAGGCGGGCGTTCCCGATGGCGATTCCCGCCTCGGTGGCGAGCACGCGCACCACGTGGAGGTCCTCGTCGTTGAAGTCGGCTCCGTCCCTCTTCTCCGTCAGATAGAGATTGCCGAAGATCTCGCCCTGGACGCGGATGGGAACGCCGAGGAAGGAACGCATCGGCGGATGTCCCGGCGGCAGTCCGGTAGAGCGCGGATCGGACGTGAGATCGGTGAGGCGTACGGGGGCGGGCCCGTGGATCAACGCGCCGAGGAGGCCGTGCCGGCCGCCCGGCGGACGCCCGATGCGCTGCGCCGCCTCCTGGTCGGCGCCGTAGGTCACGAAGTCGGAGAGTCCCTCCCCCTCCTCGTCGACGACGCCGATGGCGGCGTAACGGGCGTCGGCCAGTTCGGCGGCGGTCTTGCAGATCTGGTCGAGTGTGGAGTGCAGTTCGAGTCCGGTGCCGACGGACCGCATGGCCTCCAGCAGCTGCGGGACCCGGGCCGTGAGCTCGGTGGACAGGCCCTTGAGGCTGCGGGTCGCCTGTGTCGCGGCTTCGGCGGGGTCCCTCGATGCCTGCGGCTCGGACTCGGTCATGGCCTTGAGCGTAATGAGCCCCGTTTGCGAGGGAAAGTCGCCTCTGCCCGGATCAGACGCCCGCCGCCGCCACCCGGGCACCGAGCAGATCCGCCACCCGCTCCCGCTCCACCATCCGGCGCAGTGGACCGTCCACCGCCGCGATCTCGGCGTACGGGCCGCGCTGCACCACCCGGCCGTCCTCCAGGACCACGACCTCGTCCACGGCGTCGAGCCCTTGGAGCCGATGCGTGATCAGCACTGTGGCCGCTCCCCGTAGCGTGCGGTCCTCGGTCGCCGCCAGAAGGTCCGCCGTCAGCGCGTCGGCGGTCGCCAGGTCGAGATGCTCGGCGGGCTCGTCCAGTACGAGGACGGGGAAGTCGGCGAGCAGCGCGCGGGCCAGGGCGAGACGCTGGCGCTGACCACCGGAGAGCTGGGCGCCGTGCTCGCCGACGAGGGTGTCCATTCCGCCGGGCAGGGCGTCCACCCAGTCCAGCAGGCGGGCCTCGGAAAGCGCGTTCCGGAGTTCCTCCTCCGTCGCCCCGGTGCGCGCCAGCCTGAGGTTCTCCCGTACGGAGCTGTCGAAGAGGTGGGCGTCCTGCGCGCACAGTCCGACGAACCGCCGCACGGTGTCACCGTCGAGTGCGGTCGCGTCCACACCACCGATCGTGTACGTCCCCGCCTCCGCGTCCAGGAAGCGGAGCAGGACCTGCGCCAGGGTGGTCTTGCCCGAGCCCGACGTTCCGACCACGGCGACCCGTGTCCCGGCGGTGATCGTGAGATCGAGGCCGGCGATCGCGTCCCGGCCCTGACCGGCGTGCCGCGCCCGCAGCCCGCGCACGTCGAGCGGGAACGCGGATCCGGGCGCCGGTGCCGGGTGCTCCGGTTCGCGCACGGGGGCCGCTGCGTCCAGCACCTCGTACACGCGCTCGGCGCTGCGCTTCACCCGCTGCCGGTACTGCACGGCGAGCGGCAGCCCGGTCACGGCCTCGAAGGCGGCGAGCGGAGTGAGGACCACGACGGCGAGCGACACCCCGTCGAGGCGTCCCTCGCGTACCGCCTGCACCCCGGCGAACGCGGCACACACCACGGTCAGTCCGCAGGCCAGCGCGGAGAGCCCGGTGCCGAGCGCGGTGGCCGCGGCTCCCCGTGAGGCGATCAGAGTCAGCCGCCGGTCGGCCGCGCGCGTCCCGTCGGCGCGGCCCTTCAGGGCTCCGGCGACGGTCAGTTCGGCCGTACCACGCAGCAGGTCGGCGACCCGGGTGGAGAGTTCGCCGCGGGCGGGGGCGAGTTGCCGCTCGGCCCGCCGTGCGACCCGGCCGCTGATCAGGGGCACGAGGACGCCGGCGACGAGCAGACCGACGGCAAGCACCGCTCCCGCCTCGGGGAGCAGCCAGGCGGTGAAGCCGACCGAACCGGCGCCGACGATGAGGGCGACACCGGCCGGCAGCAGCCAGCGGAGCCAGTAGTCCTGCAGGGCGTCGACGTCGGAGACGAGCCGGGACAGCAGGTCACCGCGCCGGCTCTGCCGCAGGCCGGCCGGCGCGATGCGCTCCAGGCGCCGGTAGACGGCGACGCGCAGTTCCGCGAGCATCCGCAGCACGGCGTCGTGGGAGACGAGTCGCTCGGCGTACCGGAAGACCGCACGGCCGATGCCGAAGGCACGGGTCGCCGTGACGGCCACCATCAGATACAGGACCGGTGGCTGTTCCGAAGCGCGGGAGATGAGCCAGCCGGACACGGCCATGAGCCCGACGGCGGATCCCAGCGCGAGACTGCCGAGGAGCAGGGCCAGCCAGAACCGGCCGCGCAGGTTCCCTGCTGCCCTGCGCACCCGGGCGAGCGGGACGCCACCCGCTGCGGGCTCGCCGGTCACGGAATCAGCGAGCCGGTAGGGATCGGCACCCGATCCCCCTTCCGCGGCCGCACGCATGGGGAGGGAGGACGGTTCGGACCTGGCCCCGTCCGGGGTGCGGCGGGTGAGCGTGACCACGCGATCGGCCACCGAAAGAAGTGCCGGCCGGTGGACGACCAGGACGACGGTGCGTCCCTCGGCGAGCCGTCGTACCGCGTCGACGATCGCTTCCTCGGTCTCGCCGTCCAGGGCCGCGGTCGGTTCGTCGAGCAGCAGTACCGGCCGGTCCGCGAGAAACGCCCGGGCCAGCGCGAGCCGCTGCCGCTGCCCCGCCGAGAGTCCCGCGCCGTCCTCCCCGAGCAGGGTCGCCGCGCCCTCGGGCAGCGCGCTGACGAAGTCGTACGCCCCGGCGTCCCGCAGCGCGGCCGTCACCGCCGCGTCATCGGCGTCCGGCCTGGCCAGGCGCACGTTCTCCGCGATCGTGCCCGCGAAGAGATGGGGACGCTGCGGCACCCACGCGATCTTCTCGCGCCAACGGTCCGCGGCGAGTTCCCGCAGATCCACACCACCGATGCGCACCCGGCCCTGAGCCGGTTCGACGAATCCCAGCAGGACGTCGAGCAACGTCGACTTCCCGATGCCGCTCGGCCCCACCAGGGCGACGGTCTCACCGCTCTCCACGACGAGCGATGCCGCGTCCAGGGACGCCTCGCTGCGCCCGGTATGCCGGACGGTCACTTCGTCGAGCTCGATCCGCAGGGTGCCCGGCACCTCCGTGTGACCGGCCGGTCGCGGCTCGGTCTCCAGGACGCGGAAGATCTCCTCCGCGGCGGAGAGCCCTTCGGCCGCCGCGTGGTACTGCGCCCCCACCTGCCGGATCGGCAGATAGGCCTCGGGCGCCAGGATCAGGATGACCAGTCCGGTGTACAGATCCAGGTCCCCGTGCACGAGGCGCATGCCGATCCCGACGGCCACGAGCGCCACCGAGAGGGTGGAGAGCAGCTCCAGTGCGAAGGAGGAGATGAAGGCGATCCGCAGGGTCCCCAGGGTGGCCCGCCGGTACTCGGCGGTGATGGAACGGATCGACTCGGCCTGCGCCTTCGCCCGCCCGAAGACCTTCAGGGTCGGCAGACCGGCCACGACATCGAGGAAGTGGCCCGACAGCCTGGACAGCAGCCGCCACTGACGATCCATCCGCGTCTGGGTCGCCCAGCCGATGAGCACCATGAACAGCGGAATCAGGGGGAGCGTCACGACGATGACGGCCGCCGAGACCCAGTCCTCGGTCACGATGCGCGCCAGCACGGCCACCGGGACCACGACGGCGAGTCCGAGCTGGGGCAGATAGCGGGAGAAGTAGTCGTCGAGCGCGTCGACTCCGCGGGTGGCGAGGGCGACGAGCGACCCGGTCCGCTGGCCGCTCAGCCAGCCGGGACCGAGTTCAGTGGCCCGTGCCAGCAGCCGGCCCCTGAGCTCCGACTTCACGGCCGCACTCGCCCGGTGGGCGGCGAGTTCCGTCAACCAGGAGACGAGGCCCCGGCCTGCGGCGACCGCCGCGAGCAGCACCAGCGGAGTCATGAGGCCGGAAGCCGACATGCCGTCCTGGAAGGAACCCACCACCACATCGGCGATGAGCATCGCCTGGGCGACGACCAGCGCCGCCCCGGCCAGGCCGAGGAGCACCACCGCGATCAGAAAGCGACGAGTGGCCCGGGTGTAGCGGAGCAGACGCGGGTCGATCGGTTTCACGTGAAACATCCCCCACTAGTGGGAATCGGCGAGGTGCTGCGTACCGATGCGCTTGCGGAACACCCAGTACGTCCAGCCCTGGTAGAGCAGCACCATCGGTGTGGCGATGCCGGCGCACCAGGTCATGATCTTCAAGGTGTACGGGCTCGACGAGGCGTTGGTGACCGTCAGGCTCCAGTCCTCCTGGAGCGAGGACGGCATGACGTTCGGGAACAGCGTGAGGAAGAGCATCGCGATCGCGGCCACGATGGTCACACCGGACCACGCGAACGACCACCCCTCGCGTCCCCGAGTGATCGCCACGATGGCGGCGACCAGCGCCACCACCGCGACGATCATCGCGACCAGGCTGGTGCCGTCCCCACGCGAGACCTGGGTCCAGCCCAGGAAACCGAGCGCCAGCGCGGCCGTGACCAGGCCGAGCTTGAGAGCCAACGACCGGGCCCGGACCCGAATGTCCCCCACGGTCTTGAGTGCCGTGAAAACCGCGCCGTGGAACGTGAACAGCGTCAGCGTCACCAGCCCGCCGAGGATCGCGTACGGGTTGAGCAGGTCGAAGAGGGTGCCGACGTACTCCTTGTTGCCGTCGATCTTCACCCCGCGCACGATGTTGCCGAAGGCCACACCCCAGAGCAGGGCCGGCAGCAGCGAGGTCCAGAAGATCGCGTGCTCCCAGTTGGTCTGCCAGCGCGCCTCATCACGCTTGTGCCGGTATTCGAAGGCGACCCCGCGCACGATCAGACAGACCAGGATGAGCAACAGCGGCAGATAGAAGCCGGAGAAGAGGGTGGCGTACCACTCGGGGAAGGCGGCGAAGGTGGCTCCGCCCGCGGACAGCAGCCACACCTCGTTGCCGTCCCAGACCGGCCCGATGGTGTTGATGAGCACGCGCCGCTCGGCCCGGTTCCTGGCCAGCAGCTTGGTCAGGACGCCGACTCCGAAGTCGAAGCCCTCGAGGAAGAAGTAGCCGGTCCACAGGACGGCGATGAGTACGAACCAGACGTCGTGAAGTTCCATGCCTCAGCAGCTCCTCAGGGCTCAGTACGAGAAGGCCATCGGCCGGTCGGCGTCCTGGTCGTCGCCGCCGATCTTGGTGGGCGGATTGAGGTCGGCCTCGGTGAGCTCGGGCGGTCCTGCCTTCACGTACTTCACCAGGAGCCTGACCTCGATGACCGCGAGGATCGCGTAGAGCGTCGTGAACGCGATCATCGAGGTGAGCACCTCGCCCTGCGATACGCCGGGGGAGACCGCGTCCCGCGTGCGCAGCACCCCGTAGACGACCCACGGCTGCCGGCCCATCTCGGTGAAGATCCAGCCCCAGGAGCTGGCGATCAGCGGGAACGCCATGGTCCACAGCGCCACGATCCAGTACAGGTTCGTGAACCGCGGGTTCAGCGCCTTGTTCTTGAAGAGCACCAGATGGGGCACCTCGTCCTCACCGGTCCGCAGCCCCGGCGACAGCAGGAACTTCTTCCTGGTGAGCCAGAGGCCGATCGTCCCGATGGCCAGGGACGCCATGCCGAAGCCGATCATCCAGCGGAAGCCCCAGTAGGCGACCGGGATGTTGGGCCGGTAGTCCCCCGGCCCGAACTTCTCCTGCTGGGCCTTGTTGACGTCGTTGATGCCGGGGACGAACGAGGTGAAGTCGTCGTTGGCGAGGAAGGACAGCAGTCCCGGAATCTCGATGGCGACCTTGTTGTGCCCCTTCTCCACGTCGCCGTAGGCGAAGACCGAGAAGGGTGCGGGTGCCTCGCCCTCCCACAGGGCCTCGGCGGCGGCCATCTTCATCGGCTGCTGCTTGTACATGACCTTGCCGAGCAGGTCACCGCTGACCGCGGTGAGCAGTCCGGAGATCATGATCGTGATCAGGCCGAGCCGCAGCGAGGTCCGCATCACCGGGATGTGCTTCTTGCGTGCCAGATGGAAGGCCGCGATGCCGGCCATGAACGCGCCACCGACGAGGAAGGCCGCCGTGATGGTGTGGAAGAACTGGGTGAGGGCGGTGTTCTGGGTCAGCACCAGCCAGAAGTCGGTGAGCTCCGCCCGTCCGCGCTCCTCGTTGATCCGGTAACCGACTGGGTGCTGCATCCAGGAGTTGGCGGCCAGGATGAAGTAGGCGGAGAGGATCGTGCCGATCGAGACCATCCACATGCAGGCCAGGTGGATCTTCTTCGGCAGCTTGTCCCAGCCGAAGATCCACAGACCGATGAACGTGGACTCGAAGAAGAACGCGATCAGCGCCTCGAAAGCGAGGGGCGCACCGAAGACATCGCCGACGAAGCGCGAGTAGTCGGACCAGTTCATGCCGAACTGGAACTCCTGGACGATGCCCGTCACGACACCCATGGCGATGTTGATCAGGAACAGCTTGCCCCAGAACTTCGTGGCCCTGAGGTACTTCTCCTTCTGCGTCCGGACCCAGGCGGTCTCCAGGCCCGCGGTGAGCGCGGCCAGCGAGATCGTCAGGGGGACGAAGAGGAAGTGGTAGACGGTGGTGATGCCGAACTGCCAGCGCGCCAACGTTTCCGGCGCCAGAGCAAGCTCCACGACGTCATCTCCTTACAGCATCGGCAGGGTCGAGCGGCCTTTTGCCCCGTTAATCCCGCCGATCATGGGAAGAACGGGACTAGCTTGTGAACGCGTTCACATTCACAAGCATTATGGCGCATGCTTCGCTCGTACTGGCGACCGGGGGGTACCCCTTTCGGAAAGAACCCCCATGAGCACCGGGCTCATGGGGGTTCTGCCGCTCCGAAGCGGCGACGCTCGGGGAGCGCGCAGGCGCTACATCTGCGCGCGGAACGCCTCCGCGGTGTGCAGGAAGATGTCGTTGGCCTCGGACTCCCCGATCGTGACCCGCACACCCTCGCCCGGGAAGGGCCGCACCACGACACCGGCCTGTTCGCACGCCGCCGCGAAGTCGGCCGTGCGCTCGCCGAGCCGCAGCCAGACGAAGTTCGCCTGGGTCTCGGGGACGGTCCAGCCCTGCTTGACCAGGCCCTCGTACACCCGCAGCCGCTCGCACACCAGCAAGCCGACCCGGCCGAGCAGCTCGTCCTCGGCGCGCAGTGAGGCAACGGCCGCGTCCTGCGCCAGCTGCGTCACGCCGAAGGGCACCGCCGTCTTGCGCAGCGCCGCGGCCACCGGCTCCTGGGCGACCGCGAAGCCGACCCGCAGCCCCGCCAGCCCGTAGGCCTTGGAGAACGTCCGCAGCACCGCCACATTGGGGCGCTCGCGGTAGATGTCGATGCCGTCGTGCACCTCGGGGTCGCGGATGAACTCGCGGTACGCCTCGTCCAGCACCACCAGGACGTCCGACGGCACCCGGTCGAGGAACCGCTCGAGCTCGGCCCGGCGGACCACCGTGCCGGTCGGGTTGTTGGGGTTGCAGACGAAGATCAGCCGCGTCCGGTCGGTGACCGCGCCGGCCATCGCGTCCAGGTCGTGCACCTCACCGCTGGTCAGCGGCACCTCCACCGGCGTCGCCCCGCTGATTCGGGTGATGATCGGGTACGCCTCGAAAGACCGCCAGGCATAGATGACCTCGTCGCCGGGGCCCGAGGTGGACTGCAGCAGCGACTGGGCGACACCCACCGAACCGGTGCCGGTCGCCAGATGCGACAGGGGCACCCCGAAACGGTCGGACAGCTCGTTCATCAGGCCGGTGCAGGCCATGTCCGGGTACCGGTTGAAGTGGTGGGCCGCGCCGGTCACGCGCTCCATCACCCCCGGAAGCGGCGGATACGGGTTCTCGTTGGACGACAGCTTGTACGCGACAGGGCCGCCGGCCGCCGCGGGCCTGCCCGGCTTGTACGTGGGAATGCCGTCCAGCTCGGCGCGCAGCTTGGGGCTCGTCTCGCTCACCGCAGGTCCTCCTCGAGGAGTCCGTTCACATCGGAACCAATACTCCTCACCCTATGAGGATTCGCGGCCGCTGCGAATGGACGCCGGGAAAGTGGGGGAGCGCGCACTTTCCCGGCGTGCGCCTGTGGCTCACTCCGTAGCGCGCATCACCCGTAGTGGTGAGTTGAGACCTCTTCGAAACATGAGCCATTCGGCAGGCCGATGCCACCGGACACCCGAGACGCTGGCGCCGGACCCGTCAACTTCCTTGGTTTCCAAGGGAGTTGGTAGTTTATGATCTTGCAGAAACGTGCCTGTCAACTCAGGCATATGCGACCGGCTCAACCGCCCGCACGAGCCCTACTATCGGCTCGCCATGACAGCAGCAGGGAAGCACCAGGTGAGCCGGACGGACACATCCCGCCGGAGCAGCCGGCAAGGTCGTGCAGGCATTCGAGACGTTGCCGCCGCAGCCGGTGTCTCCATCACGACTGTCTCCGACGCGCTCAACGGCAAGGGCCGGCTCCCGGACGCCACCCGCCGGCACGTCCGCGAGGTCGCAGACCGGCTGGGCTACCGCCCCTCCGCGGCGGCACGCACGCTCCGCACCGGGAAATCAGGCCTCATCGGCCTGACCGTCACGACGTACGGGGATGAACCTTTCACCTTCACGGAGTTCGCGTACTTCGCCGAGATGGCCAGAGCCGCGACCTCCGCGGCACTCGCCCGCGGCTATGCCCTCGTGATCCTTCCGGCGACATCCCGCCACGACGTGTGGTCGAACGTCGCCCTGGACGGCACGGTGGTCATCGACCCCTCCGACCACGACCCGGTGGTCACCGAACTCGTCCGCCAGGGCCTGCCCGTGGTCTCCGACGGCCGCCCGGCGGGCACCCTCCCGGTCACCGCCTGGGTCGACAACGACCACGAAGCCGCCGTACTCGATCTGCTCGACCACCTCGCCGACGCCGGCGCCCGCCGTATCGGGCTGCTCACCGGCACCACCACGGACACCTACACGCGCCTGTCCACGACCGCGTACCTCAACTGGTGCGAGCGGGTCGGCCAGGACCCGGTCTACGAGTCCTATCCCGCGCACGACCCGTGCGCCGGCGCGGTCGCCGCCGACCGGCTGCTCGCGAGGCCGGACCGGCCCGACGCCGTCTACGGACTGTTCGACCCCAACGGCACCGATCTGCTCGCCGCCGCCCGGCGGTACGGACTGCGCGTCCCCGAGGATCTCCTGCTGGTCTGCTGCAGCGAGTCGACGGTGTACGCCACGACCGAGCCGCCCATCACCACCCTCTCGCTGAAACCGCGCAGGATCGGCACGGCGGTCGTCCAACTCCTCATCGACGCCATCGAGGGAATCAACGAGGACCGTCCGGTCGAGCAGGTGATACCGACCGAACTGATCGTCCGGACGTCCTCCCAGCGACGAAATCCGCGAACGACGGTGAGCGCGCCGCGTTCCCCTTCACCGGACTAGACCTTCCGAATGGGGACGAAACGACCGGCATGCCAGGGGTGCGGGCGGATTCACCACCCCTGGTGCGTCACAGAGCGCGGACCTCATTCCTATGATGGGCGCACGACACCGCGGACCACCCCGACCAGGCTGGGCCGAGAGGTGAACGGCGGCGCGACGGTGGTGGAGGGGTCGATGACTCAGGGGGCCGGTCAGGGACCCGTGGTGCGTACGGAGACATTGCGTGATTTCCGTGTCCCGCCCTATGCACAGGTGCCGGTGCAGTCACCGTCGCCCCAAGGACAGGGGCAGCGTCCGGAGATGCCCGACGAGGCGCCTTTGGGGGCCCACGCTCAACACCCCTACGTGCCGGCTCAAGGCCAGGAGCCCATGAGCCGAGCCCACGAGGAACGGCGGGCCCCGCAGTCCGCAGCGCCCTCCTCGCACCCCGGCAACGCGGTGCCCGAGGACGAGATGCCGGACGGGTACACCCCCACCGCGCGCGATCTCCCGGTGATCAGGTCAGGCGGGCCGGGCGACACCGTGCAGGTGCATGTCGACCCGGAAGAAGCCGACGCGTCCGAGGACGGCCTCGGTCCGCTCTATGTCGTCGGCGACGTCCACGGCTATCTCGACGAACTCGTCGCCGCCCTCACCGCGCAGGGTCTCATCGACACCGAGGGCAACTGGTCCGCGGGCAACGCCCGTCTGTGGTTCCTCGGCGACTTCACCGACCGCGGTCCCGACGGGATCGGCGTCATCGACCTCGTCATGCGGCTGTCCGCCGAGGCCGCGGCCGCCGGCGGCTACTGCAAGGCCCTGATGGGCAACCACGAGCTGCTGCTCCTCGGCGCCAAGCGGTTCGGCGACACCCCCGTCAACTCCGGTGCGGGCACCGCCACCTTCCAGGCGGCCTGGCTGCTCAACGGCGGGCAGAAGTCCGACATGGACCGGCTGCAGGACGTCCATCTCCAGTGGATGGCCCGCCTCGACGCGGTCGTGGAGGAGGACGGGCACCTTCTCCTGCACTCCGACACGACGGCGTACCTCGACTACGGCTCCACCATCGAGGACGTCAACGACACCGTCCACGCGATCATCACCCGCAATGACGCCGACGAGTGCTGGGACGTGTTCCGCAAGTTCACCAAGCGCTTCGCGTTCCGCGACGGCGGCGGCCCCGAGGCGGTGCGCGAACTCCTGTCCACATACGGGGGCACGCGCGTCGTGCACGGTCACAGCCCCATTCCGTATCTGCTCGGCGAAGTGGGCACCGAGGACGGCGAGGACGGTGCCCGCCCGGTCGTCGAGGGCCCGCATGTGTACGCCGACGGGCTCGCGATCGCGATGGACGGCGGCGTGACCATGGCCGGAAAGCTGCTTGTCGTGCAACTTCCGCTGCCCAACTGAGCAGAGTACGACAGGCGATTTACTGAAACCCCCTGTCACCCCGTGCCGTAACCGCTCTACCATCGGCTTATCCGTAGCAGGCTCTCCTCCGTTTCCGCCCAACTGCCCGGTTCGCCCGGTCAATCCGGCCCTACGGAGCATCGGGGGATGCACATGAACAGCGCTCCGCACCTGCTGACCGAGGATCGCGCCGAGTACGAGCGCATCCTCGACGACGCGCTGCGCAACGCCCGTGACCGTCCGGACCTCGCTGCCGTGGGGCAGCGACTGAACACCGAACAGCTGCGCACGATGGCCCTCAACGCGACGGCGCTCATCACCACTGCCGCCGCGGCCGAGTACGAGCACTACACAAAGATCCGCGAGGAGACGCGCGCCCCCAAGGCCGCCACGTCCGTGCGCAATTCCGTGCTGGCGCCGGTCACCGGCGAGGTCACCGCCGAGAGCGGTGCGGGTTTCGCCGCCGTCATCGCCGTGCTCGCTCCGGTGCTCGCCGGCACGGCCGCGCTGATATTCCTGCTCGTCGGCTACATCCTGAAGGCGCTCAGCCCGTCGGCCTCGTTCGCGCAGACCCTGATCTCGGCGGGCTGGTTCTTCGGGGCTCTCACGGCGGTCGCGATCCTGGTGGCCGCGGTGGCCCTGCTGCTCACCGCGCTGCGCAACGGCGCGACGCAGGTGCCCGCCGAAGAAGTGACGGGTGAACTCCCCGACGAGGTGGCACGTGCCAAGGACGCCTGGCGGCACGCCCTGCTCGAACGGGGCCTGCTGCCCTTCCTGCGGGCGGCGCTGGCGGACCCCAGCGCCGACCCGACGTCGAGCAAGCCACCGCGACCGGTGAGCCGTATCCCCAAGGTCGGCTACAGCGGTCCGGACTACTCGAGCCCCAGCGAGGGCTCGACGGCGGGCCAGCGCCCCACGTTCACCAGCCCGGACTTCACCAGCCCGGACTTCGGCGGACCCGAGCACCAGCCGGAGTGATGCCCGAGGCGCGCCCCCGCGACCACGGGAGCGCGCCTCGGACACCCTGGACGTACGACCTCGCGGACGAAAGAACCGCGGGTCAAAGAGCCGCTGGGCTCACTCGGCGATCGGCAGGTACACCCGGTTACCCGCGGCGGCGAACTCCTTGGACTTCTCCGCCATCCCGTCCTCGATCTCCTGCTGCGAGTCACCGTGCCGGCGCCTGATGTCCTGCGAGATCTTCATGCTGCAGAACTTCGGCCCGCACATGGAGCAGAAGTGCGCGGTCTTCGCCGGCTCGGCGGGGAGTGTCTCGTCGTGGAACTCCCGTGCCGTGTCCGGGTCGAGAGCCAGATTGAACTGGTCCTCCCACCGGAACTCGAAGCGCGCGTCCGACAGTGCGTCGTCCCACTCCTGCGCGCCCGGGTGGCCCTTGGCCAGGTCCGCGGCATGAGCGGCGATCTTGTAGGTGATGACACCGGTCTTCACATCGTCCCGGTTCGGCAGGCCCAGGTGCTCCTTGGGCGTGACGTAGCAGAGCATCGCCGTGCCCCACCAGGCGATCATCGCCGCTCCGATCCCGGAGGTGATGTGGTCGTACGCGGGAGCGACGTCCGTCGTGAGCGGGCCGAGCGTGTAGAACGGCGCCTCCTCGCAGATCTCCTGCTGGAGGTCGATGTTCTCCTTGATCTTGTGCATCGGGACGTGACCGGGTCCCTCGATCATCGTCTGCACATGGAACCGCTTGGCGATCGTGTTGAGTTCACCGAGGGTGCGCAGCTCGGCGAACTGCGCCTCGTCGTTGGCGTCCGCGATCGAGCCGGGCCGCAGCCCGTCGCCGAGGGAGTACGTCACGTCGTACGCCGCGAGGATCTCGCACAGTTCCTCGAAGTTCTCGTAGAGGAACGACTCCTTGTGGTGTGCCAGGCACCAGGCGGCCATGATCGAGCCACCGCGCGAGACGATGCCCGTCTTGCGGCGGGCGGTGAGCGGGACGTACCGCAGCAGCACGCCCGCGTGGACCGTCATGTAGTCGACGCCCTGCTCGGCCTGCTCGATGACCGTGTCCTTGTAGATCTCCCAGCTCAGCTCCTCGGCCTTGCCGTCCACCTTTTCGAGAGCCTGGTAGAGCGGCACGGTGCCGATCGGCACGGGGGAATTGCGCAGCACCCATTCGCGGGTGGTGTGGATGTTCCGGCCGGTCGAGAGGTCCATGACCGTGTCCGCGCCCCACTTGGTGGCCCAGGTCATCTTCTCGACCTCCTCCTCGATGGAGGAGGTGACCGCGGAGTTGCCGATGTTGGCGTTGACCTTCACCAGGAACCGCTTGCCGATGATCATCGGCTCGATCTCCGGGTGATTGACGTTCGCCGGCAGGACCGCCCGGCCCGCCGCGATCTCCTCGCGCACGACCTCGGCGGGCACGTTCTCGCGGATCGCGACGTACTCCATCTCCGGGGTGATCTCGCCCCGGCGCGCGTACGCGAGTTGCGTCACCGCCTGCCCGTCCCGGCCCCGGCGGGGCTGTCGCGGGCGGCCGGGGAAGACCGCGTCGAGATTGCGCAGCCCGCCGCGCGGCGAGGTGTGCTTGATCCCGTCGTCCTCGGGGCGGACGGGACGGCCCGCGTACTCCTCGGTGTCACCGCGTCCGATGATCCAGTTCTCCCGCAGCGGCGCCAGGCCGCGGCGGACATCGGTTTCGACGGTGGGGTCGGTGTACGGCCCGGACGTGTCGTACAGCGTGACGTCCGTGCCATTGGTGAGGTGCACCTGACGGACGGGCACCTGGAGGTCGGGGCGCGAGCCCTCGACGTATCCCTTGTGCCAACCCGGCGTGCGCTCCGTCTGGTCGGCGGCAGGCGTGTGTGCATCCTGAACGGTCATGAGACCTACTCCCTACGCCGGCATTACCCGGTAACAGGTTCGGCGGTCGACGCAGCGGCTTCCGTCCGACGGTGTTTCACGTGAAACACCACGAAGACGAAGGTCAGCGCCCTCTCAGCCCGGTGCTCCGAGCTCCCGCGTGTGCAAAGGTGCCTCCACGCTAGCGTCATGTCTGGCGCGCTGAACAGAGGCCCCCATCCGTTCTTGCGATGATCTGTGGGTGACCTCATCGCCGCCCGACCCGCATCAGACGCCCGAGCCGCACGGCCACTCGCACTCCCATGGCCCCGCCGCACCCGTCTCCCAACACCTCCGCAAGGTCATCGCGGCCGTGCTGATCCCCTTCGCCACCGCGGTGGTCGTGGGGCTTCTCGTGCTCTGGCCAGGTGGCACACCCGGCCACGAACGCACCGGAGTGGGCTTCGACCGTCAGACCGAGTCGGGCAAGGTGGTCTCGGTCGAGAAGGTCGACTGCAAGGACGTGAACGCCGGACAGGTGCCGCCGACCGCGGATCCCACCACACCCGAGGGGCGTGAGGCGGCCAATGCCCAGCAGGGCGACTGCGGGAAGGCGACCGTCGAGGTCACCTCCGGCAAGAACAAGGGCCGGACCTTCGTCGAGATCGTCCAGCCGGACGCTCCACGGCAGTTGAAGAAGGGCCAGGGCGTCGTGGTGGCGTATGCCCCCGACGCACCGCGCGATCTCCAGTACTCGGTGACGGACGTGGACCGCGGATTCCCGATGGCGCTGCTGGCCGGCATCTTCGCGCTGGTGGTGGTTCTGGTCGGACGCATGCGCGGGGTGATGGCGCTGCTGGCGCTCGTCATCTCGTTCGCGATCCTGACGGTGTTCATCCTCCCCGCGATCCTCCAGGGCTCCAATCCGCTGATCGTCGCCGTGGTCGGAGCGAGCGCCATCATGCTGATCGCGCTCTACATGTGCCACGGACTGACAGCGCGTACCTCGGTCGCGGTGCTGGGCACGCTGATCTCCCTGCTGCTCATCGGTCTGCTCGGTTCGCTGTTCATCGGCTGGGCGAGCCTGAGCGGCAATACCGACGACAACACCGGTCTGATCCACGGCCTGTTCCCGAATATCGACATGAGCGGTCTGTTGCTGGCCGGCGTCATCATCGGCTCGCTCGGCGTCCTCGACGATGTGACGGTGACCCAGACGTCCGCCGTATGGGAACTGCATCAGGCCGACCCGGACATGGGCGCGAAGGGGTTGTACCGGGCGGGCATCCGTATCGGAAGGGATCACATCGCATCCGTCGTCAACACCCTTGTCCTGGCCTACGCGGGCGCCGCGCTGCCGCTGCTCCTGCTGTTCTCCATCGCACAGAGCAGCGTCGGAACCGTCGCCAACAGCGAGCTGGTGGCGGAGGAGATCGTGCGGACCCTCATCGGATCGATCGGTCTGGTCGCGTCGGTACCGGTGACGACCGTTCTGGCGGCGCTGGTGGTCTCGGCGGACCGGCCGGGGCTGCCCGGAAGGGAGGGCCATGTCCCCGCCCGCAGCACGGCGCCGGGGCGGGGCGGCAAGGGCCGCCGTCGCAAGAAGTGAGGCGGCCGCGGCGGCTCAGCCCGCGTTCTCCTCGGCGAGGATGCCGTCGAGCGCCTTCTCCAGGCATTGCCTGAAGTCGCCGTACCGGTGCTCCTGGCCCAGCGGTACGAGCTTGTCGGTGCGGTCCAGGAAAGCCACGACAGGCGCCGCCCCGACCTGGAACAGGGCACGGTCACTGCCCACTTGGAGCCGGATGGCGAGGTCACAGAGGCCCGCCGGGCCGGTGGGCGAGATGTGCACATCGCCGTCCCCGCTCGGCCCGCTGATCCCGTCCAGCAGCAGCTCGCGTCCGAAGGCCCAGGTCACAGGTGCGTCGCCGGGCAGATGGAAGGTCATCCGCACGGCATAGGGATCCTGTGTCTCGTAGCGGAGCCCCACCGGGATCCGGAACGAGAGCTCCTCCGAGACGAAGAAACTCATCAGGACCTCGGCCTGGACCGACTCGCGCATCATGTACTCCGCAGTGAATGAGGCCTGCTGAAACGGCCAGAACGATCCCCTTGGCCTTCTTGCCACAATCGTGGTGTAAGCGCCAGAGGACCACAAGGAGTGATTGTTCAGATACTGATAGAGAACGCGAGCGCGCCGAGCAGACCGCCCATTCCCCTGCGCAGTTGCTCGATAGCCGGAAGCAGTCGATCTTCCTGGTGCAGGGGCAGCGAAATGGCCATCGTGGCCGCACCGGAACCGGCGGTGACCGGGATGGCGGCGCAGACCGTGCCGAGCGCGTACTCCTGTCGCTCCACGACCGGTTGCATCCTGCCCGTGGTGGCGAGCCGGTCCAGGAGCGTGCGGCGGTCGGGCACGGAGTAGGGAGTCACCGGCTGGATCGGATGCCGGTCCAGATGGTCACGGCGGGCGTTCTCGTCCAGCTGGCTCAGCAGACACTGCCCGATCGCGTGGGCATGGCCCGTCTCACGGAAATCCGCCCACTCCGCGACGGCGGGTGCGTAGGGGGTGTCGGAGACGGCGACGAGTTCGATCTCGCCCTCGCGGTAGAGCGCGAAGTAGACCGGGACGCCGATCGCGTCCCGCCAGTGCTGGAGTGCGTCCTCGAGCCTGCTGCGACGATTCTGCACGGACTCACCGAGCGCGAGCCGGCCGACCGCGTCACCGAGGACGAACACCCCCTTCTCGCGACGGAGATAGTCCTCGTGCGTCAGCGTACGCAGCAGGTGGTACGCGGTCGGCAGGGGAATGGCGGCCTCGCGCGCGAGCACCTTGGCGGGCGCCCCCTCGGGGTGGGACGCGGCGGCTTCCAGCAGCCTCAACGCCCGCTGCACCGAACCGATGAGCGTAGGGGTCGCGGCAGTCGTCGCCGTGGCCAATGGTCACCCCCGGGCTGGATGGGCTGCCACAGTAATGGCCGCCCCGCCGGGTGAACCCGGGGTTCGGCGGGCATTCCCCCGCCCGGGTTAACGCCCTGCCCCGCAGCGGCTACCAGTCGCCCCGAGAACTCGACGACGTCATGAACTTCCGTACGACAAAGATGAGTCCGGCGACGAGCGCGACGAAGACCAGAAGCTTGAAGAGCAGCCCGATCACAAAGCCGATCACGCTGGTGATCAGGCCACCGAAGACGAACAGAGCGATGACGGGCACCGCGACCCACTTCACCCACCACGGCATCCCCGCGAACACTTCCCGCACAGCCATCGCCCTTACCTCGCTTCTCGGAGTTCCTGCCTTCGATGCTAGGCGGACACATGGGGTGTGCGGGGGGCCGCGATCCCTTGAACTCCCCTGACCGGGCCCCTAGGGAGTCACCGGGTCCGGGGTCAGCTCTCAGGCGGAGAGAAGATCACCATCACCCGCAGGTCCTCGGTGATGTGGTGGAACTTGTGGGCCACTCCGGCAGGGACGTAGACGACACTGCCGCGACCGATCTGGGTCGTCTCCATGCCCACCGTGATGGCGGCACGTCCGCTGACGACGAGGTAGATCTCGTCCTGGTTGTGGGGCATCTGCGGGTCCAGGGAACCCGCGTCGAGCGCGTAGAGACCCGCCGACATGTTCCGCTCGCGAAGGAACTGCAGATATGCGCCGTCGTTCGCGGCACGCTCCGCCTCCAGCTCGTCCAGTCGGAATGCCTTCATCGTGCGTCCGCCCCTGCCGTCGTCCCGATCACGTCTGCCACGATCAGACACATGATGAATTTCGTAGTCAAGACGATCGCCAATGCGGGTGCCCTGGCCGTGGCCATCTGGCTGGTCGGGGACATCACCCTCACCGGGGACAGTACCGGCAGGAAGGTCCTGACCCTGATCCTGGTCGCCCTGCTGTTCGGTTTGGTGAACTTTGTGGTCAAGCCGGTGGTGCAGCTGCTGACACTGCCGCTGTTCATCCTCACTCTCGGCCTGATCACGCTGATCGTGAACGCCCTGATGCTGCTGCTCACCTCATGGCTCGCCGACGTGTTCGACCTGAACTTCCATGTCGAGGGCTTCTGGACGGCAGTCCTGGGCGGCCTGATCATCTCGGTGGTGTCGTGGGCGTTGAACGTCGCCCTGCCCGACAAGGACTGACCCGCGAGGGACCGACCCGAGAGGGACCGACCCGAGAGGGACCGACCCGCGAGCGACCGACCCGCGAGCGACCGACCTGAGAGGGACCGGCCCGGTGGGACCGACGGAGCCCTGCAGAGTCCAAGAGGGGTCCGACCTGCGGACCCGGCGACGGCCGGCCGGGCACGTGTCCGAAGATGGTGGTGGCGCCGGGCGAGGGCGGTCCGGCGCGGTACAGAACGCAAGGCGAGGAGTGGTCGGCATGAGCGGTGGCACTGGAGAAGGCACGCGGGCGGTACGGGCGGGTCTGCCCGACCCGGTGAAGTACGAGCCGACCCTGCCGGGCCCGGTCTTCGCGGCCCACTTCCATCTGCCGGGCGAGCCGACCGGGCCCTACACCTACGGCCGCGACGACAACCCCACCTGGACCCACTTGGAACGGGCGATCGGCGAGCTGGAGGCACCGGGCGAGGCGGTCGAGACCGTGACCTTCGCCTCGGGCATGGCCGCGATCTCCGCCGTGCTCTTCTCCCAGCTGAAGGCCGGTGACGCGGTCGTCCTGCCCGACGACGGCTATCAGGCACTCCCGCTGGTGCGCGAGCAGCTGGAGGCGTACGGCGTCGAGGTGCGGACCGCGCCGACCGGCGGTGACGCCCAGCTCGCCGTTCTGGAGGGCGCCCGGCTGCTGTGGATCGAGAGCCCGTCCAACCCGGGGCTCGATGTCTGCGACATCCGGCGGCTGGTGCGGGCGGCACACGGCGCCGGCGCCCTCGTCGCTGTCGACAACACGCTCGCGACACCGCTGGGGCAGCGGCCGCTGGATCTGGGTGCCGACTTCTCGGTGGCCAGCGACACCAAGGGGATGACCGGCCACGGCGACATCCTGCTGGGACATGTCACCTGCCGCGACACCGAGCGGGCCGCGAAGGTGCGGCGCTGGCGCAAGGTCGTCGGCGCGATCCCGGGCCCCATGGAGGCCTGGCTCGCGCACCGTTCGCTGGCCACGCTCCAGCTGAGGTCCGAGCGGCAGTGCGCGAACGCGATGGCGCTCGCGGAGGCGCTCGCGGGGCGGGAGGACGTCATCGGGCTGCGTTATCCGGGGCTGCCGACGGACCCCTCGCACAAGATCGCCTCGCAGCAGATGCGGCGGTTCGGCAGCGTGGTCTCCTTCGTCCTGCCCGATCGTGAGCACGCGGAGCGCTTCCTGGACGCGCTGCGGCTGGTCGACGACGCGACGAGCTTCGGCGGAGTGCGCTCGTCGGCGGAGCGGCGCGGGCGCTGGGGCGGGGACGAGGTGCCGGAGGGCTTCATCCGGCTTTCGGCGGGCGCCGAGGACGAAGACGATCTCGTCGCGGATGTGCTGCGGGCGCTGGACGAGGCAGCGCGATAGGGCCACGCCGAGCCGGCGGAACCCGGGCCCCAGGGGGCGCAAGGCGGGCGGTTCGATGGACCGGGGGCGCACGGCGCCTCCGCGTGGGCCGTCCGGGGGCGCGCACCGAGGTGTGCACGGAAGCCGGGGCGTACGCCCGGGTACGTCAGCCGCTGAGCGGCACATAGCTGAAAATGGCGGTCCGAGCCTCCCCCCTCATGGCTCGGACCGCCCCGGTTCGTTTCGCGAAGAACCGCGCCAACAAGGCTAGTTGACTCTGCGTCAGTGTCCAATCACAGTAGCGACAGCGACCTATCGACTTATTTATAGTTGTCCGGTCCGGGGCGTCGACTGTCGGGAGGGCTCGGCATGGATCTGGCCCTGCTGCGCACATTCGTCACGGTGCACCGGGCCGGTTCCTTCACCCGGGCGGCCGCCCTGCTGGGGCTCTCACAGCCCGCGGTGACCGGGCAGATACGCACCCTGGAACGCCAGCTGGGACGCCCGCTGTTCCTGCGTCAGGCGCGTGGCGTCACCCCCACCACCATCGGCGACGAGCTCGCCCACCGGGCCGCTCCACATCTCGACGCCCTCGTGGAGATCACGGAGACCGGTCTGGACGAGGAAGCGGGCGTCCGGACGCTGCATCTCGCGGGACTCCCCGAGTTCACCTCACTGAGGGCCCTGCCCGCCCTCACCCCGCTGGTATCCCAGGGCATGACGCTGAGGGCGTCCTTCGGGAACGCGGAGGAGACGTTGGAGGGACTGGCCGCAGGACACCATGATCTGGCGATCACCACCGCGCGGCCGCGCGGCGGACTGCTCAGCTCGACCCCGCTCTGCGACGAGGAGCACGTTCTGGTCGCGTCGCCGCGCTGGGCTGCCCGGCTGGGGCCCGAGGAGCTGCACGGCGGCCATGTGCTGCTGGAACAGCTCCCCGTGGTCGAGGTCCACGAATCGCTGCCGCTGGTCTCGCGCTACTGGTCCTCCGTCTTCGACTCCCGGCCGGCAGCCGCGGCCGCCGTCATCGCGCCGGATCTCCGGGCGGTCCTCGAAACCGCCGCGTCGGGCGCGGGGCTCGCCGTCCTGCCGCGCTACCTGTGCGAGCAGGACCTCCTCAGCGGTCGCCTGGTGGCGCTTCTCGACCCTCCGGTGCCCCCGTTGCGCACGTATTTCCTCGCCGTCCGTACCGGCACACTCGCCCTTCCGCACATAGCGCGGGCGCACGAGTGGCTGCTGCGCGCTGCGGTCGACTGGTGACAACCCGGGGACCAGGAGTTTCAGAACGGGCGCCGCGGGCCATTTTCTAGCCATGACCGAACGGCCAGTGGTCAAGCGCACCGCACGCGCCATCCTGCTCGACGGCGAGAATCTCGTCCTGATCAAGCGCACCAAGCCAGGCGTGGATCCGTACTGGCTGACGCCGGGCGGCGGGGTCGAACCCGAAGACGCCACCGTCGTGGACGCGCTCCACCGCGAGGTGGACGAGGAACTCGGAGCCAAGATCACCGACGTGGTGCCGTGTTTCGTCGACACCGTCGAGCACATCGCGGACGGCGGAGTCACCGGTGTGAAGGTGCAGCACTTCTTCGTCTGCCGGCTGGAGTCCATGGACCCCTCGCGGCGGCACGGCCCCGAGGTGGAAGACCCCTGCGGGGAGTACGAGATCGTACGGGTGCCCTTCAGTCGCGTGGGTATCGCGGCCGTCCACCTCGTGCCCTTGTCGCTGCGGCACTACCTGGACGGCAATATCGAGGGCGTCCGGGCGATGCACGCGCCTGACCTGGGCTGACGCCGATTCGGTGACCTGGGCAGACGCGGACCGGTCGGCGGCACCGCTCGTCGGTGGCCACTGCCCGGTCACGTGTGCGCTCTCCGGTGCTCCGGGACCCGCTCCGGCGGTCGCCGGTTCCTCAGTCGCCGGCCGCGACGAGCTCTTCGAGAGAGTCGTGGCGGATCCGGTCGACCGGGATGCCGATGCCGCGCAGCGCGTGCACGCCGCTGCGAATCATCCCGGGCGGCCCGGACAGAAAGGCGCTGTACTCGTACCAGGGGCCGAACTCCCTGACCGCGTCCGGGAAGTGCGACCGGTCGTCCACGACAGGCCGGACGGACAGCCAGGGGTGCTTCTGCTGCAACCGCAGCATGGTGTCGATGTCGTACAGGTCGAAATTGGTCCGCGCCCCGTAGAAGACCTCGACGTTCCGACGCGTCCCGTGTTCGGCGACGTCCTCGACCAGGGCCTTGATGGGCGCGATTCCCGTGCCGCCACCGAGACAGAGCAGACCGTTGTCGGTGGTGTGGTCGACGGTCATCGACCCGGCGGGCGGGCCGAGCCGCAGCACATCGCCCGGCCGCGCGTGATGAACGAGAGCGTTGGAGACCCAGCCGGCCGGGACGGCCTTCACATGGAAAGTGAGCAGACCGTCCGAGCGCGGGGCCCCGGCGAAGGAGTAGTGCCGCCAGATCCGCGGCCACCAGGGCGTCTCCAGGCTGGTGTACTGCCCGGCCACAAAGGCGTAGGGCTGGTCCGGACGGACGGTGATGATCGCTATATCGGGCGTCCGCAGATCATGCGAGACGACCTCGGCGTGCCACCACGCAGGCGCGAGACGCTCGTTCTGGGCCGCCGCGTCGATCATGATCTGCGAGATCGTCGTGTATGTCCGCACCCAGGCGGCCTCGGTCTCCTCGTCCCAGGTGGACGTGGCATACCGAGTCAGCGCACCGATCAGGGCCTCACCGACGGCCGGGTAGTGGGCGGCCTGCGTGCCGTACTTCCGGTGCCCGCGGCCCAGGTGCTGGAGGTAGTCGGTGAGCACCTCGGCGTTGTCCATGTGCTCGGCCGCGGTGAGCAGCGCTTTCAGCAGCCGGTCGCGCTGGGAGTCCATGGCGGCCGGGAAGAGCCCGCGCAGTTCGGGGTGCCGGACGAAGAGCAGGGCGTAGAAGTACGACGTGACCTTGTCCGCGACGGGAGCGACCTCCGCCATCGTCCGGCGGATGAGGATCGCGTCGGGGGAGGCGTTGTCGGCAGGTGCGGCGGGCGCCCGGTGGTCCGCGAAGGGATCGTCGTATGCCGGGGCTTGTTCGCCCTGGGCCCCAGGAGCGGCCTGGGCTTCGTGCGCGGGAGCCTGATGGCCCGCCGGGGGCTCAGCGCCCTGGGTT
The DNA here is from genome assembly GCF_040302905.1 of Streptomyces sp. NPDC096193. Classification (NCBI taxonomy): domain Bacteria; kingdom Bacillati; phylum Actinomycetota; class Actinomycetes; order Kitasatosporales; family Streptomycetaceae; genus Streptomyces; species Streptomyces sp. NPDC096193. The sequence goes on along the minus strand of NZ_JBEOSJ010000005.1, from coordinate 307,828 downwards.
TCGCGCGGATGGCCGGCCAGGTGCAGCCGCATCGGTGTCTCACGGGGGTGGCCCGCCTCGTGCTGCTGCGTCCGGCCCTGCGGGGCGTCGTGCTGCGGGTGCCCGCCCTGCGGGGCGTCGTGCCTCGGGTGGCTGCCCTGCGCCGCGTCGTGCTGCGGGTCCTGGTCGTGCCGCGCCTCAGAGAGCGGGGCTCTGTGAGGGAGGTCGTCGTCAGCCGCGGCAATCTGCTCCGCGGGAAGAGGCTCGGACTCTGTCGCTGAAGGCGGTGGGGCGGTACGGGAGGCACCCGACCCCACCGGGCGTATGGACGCCACCGGCCGCTTGGGGACGGCGGTCCGTTCCCGGCCGCTGCCCTCCGGCGCGTCACCGGATGCGGTGCGGCCCTGGTCCGGCTGCTTGCGCGGCGTGAACCAGCCACCCTTGTCGTTTTCGCCTGAAGTGCCGTAGTCGGCCGACGTGGTGGTCGGAGCGTCCATTGTCTGCCTCGCCTCGAACATCTCTCGGTCGGTCCCCGCACTTCCGGTGATTCGGAACGTGCCTCATTCCCCGCTTCTGCCCCAGGACTATGTCCAGACCACATTAACCATGAGCCCCGGCTGATTCGGGACGAGCGGGCTCGGAATGTGACGTTGACCGCAGCACCCGTCGTCGCAGCATGTCAGTCGGCGCTCCGGCAACGGACAAAGAGCGGAAAGTCCGGGCATCCACACCCGCTTACCCGTTAGGCTCCCATGCCACCCATGTCTGTTCACCGGGCACCGCCGGGCCGCTGCCATCAGCCGTATCGCCCGCGGAAACGCACCAGTTCATAGGCCTCGCGCAGATTGCCCCCCGCATCGATGTGTGGCCGCGCCCGAGAGACGGCGGCCGGCGTGCACAGCGCCCACGGTGGGCACCGACGCACAATCTCTGCGTCGGACATGGAATCACCGCATGCGACACATGCGTCCAGACCCATCTCGGACTCTGCACAGGGCCGGTCCGCGATCTTCACGTATACGGCCGAGCAGAGAATAGCGGCGGTCATCCTGGGTGAGTCAACGGTGTCCCCCACATGCGGCCGCCGTCGTCTTCTGGGCGCCATGGGAACGTCATCCGTGCGCCATCGGAAAGACACAGCCGGAAGAGTCTGCCCGCGCGGTCGGTCGCCGAGCGTCATGTACGCCGAGGCTAGTACCGGGGATTACTCCCGCTGTCAGACGTCATACATCGCCCTGCCCGGCACTGTGTTTCACGTGAAACCACTCAAGCGCCCCGCTCGCCGGGCCATCCTCGTCGTCCATGTCGCCGCAGCCGCCGGCTGGCTCGGGCTCACGCTCGGCCTGCTCGCGCTTGCCGTCTCGGCCAATGTCACCGAATCCGCCGCCATGATCGAGGCCGCGGCCCGATCGATGAAGGTCTTCACCGACTGGCTGGTGCTTCCCGTGGCCCTGCTGACCCTTCTCAGCGGACTAGTTTTGTCGCTCGGCACCAAATGGGGCCTGGCACGGCATCGTTGGGTCTACACGAAGTTCTGGCTGACCCTGGTCACCATCGCGGCGTCGGCCTTCGCCCTCCGTCCAGGTGTCGACGACGCCGTCGAGACCCTCTCGTCGGGCGCCGCCCTGCCCGATCCCCTCGGCCTGATGATGGGACCGATCGTCTCCTTCAGCGCCTATGTCTTCATGACCGTCATCTCCGTCCTGAAGCCCTGGGGACTCACCCGCCGTGGCCGTCGCCTGCGCAGCGCGAGCACTTCCGCGAAAGCACTGGACGAGCGATCACTGCGTCAGACAGCCTGATCCTCATGTCGACACCGCTCCCGGAGCTCACCATCCGCCGTCTCACCAGGGACGACCTCGTTGCCTGCGCCGATCTTTCCGAGGACCGCGGATGGCCACGCGAGGAACACAAGTGGGGCCTGCTGCTGGCGGCGGGGACGGGGTACGGAATCGATGACCCAGCAGGGAAGGGACTGGCCTCGGCGTCCGTCGTCACGTCGTACGGCCCCGGGCTGTCCGCCATCGGCATGGTCCTGGTCGCGCAGCGGTACGAACGCCGGGGCATCGGGCGCCGCATGATGCAACACCTGGTGCGGGACGCCGGGACGACCCCGCTCACCCTGCATGCCACCCCCAGCGGCCGACCGCTGTACGAGCAGCTGGGCTTCGTCGACGTCGGCCGCGCGGAGATGATCCGAGGCCGCTTCCGGCCGGACCCGACCGCCGCCACGGCCGTGACCACCCGCCCGGCAACCGCCGAGGACCTCCCCCGGATCGTCCGACTGGACACCGAGGTATTCGGACTGGACCGCACCCACATGATCGCGCGCCTGCCGGCCTTTGCGGACCAGCTCCGCGTGGCCGAGGACGATGGCGTACTGACCGGCTACGCCGCGGCCTGGCCGAACATGGAGACACATGTCATCGGTCCACTGATCGCCCGTGACACGGACACGGCCAAGGCACTGATCACCTCGCTCGCTCCAGCCACGGACCGGCCTTTCCGGACGGACATCGATGTACGGCACGAGGAACTGCTGGCCTGGCTGAAGGAGCGCGGCCTCGAACCGATCGCCTTCAACGCTGTCATGACCTACGGCATCGACGCTCTCCCCGGCGACTGGACGCGCCGTTTCGCCCCGCTGTCGGTGGCCGCAGGGTAGAACTCCCAGGTCGGAGCGCAGATGATTGCAAACGCGGAATATTGCGCGTGTCGTCTATCCTTGATGAAGTAGCCGCTCGGGCTGGAGGAGGAAGACAGATGACCGCGACCGATCCCGCGCTCACCGCGCTCTCCCAGAGCTGGTGCGCTCTTTCGCTGCTCCACGGGAGGATCGAGGCCCACATCGAGCGGGCACTCGAGAGCAAGCACGGGCTGAGCATGCGCGAGTACTCGCTCCTCGACGTCCTGAGCCGCCAGCACAGCGGCCCCGGCGGGCACCTCCAGATGAAGCAGGTGGCTGACGCCGTCGTGCTCAGCCAGAGCGCCACGACCCGCCTGGTCACCCGTCTCGAGGACCGCGGGCTGCTGACGCGGTATCTCTGCGACACCGACCGGCGCGGCATCTACACGGACGTGACCGAGGCGGGCCTCACCCTGCTTGCCGAGGCCCGCCCCACCAACGACTCGGCGCTGCGCGAGGCTCTCGACGAGGCCGCCAAGGTTCCGGAGCTCGCTCCCCTGGTCCGCACCGTCGAGGAACTTCGGGTCCCCGCGTAGTCTGCCGATCATGAGCGATCTGGACATACGCCCCGCTGCACTCGACGACATCCCGGAGATCGTGGCGATGCTCGCCGACGACCCCCTGGGCGCTCAGCGCGAGTCGCCGGACGACCTGACGCCGTACCACGCGGCCTTCGAGCGCCTTGCCCGGGATCCGAACCAGATCCTCGTCGTGGCCGCACGCCAGGACCGCGTCGTCGGCACCCTCCAGCTCACCATCATCCCCGGCCTGTCACGGCGTGGCTCCACCCGGTCGATCATCGAGGGTGTCCGTATCCACGCCGACGAACGCGGCAGCGGCCTCGGTACGCGCCTCATCGAGTGGGCAATCGACGAGTCGCGCCGACAGGACTGCCGGCTCGTCCAGCTGACCTCGGACGCTTCCCGGACCGACGCCCGCCGCTTCTACGAGAGGCTGGGCTTCGAGGCGTCCCACGTCGGGTTCAAGCTCCAGCTCTGAACAGTCTCCGCCCAGGGAGTTCGCGTGCATCGGATCAGCGACGAGCAGCGCCGTATCCGGCTCGGCCGTCGGCATCGTCTGGCCCCCTCCACACGCGTGGACGACCCGGTGGCGGCAGCGGACGCAGTGGTCGCGCTGCACGCCACCGATGCCGCGACCGTCTTCCTTTCCGCCTGCGCCCGTCTTTCGACTCCGGGTACCGAGGCGGTCGAACGGGCTCTTTACGACGACGTGACGCTGGTCCGGCTGCTCTCCATGCGCCGCACATTGTTCGCCGTCTCCGCCGGACTCGCGCCGTACGTCGAGGCGTCCACGGCCCACGCCATCGCGGTCAAGGAGCGCAGCACCCTCCTCGCGCATCTGGAGGAGGACAGCAGCGGCCTGGACGCGCGATGGCTCGCCGAGGCGGAGAACGCCGTTCTTGCCGCTCTTGTCCGGGGTGGCCCCGCCACGGGCACCCAGCTCTCCGCCGACGTCCCGGCCCTCCGGACGAAGATCACCGTCTTCCCCGGCAAGAAGCACGAGACGGTGCAGGGCGTCGCGACGCGCGTCCTCAGAGTGCTCGCCGCCGACGGCCGCATTCGCCGCGACCGGCCCCGAGGCTCCTGGACCTCCAGTCAGTTCCGCTGGACCGCCGGCCGGACCTGGCCGGTGGTGGATGCGGATGAGGCCCGTGCCGAACTGACCCGCCGCTGGCTCCTCGCGTACGGCCCGGCCACCGAAGCGGACCTGAAGTGGTGGACGGGCTGGAGCCTCGGCCACGTGCGCAAGGCGCTGACCGCTGTCGCCGCCGAGGCGGTCGAGCTCGACAGCGGTGCGACCGCTCATGTTGCGCCCGGCGACATCGAGCCCGAACCCGAGCCGGAACCCTGGGCGGCGCTGCTGCCGGGACTCGACCCCAGCGCCATGGCCTGGGCCGACCGCGGCTTCCACATCGACACGGAGCACCGCGCGGCCCTCTTCGACCGGTCGGGCAACATCGGCCCGACAGTGTGGTGGAACGGCCGCGTCATCGGTGGCTGGGCTCAACGGCCGGACGGCGAGATCGTCTGGCGTCTGCTCACCGATGCCGGCCGTGCGGCCACCGCCGCCGTCGAAACGGAAGCCTCCCGGCTGGCGGGCTGGGTGGGCGATGCCCGGATCACTCCGCGGTTCCGTACGCCTCTGGAGCGCGAGTTGTCGGCCTAGCCCTTCAGCCAGGGCTGCGCACGTTTCACGTGAAACATCGGCTCGCACGCGCAGGCAGAGGCTCGCAAGGACCGCCGCCTCACAGCTTCAGTCCGCGCCAGCCCTCCGGGTCCACTCCACCCGGCACCCCGCCCTCCGGCTCGTAGGGCTCCCGGGTGAAGACGAACGAACCCAGGTCGAGATGCAGGACCGAACCGTCTTCCCGGCGCACCACACGCAGGGTCTCGCCGGCGTAGTAGCCGTTCTGGCCGGTCCACGTACCGTCCTCCTCCGCGGTGAACCGCGCTCCCCTGCCGGAGCCCTGCAGCGGCAGCAGCTCCAGACCGCGGTCGGCGAGCAGCCGCAGCCCGAAGGAGTAAGTCCCCCAGTACCAGGGCCCGGTCAGCGCCAAGAGGTCCTGATCGACCTCCGGCAGCGGCTTCCAGGGCTCGGGGATGCGCGGCTCAGCCTCGGACACGATGCCGATGAGATCGGCCGCGACAGACCCTGTGAGCGGTCCCGAGGTGGCATTGGCGAGCGCGACGGCCGCGACCCCGTCGTCGACACTCATCCACAGGCCCGCAACGAAGCCGGGCCGCGAGCCTGTGTGCCCCACGAGGGTGCGGCCGTCCTTCCGGACGATCTGCACACCCAGCCCGTAGGTGGCGTCCCAGTCCCCACTCTCCAGCGGCACGGACGGTGTCCTCATCTCCCGTACCGAGGACTCCCGCAGGACGCGCTCGTCGCCCTCGGCGAGAAAGACGGCGAACCGGCAGAGGTCGGTGACCGTAGACCAGAGCTGTCCCGCGGGCGCCATCAGCCCGAGGTCCTCGGACGGTTCCGGCAGCAGCACATCGGCCCACGGGTGCACGGCCCAACCGCCGGCGTGCGGAGCCTCGGGCTGCGTACTCGTACGGCTCAGACTCAGGGGCTCCAGAATCTCCCTCCGCAGCACGTCCTCCCAGGAAGCACCGCGCATCGCCTCGACCAATGATCCGAGCAGCGTGTAGCCGGGATTGGAGTAGTGGTGGCGCCGCCCGACAGGGTGCATACGCGCCCCCTCACCCAGGACATCGCCGAGCTCCGGCCGCTGAGACCCCGGTGTCCGCTCCCACCACGGGGCCGGAGCCTCAGCGCTCAACCCGGCGCTGTGACCCAGGAGTTGGGCAATCGTCACGTCCCCCACGCCGGTACCGGACAGATGCTTCTCCAGCGGATCACTCAGATCGAGCAGCCCCTCGTCCCGCAGCCTCATCACCAGAACGGCGGTGAACGTCTTGGTGATCGAGCCGATGCGGTACTGGGTGTCGGCGTCCGGACCGTGGCCGTCGACGGAGGTGCGGGACCCCGTCCACACCAGATGGCCCTCACGCGCCACCCCGGCAACGAACGAGGGCGCGCGCCCTTCGGCTTGGGCGACCGCGATGCGGTGCAGCAGAGCCCGCTTGGTGGCGGGGAGGAACTCGGTAAAGGGTGAGGTCATGGGGCAGGTCTACCGGCGGCGCCGCGCCACGTCGACTGCATTCCCGGCATTTCGCGACGCGCGGACGAGACGACCGCGGGCCCCGGCATGCTCCGCGACGGCCACGGCCCCAGGGACACCGGGGGTTCTCGCGGTGAGGGTCCTACCTAGGCACCGTGACCCGCGGGAACCATGCGCTGTCTCACGCCGTGTTCATAGTCGGTCCGTCTCACGGTCATATCCCAATGCTCGAACTGGCCACCGGGAACAGGCTGCTGACCTTCCCCATGGACACCGAAGGGGCCTGGGCGAGTGGCCGCGTGACTGGATTCATCACCCGAACCGGCAGCCGCCCCGCCCGCAAGGTGGGGACTGTTCGTCGGGTGACGGGTGAGACGGACCGGGCCGGCCTGGGCACGCGACTACCACTTGGAGCACGTCGGATGAGCAGCAACGTACTGACCATGTACGCCCAGCCGAGACGAGTCGACAGCCAGGGTCAGGCGAAGGTCACGGGCATGGTCAGTTTCTCCGACGCATCGGGGCCGGCACCGTCAGCCGTGTACGTGGAGCGCGAACTGCCTCCGGGAGGCACGCCCGCTTACCTTGCGGCCCGGGGCGGCGGAGCCCGTTCCTTCGCCCTGTGGGCCGACGATCAGCGCCGGGAGCGGGTGGCCACCCTGGTGACCCTGTCGGCCGGCGGCGGCGTCGCGAGGTTTCAGGTGCTCGGCGCGCACGGCGAGGTCATCGGCACGATCATGCGCGAGAAGGCGCTCCGCGGCAGGGGCCTGCGCACCCGCTGGACCGTGCACCAGCTCGGCGGCTCCGAAGCGGTGGGCTTCAAGGGGAGGATCGTATGGTGGTGGCTGTGGTGGCTCTTGCTGCCCGTGATGACGGCGATCCTCGTGTTCAGCGTCTTCGACAGCGTCCCTGGCAACGAGGGCGGCTTCGCACGCGCCCCCCGGCGCATCCGGTGGCGCGCGAACGGGCAGATCCCGCTGGAGTTCAGGTCAAAGGGCGACAAACTGCATGTACACGCACCGGGTGTGGACTGGCGGCTCGGGGCGGCATTGATCGCCCTGCTGCGCAGCTTCAACTCAGGCGCGTGGGACTCGGTGAAGCAGTGACCACGGGGAGGACACTCCTGCTGCCGGTCTCGCCGACGCGGCACACGAGGCAGAGCCGCACACCACAGGGTGACAGGCACGGTGCCCGCAGCATCACCGTCGCGACGGCCGCCCTGAGATTCGGCCACGGGATGTGAGACCCCACAGACACGACCTAGGTCTGCGCCATGTCCACAAAACGGGAGTAGTGACCCTGGAACGCCACCGTGATCGTGGCCGTAGGGCCGTTACGGTGCTTGGCGACGATCAGGTCCGCCTCACCCGCTCGCGGGGACTCCTTCTCGTACGCATCCTCACGGTGCAGCAGGATCACCATGTCCGCGTCCTGCTCGATGGAGCCGGACTCACGCAGGTCGGACACCATCGGCTTCTTGTCCGTCCGCTGCTCGGGACCACGGTTCAGCTGCGAGAGCGCGATCACCGGCAACTCCAGCTCCTTGGCCAGCAGCTTGAGGTTTCGGGACATGTCCGAGACCTCCTGCTGCCGGCTCTCGGCACGCTTGGAGCCACCGGACTGCATCAGCTGGAGATAGTCGATGACGACGAGCTTCAGATCGTTGCGCTGCTTGAGCCGACGGCACTTCGCCCGGATCTCCATCATGGAGAGGTTCGGGGAGTCGTCGATGTACAGCGGTGCCTGGGAGACATCGGGCATGCGGCGGGCCAGCCGGGTCCAGTCCTCGTCGGTCATCGTCCCGGATCGCATATGGTGCAGCGCCACCCGCGCCTCGGCGGACAGCAGGCGCATCGCGATCTCGTTCCGTCCCATTTCGAGAGAGAAGATCACGCTCGGCAGATTGTTCTTGATGGAGCAGGCACGGGCGAAGTCCAGCGCCAGCGTGGACTTACCCATCGCGGGCCGGGCCGCGATGACAATCATCTGGCCCGGGTGCAGACCGTTCGTCAGGGAGTCGAAGTCCGTGAAGCCGGTGGGCACGCCGGTCATCTCACCGCTGCGTGACCCGATCGCCTCGATCTCGTCGAGAGCGCCCTCCATGATCTCGCCGAGCGGGAGGTAGTCCTCGCTGGTCCGCTGCTCGGTGACGGCGTAGATCTCCGCCTGGGCGGAGTTGACGATCTCGTCGACGTCACCGTCGGCCGCGTATCCCATCTGCGTGATCTTGGTGCCGGCCTCCACGAGCCGTCGCAGCACCGCACGCTCATGGACGATCTCCGCGTAGTACGAGGCGTTCGCCGCGGTCGGCACCGACTGGACGAGGGTGTGGAGATAGGGAGCTCCACCGACCCGGGTGATCTCGCCGCGCTTGACCAGTTCGGCCGCCACGGTGATCGGGTCGGCGGGTTCACCCTTGGCATAGAGGTCGAGGATCGCCGTGTAGACGGTCTCGTGGGCGGGCCGGTAGAAGTCGTGGCCCTTGATGATCTCCACGACATCGGCGATCGCGTCCTTGGAGAGGAGCATGCCGCCGAGCACGGACTGCTCGGCATCCAGGTCCTGGGGCGGCACCCGCTCGAACCCGGGAGAGCCTCCGTCCCACCCTCCGCTGTCCCTGCCGCGCTCGTGCTGATCGTCACGGCCACCACGGTGGTCGTTACGGCGCTGACGGGTAACGGGCAGACGATCGCCGGGGCTGCTGTCGGCCGCCCACGGGTCGTCCAAGGGCTCGGAAATGCTCACCCGGGCCACCTCCTCCCGTCCGCTCCGCGGACCTAGCCGTGCACCACTTTCTACGGCACGGCACTGACAAAACGAGTGGCCCCGCTCCGCTTCCGGCGCGTCGGGCGACGGTCCACGGTAGGCCCGGCGGCACCGTCAGCCAATCTGGTTATCCACAGGCCGTGTGGATGACCGACGAGATGCTGTGGAGAACCCCACAGAACCTGTGCACGGACCGGGGGACAGCACTGTGGACAAAGTCGGGCTCACCTCGCCACACCTGCCCTGAGCTGCTCTTTTTCCGTCCACCGCCTGTGGGGGAGAAAAACTTTCCCGACTGGGCCAAGATCACAACAAACGGCGCACAGCCGCGTCTCCACAGGAGAGCGACGTAAGGACCTCTGGCCAATTGCATCTCTTACCTGTGGAAGATTACATTGACCCCATGACTCAGGCCCTCAGGGATCCGAAGACGGTCCGGCGACGCCACGACCGAGAGATCGTCTCGCTCGCCGTTCCGGCCTTCGGCGCACTCGTCGCCGAGCCGCTCTTCGTCATCGTCGACAGCGCCATCGTCGGCCATCTCGGCACCCCGCAACTTGCCGGGCTCGGCGTTGCGGCGGCTCTCCTCATGACCGCCGTGAGCGTCTTCGTCTTCCTCGCGTACGCCACCACGGCGGCCGTCGCACGCCGCGTCGGCGCGGGCGACATGGCGTCCGCCATCCGCCAGGGCATGGACGGAATCTGGCTGGCGCTGCTTCTCGGTATTGCCGTGGTCGCCGTCACCCTGCCGGCCGCCCCCTGGCTCATCGACATCTTCGGAGCCTCCGACACGGCCGCCCCGTACGCCATCACGTATCTCCGCATATCCAGCCTCGGCATCCCCGCCATGCTGATCGTGCTGGCCGCGACCGGCGTTCTGCGTGGTCTTCAGGACACCCGCACTCCGCTGTATGTGGCGATCGGCGGCTTCGCCGCCAACGCCGCCCTCAACGTCGGCCTGGTCTACGGCGCGGGACTCGGCATCGCCGGATCGGCCTGGGGCACCGTCATCGCCCAATGCGGCATGGCCGTGGCTTATTTGATCGTGGTCGTTCGGGGGGCGCGGAAGCATGGTGCCTCGCTACGACCCGACACCGCAGGCATTCGAGCCAGCGCCCAGGCCGGTGTCCCTCTCCTGGTCCGTACGCTCTCGCTGCGCGCCGTCCTCCTGATCGCGACGGCGGTCGCGGCCCGCCTCGGTGACGCGGAGATCGCCGCTCACCAGATCGTGCTCTCTCTATGGAGTTTGATGGCCTTCGCCCTGGACGCGATCGCCATCGCAGGCCAGGCGATCATCGGCCGGTATCTCGGCGCCGGGGATGCCGACGGCGCACGTCAGGTGTGCCGCCGCATGGTGCAGTGGGGCATCGCCTCGGGCGTCGTACTGGGGCTGCTGATCGTCGCCACGCGCCCGCTCTTCCTCCCGCTGTTCACGGGTGACTCGGTTGTGCACGAAACCCTGCTGCCGGTCCTGCTGGTGGTCGCTCTCTCCCAGCCCATTGCCGGCGTGGTCTTCGTGCTCGACGGCGTCCTGATGGGAGCGGGTGACGGCCGCTATCTCGCCGGGGCGATGCTCGTGACCCTCACCGTCTTCGCACCCGTGGCCCTGCTCGTTCCCACTCTCGGCGGCGGGCTGACGGCCCTGTGGTGGGCTATGACGCTGATGATGGCGGTACGGATGCTGACGCTCTGGCACCGCACACGGTCGGGCCGCTGGATCGTCACGGGTGCAAGCCGCTGACGAACTCGGCCGATGTTTCACGTGAAACGCGCTGTTTCACGTGAAACGGCGAGAGGGCCGCACCGGAAGGTGCGGCCCTCTGCCGTACTGCATGAGTGCAGCGGTTACGCGGCAACGACCTCGATGCCGAGCTTCGCGGCAACCTCGGGGTGCAGACGCACAGACACCTGGTGCGAGCCCAGGGTCTTGATCGGCGTACCGAGCTCGACGCGACGCTTGTCCACGTCCGGGCCACCGGCGGACTTGATCGCCGAAGCGACATCCGCCGGGGTGACCGAGCCGAAGAGGCGGCCGGCGTCGCCGGAGCGAACAGCCAGACGCACCTTCACACCTTCGAGGCGGGCCTTGATCTCGTTGGCCTGCTCGATGGTCGCGATCTCGTGGATCTTGCGGGCGCGGCGGATCTGCGCCACGTCCTTCTCGCCACCCTTGGTCCAGCGGATCGCGAAACCACGCGGGACCAGGTAGTTGCGAGCGTAGCCGTCCTTGACGTCGACGACGTCGCCGGCGGTGCCGAGGCCGGAGACCTCGTGGGTAAGGATGATCTTCATGATTCGGTCACCCTTCCTTAGCGCGCGGTGGACGTGTAGGGCAGCAGTGCCATCTCACGGCTGTTCTTGACTGCCGTGGCGACGTCACGCTGGTGCTGCGTGCAGTTGCCGGTAACGCGGCGGGCACGGATCTTGCCGCGGTCGGAAATGAACTTCCGCAGCATGTTCGTGTCCTTGTAGTCCACGTAGACGGTCTTGTCCTTGCAGAATGCGCAGACCTTCTTCTTAGGCTTGCGCACAGGCGGCTTCGCCATGTGTTTCTCCTGTGTGATCAAGAAGTGGGGGTACGAGCTCCCCTGGGGAATCCCTAGAAGGGAGGCTCGTCCGAGTAGCCGCCGCCGGAAGAGCCGCCGGAGCTTCCGCCCCAGCTGCCGCCTCCACCGCCACCCTGCTGCTGGCCGCCGGCCGGCGCGCTGGTGGACCAGGGGTCGTCGGCGGGAGCACCGCCGCCACCCTGCTGGCCGCCGCTGGAGCCGCCGCCCCAGTTGCCGCCGCCGCCACCCTGCTGCTGACCGCCGCCGTAGCCGCCCTGGCCACCGCGACCGGTGGTCTTGGTGACCTTGGCCGTGGCGTTCTTCAGGCTGGGGCCGACTTCCTCGACGTCCAGCTCGTAGACCGTGCGCTTGACGCCCTCGCGGTCGTCGTAGGACCGCTGCTTGAGCCGGCCCTGCACGACGACGCGCATGCCGCGCTGGAGCGACTCGGCGACGTTCTCCGCCGCCTGACGCCAGACCGAGCAGGTGAGGAAGAGGCTCTCGCCGTCCTTCCACTCATTGGTCTGGCGGTCGAAGGTGCGGGGAGTGGACGCGACGCGGAACTTCGCGACCGCCGCACCGGACGGGGTGAAGCGCAGCTCGGGGTCGTCGACGAGATTGCCGACGACCGTGATGACGGTCTCGCCTGCCATGGGTGAACCTCTCGGCGGGGATTGCTTCTGGCTGCTTGCTGCTACTCGAACCCGATGACCTCTGAGCTAGACGCTCAGTGGGTCTCGGGGCGGAGGACCTTGGTCCGGAGGACCGACTCGTTCAGGTTCATCTGGCGGTCGAGCTCCTTGACGACCGCAGGCTCGGCCTGCAGGTCGATGACCGAGTAGATGCCCTCGGGCTTCTTCTTGATCTCGTAAGCGAGACGACGACGGCCCCAGGTGTCGACCTTCTCGACCTTTCCGTTGCCCTCACGGACGACGGAGAGGAAGTTCTCGATCAGCGGGGAGACAGCGCGCTCCTCGAGATCGGGGTCGAGGATGACCATCATTTCGTAGTGACGCATGTAGAACCCACCTCCTTTGGACTCAGCGGCCACGGTCGTTCCGTGGCAGGAGGGTCGTGATGCGTAAGCAACGGTATCCGCCACCACTGACAATCGCGGACGATCGGCGGCGGGCAGGGCAGACACCGGTGCAGACCATACAGACTACCTGCAGACGTGCTTCCGGTTGAAATCCGGTGGCCGGGGGACGCAATCTGTACACATCGGGTGTGCGCGGCGCTACGATGCGCCGCCTTCCGGCAACGCCAGGAGGTGCCTCATGGCACAGGCAATGCGACGTCACTCCAGTGAGTCCGCTGTTTCCCTCTTCGCCACGGACGGCAAGCCCCACCCCCTCCAGGACACCCTGGTCGCGGTGACGCTGGTGCTCGGCGTCCTCGCGTTCGTCACGGCGATGTTCCACAACCTCCATCTGCTCAGCTCGTGGGCCGGCCTCATCGGCCTCCTCACGGGTGCGTACGGGCAGTTCATCTCGGCGACGACCCGCGAGCGCTTCGCTCTGATCGTCGGAATGGGCGCATCAGGCATCGGCTTCTTCCTCGGTATGGCCCACGGCGGCCTCTTCGGTGGGGTCATCGGCTAGGCCGATCCGAGCGGCGACCTTCCGCCCCATACGACAGGCTCTGGCCCGTCCGGAGCAGTCGGCCCGGATTCATCGACGGCCCGCTCGGGCAGGGCAGCTCGGGCGGCAGGGCTCATGTCACAGGGACGCTGTTCCCTGCAGCCATTCGGGGCGCTCCCCCAGCGCAGTAGGCTTCGGCGCGAGAGCCGGAGCCCCTGACCCATGGGGACACACCTGCCGAGGAGCGCCCCGCATGAGCCTGACCCTGAGGACCATCAGCCGAGAGCAGCATCTGGCGTATATCCAGACACTGCCGTCGGCCAGTCATTGCCAGGTCCCGGCGTGGGCGGATGTGAAGACCGAATGGCGCTCGGAGAACCTGGGCTGGTTCGACAAGAGCGGCGAACTGGTCGGTGTCGGCCTGGTGTTGTACCGCCAGCTCCCCAAGATCAAGCGGTACCTCGCCTATCTGCCCGAGGGCCCGGTCATCAACTGGTACGCCCCGAACCTGGACGACTGGCTTCAGCCGATGCTCGCCCATCTCAAGCAGCAGGGCGCCTTCTCGGTGAAGATGGGTCCGCCGGTCGTCATCCGGCGCTGGGACGCCCCTGCCATCAAGTCGGGCATCCAGGACCCGGACGTGAAGCGGCTGCGCGACGTCGAGGCCTCCCACATCGAGCCGCGTGCCTTCGAAGTCGCCGACCGGCTGCGGAAGATGGGCTGGCAGCAGGGCGAGGACGGCGGTGCCGGCTTCGGTGACGTCCAGCCTCGCTACGTCTATCAGGTGCCCCTCGCGAACCGGTCCCTCGACGATGTCCTCAAGGGCTTCAACCAGCTCTGGCGCCGCAACATCAAGAAGGCCGAGAAGGCCGGCGTGGAGGTCGTCCAGGGCGGCTACGACGACCTCGAGGAATGGCAGCGGCTGTACGAGATCACGGCGGTGCGCGACCACTTCAGGCCCCGCCCGCTCTCGTACTTCCAGCGCATGTGGAAGGTGCTCAACTCCGAGGACCCCAACCGCATGCGGCTGTACTTCGCGCGGCACAACGGCGTGAACCTGTCGGCGGCGACGATGCTGGTCGTCGGCGGACACGTCTGGTACTCCTACGGCGCCTCCGACAACATCGGGCGCGAGGTCCGGCCCTCGAACGCGATGCAGTGGCGGATGCTGCGCGACGCGTACGCCATGGGTGCGACGGTCTACGACCTGCGCGGCATCAGCGACTCGCTGGACGAGACCGACCACCTCTTCGGTCTGATCCAGTTCAAGGTCGGCACCGGTGGCGAAGCCGTGGAGTACGTCGGCGAGTGGGACTTCCCCCTCAACAAGCTGCTGCACAAGGCACTGGACATGTACATGTCGCGCCGCTGACGTGCCCGTGGCCGACCCCGTAACCTCGTAGATCTCGTACATACCTCTGATACACCGCACACACCAGAAAGGTTCCGGGCCGGCCATGGCGCTCTCCCTCTACGTCGACACCGCGCGCTGGCGGGCGCACCAGAAGACCGTGATCGACCAGTTCCCCGGTCTCGTACCGGTCTGCAAGGGGAACGGCTACGGCTTCGGGCACGAGCGGCTCTCGGACGAGGCTTCCCGCTTCGGCTCCGACATGCTGGCCGTCGGGACGACGTACGAGGCGGCCCGGATCAAGGACTGGTTCAGCGGCGATCTCCTCGTCCTCACGCCCTTCCGCCGGGGTGAGGAGCCGGTGCCGCTGCCCGACCGCGTGATCCGCTCCGTCTCCTCGGTCGACGGCGTGCACGCCCTCGTCGGCGCCCGTGTCGTCATCGAGTGCATGAGCTCGATGAAGCGCCACGGCGTCTCCGAGCAGGACCTGGGACAGCTCCACTCCGCCATCGAGGACGTACGGCTGGAAGGCTTCGCCCTCCATCTGCCGCTGGACCGCACCGACGGCTCCGACGCGGTCGAAGAGGTCATCGGCTGGATGGACCGGCTGCGCGCCGCACGTCTGCCGCTGCACTCCATGTTCGTCAGCCATCTGCGGTCCGAGGAGCAGGCCCGGCTCCAGCAGCAGTTCCCGCAGACCCGTTTCCGCGCCCGTATCGGCACGCGGCTGTGGCTCGGCGACCACGACGCGACCGAGTACCGCGGCGCCGTCCTCGACGTGACCCGTGTGTCCAAGGGCGACCGGTTCGGCTACCGGCAGCAGAAGGCCGCGTCCGACGGCTGGCTCGTCGTCGTCGCCGGCGGCACCTCGCACGGCGTCGGCCTGGAGGCTCCGAAGGCGCTGCACGGTGTGATGCCTCGCGCCAAGGGCGTCGCCCGGGCAGGCCTGGCGACCGTCAACCGGAACCTTTCTCCGTTCGTGTGGGCGGGCAAGCAGCGATGGTTCGCCGAGCCCCCGCACATGCAGGTCTCGATCCTGTTCGTCCCCTCGGACGCGGACGAGCCGCGGGTCGGCGACGAACTGGTGGCGCACCTTCGCCACACCACGACCCAGTTCGACCGCCTGGTGGACCGCTGAGCCGGTCCTGAGGGCCGCCCGGGGGGTCTGCGACCCTCCGGGGCCCGTGACGGGTTCCGGCCCCTACGACTGGGCTCCGCCAGTCGTTCGCGGCCCCGTTCCCCACTCCACCTTCGGCCCCTCCATCGCGTGCGCCGCATGCCGCGCGGGGTGCGCCGCCTGCCCCACGACGAAGACGTCCTCCGCCCCGTCGAGCACACCGCCCGACGGGTCGTCCGAGCCGTCCTGCCGTACGCCGTCCCGCTCCGGCATCAGGATGTCCCGGACCACCACGGCGCACAGATAGAGCGTCCCCAGCACGTGCAGGGCGATCGCCACCTGGTACCCCTCGGGGGGCAGCCCCTGATGCTTGGTGCTGGTCGTGTAGGCGAGGTACATCCAGATCCCGAGGAAGTACATGACCTCGCAGGCCTGCCAGATCAGGAAGTCGCGCCAGCGCGGCCGGGCCAGCGCGGCGAGCGGGATCAGCCACAGGACGTACTGCGGCGAGTAGACCTTGTTGGTGAGGATGAACGCCGCGACGACCAGGAAGGCGAGCTGGGCCAGACGCGGTCGCCGGGGCGCTGCCAGCGCGAGCGCCGCGATCCCCGCGCAGGCCAGGAGCATGAGCAGCGTCGCGTAGGTGTTCACCTTCCCGACGTCGATGCCCTCGCCGGTGCGCTGGGTGATGATCAGCCAGAACGAACCGAAGTCGATCTGTCGTTCCTGGCTGAATGTGTAGAACTTCTTCCAGCCCTCGGGCGCCAGCACCATCACCGGCAGATTGACCACGAACCATGCGCCCGCCGCACCCAGCGCCGCCGTGGCGAACTCTCGCCACTTGCCGGCCCGCCAGCACAGCAGAAGCAGGGGTCCCAGCAGAAGTGCGGGATAGAGCTTGGCAGCGGTCGCCAGCCCGATGAGGATGCCGAAGGCCAGCGTCCGCCCGCGGGACCACATCAGCATCGCCGCCGCCGTGAGGGCGACGGCGAGCAGATCCCAGTTGATGGTCGCCGTCAGGGCGAACGCGGGCGCCAGGGCCAGCAGGAGTGCGTCCCACGGCCGGCGGCGGTGTGTGCGGGCCACACAGACAGCGATGACCGCCGTGCAGATCATGAGCATGCCTGCATTGATCATCCAGTAGGCCTGCTCCTGCTGCTGCAATGAGCCGTCGGCCAGATTCAGCCATGACGCCACCTGCATGAACAGGCCGGTCAGCACCGGATACTCCAGGTACTCCATGTCGCCGGCCAGCCGGTCGAAGTACGGAATGAGTCCCTCCGAGAAGCCGCGCCCCAGGAAGAGATGCGGAATGTCGGAGTAGCAGGCGTGCGTGTACTGCGAGCTGGTGCCCCGGAACCAGGCCCAGTTGTAGCAGGGCATCTTCTGCACCATGCCCAGCGCAAACATGCCGATGGCCACCACCGCCACGACCCGTACGGGCGTCAGATAACCGCTGCGGACACGCAGGGCCCAGCGGCCGGCCGGACCGCCGATCAGCTCGCTGCCGGACGCGGCGACGGAATCCCGCCGGGTGGGTCGGACGTCCGGCCTGTCCTCGTACACGCTCGTCTCTTCTGCGCTGGGCATGGTGCACATCCTGCCGTACGGGAACGGATAGGCCGCAGGGCCGCCGCATCGTTACGCACATGCTGTGCGTCCCGGCGCGACGGCCCTGCGATCACGGAGCTGCGGTGGCGGCGCTAGCCGCCCGGACCCCCGAAGAGGCTTCCGCTGTCGTTGCCGTTGTTGCCACCGTTCGCCGCCGGTGGCGACGAACTGCTCGTCGGGCCGCCGTCCGATCCTTCGTTGACGCCTCCGCCGTTGTCCGAACCACCGGGTTGACCGCCGGTGGCACCGCCCTGCGTACCGCAGGTGATGTCCTCCCACGGGTTGCAGGACTCCGAGGGGTCGGGACTCTCGCTGGGCGTCTCTGACGGGGTCTCGCTGGGCGTCTCGGACGGGGTCTCGCTCGGCGTCTCGGACGGCGTGGGGGACGGGCTCACGGCTCCGCCACCCCAGACGGCCTGTCCGAGCGGCTCCGGCTCCGGGAACTTCATGACCTTCTGGCCCTTGAGCGCTTCCTTCATGTATGCCTGCCAGATCTCCGACGGGAACGACGCACCGTGGATCTTCTTCTGGCCACCCGTTCCGAACATCTCGAGGAAGCCGCGCTTGGCGTTCTTCTCGTTGTCGTCCAGGCGGTACATGTCGATCGCGGTCGACAGCTGCGGGGTGTAGCCCACGAACCAGGCGGACTTGTTGCCGTCGGTCGTACCGGTCTTGCCGGCGACCTCACGGCCCGGCAACCGCGCGTTCCGGCCGGTGCCCTCCTCGTCCTCGACGACGTCCTTGAGCACGTCGGTCACGTTGTTGGCGACGGCCGGAGTGAACTTCCCGACGGGGTCGTCCTTGTGCTCGTAGATCGTCTTGCCCTTCTGCTTCACCTCCTTGACGGAGTACGGGGCGCGCTGCTCGCCCTCGGCCGCGAAGGTGGCATAGGCACCGGCCATACGGATGGCGCTGGGGGAGGAGATACCGATCGAGAACGAGGGAACGTCCGACTTGTTGAGCGAGGACTCGAGAAGGCCCGCGTCGATGGCGGACTGACGGACGACGGGGATACCGACGTCCATGCCGAGCTGCACGAAAGGCGAGTTCGCGGAGTGGATCATGGCTTCGCGCAGGGTGATGTTCTTGTACGACTCATCGCCGTCGTTGGTCTGCAGCCACTCCTTCCCCTCCTCGTTCTGCCACACCGTCCCGTCGTAGTTCTTGATCTTGAGCTTGTTCTGGCCGTTGTAGACGCTCTTGTCGGGGTCGACGATCGTGCGCTCGTCGCTGCCCTGGTCCGGGCCGGCCTGCGGGTTGCGCACACCGTCGCGCATCGCCGCCGCCAGGACGAACGGCTTGAAGGTCGATCCGACCTGGGCACCGGTCTCGTTGGCGTTGTTGGTGAAGTGCTTAGTCGCGTCCTCGCCGCCGTAGATGGCCACGATCGCACCGGTCCGCGGGTCGACCGACGCACCACCGAACTGGACGTGAGTGTCCGTTTCCGGCCGCTTGTCGGGCTTGATGTTGGCCTCGCGGACCTTCTTCACCGCGGCCTCGAGCTGATCGACCTTCTTCTGGTCGAAGGTGGTGTGGATCTCGTAGCCGCCGCGTGCCAGGTCGTTCGCGTCGATGTCTTCGTTGTTGTTGAGGAAGTTCGACTTGGCGAGATCGACCAGATAGCCGACCTGACCCCCGAGCTTCGCCCCCTTCGAGACAGACTCGGGCATGGGGAACTCGGGGTACTCGGCCCGCGCGGCGGGGGTCAGATGCTTGTCCTTGACCATCTCGTTCATGATCCATTGCCAGCGGTCCGTCGCGCGGGCCAGATTGGCCTTCGGCGTCGCCGCCGGGTCGATGTCCACGGAACCGGCCGGATCGAAGTACGTCGCACCCTTGAGCAGCGAGGCAAGGAAGGCGCACTCGCTGGGGTTCAGCTCCTTGGCGTCCTTGCCGTAGTACGTACGGGCCGCGGCCTGGATGCCGTAGGCACCACGCCCGTAGTACGAGGTGTTCAGATAGCCGGCCATGATGTCGGGCTTGTCCATGTCGGTGCCGACACGGATGGAGATGAACAGCTCCTTGGCCTTACGGCTCAGAGTCTGCGACTGGTCACCGAGCATCGCGTTCTTCACGTACTGCTGGGTGATGGTGGAGCCACCCTGGGTCTGGCCGCCCTTGGCCATGTTGACCACAGCCCGGCCGATACCCATGGGGTCGATCCCCGAGTCGGTCCGGAACGTCTTGTTCTCCGCCGAGATCACCGCGTCCTGCATGGCCTTCGGGATCTCGCCGATGTCGACGATCTGACGGTTGATCTCACCACCGGTGGCGGCCATCTGTGTGTTGTCGGCCCAGTAGTAGACGTTGTTCTGCGCCTCGGCCGTCTTGCTCGGGTCGGGGACCTCCACCATCGCGTAGGCAATGGTGGCCGCCGCCATGAGACTGCCGAGGAAGCCGATGCACAAACCGGTGACGAGCTTCCACGAAGGAACCCAGCGTCGCCATCCGTACTTGTTGTGGCGCGGATAGTCGATCAGGCGCTTCTTGCCCGGGCCTCCAGCGCCCCGGCCGGGCCCGTCATGGCCCCCGCCACCGCCGCCACCACGACGTCCACCACCGCGGCCGCCGTGCCCGGCGCCCGCGGCCTCGTCGACGCGCCGGCGGCTGCCACCACGCTGTGCGGCGCGGCGAGCCTCGGCCCGGCCACCATAAGTCTGCTCCTCACCGTAGGAAACGGAGGGAGATTCCGAGCCGGTGCCCCGGGGGGCTGCGCGGCGGCCAGTGGGCTGCTGGGCGGCGCGCCTGGCAGCCGCACGCCCGCCACCTTGCGGCTGCGGCGGTTTGCGACGGTGCTCGCTCATCGAACGACTACTCCTCGGGCAGGCGAGACGCCTGGAAGCGGCAGTTGAGTTCCGGTCCCCCCGAAATGGATACGGACCAGCTCCCGAAAGAGCTCATCCGCTGCGCATCCACGGCGAGGACGCACACAGGCGTCTCATGGTTCCCGGTGGTCTGCATGCCGCACAGACTACGCACGGTCAAAACCCACCTAGCAATGAAGTTCACCCCAAATCAGGCAAGTTGCCTGCTGCGAATTGATGATGTGACGCCGTTCACGATGACCCCCCTTGTCGCAGGAGGCACACGGGCCTATCGTGCTGATGTATCGAGTCGATACATCAGCACGACATAAACGACCGGGACGACGAAGGAGGCATCGGTGAGCAGGCGCTCCGGCATCCTTGAGTTCGCCGTCCTCGGTCTGCTCCGTGAAGCCCCGATGCATGGCTATGAGCTGCGCAAACGGCTCAATACGTCGCTCGGGATCTTCCGCGCCTTCAGTTACGGAACCCTCTACCCCTGCCTCAAGACGCTGGTCGCCAACGGCTGGTTGATCGAGGAACCGGGAAGTGCTCCCGAGGATGCTCTCGCCGCGTCACTCGCAGGGCGCCGCGCCAAGATCGTCTACCGGTTGACGGCAGAAGGTAAGGAGCACTTCGAGGAGCTGCTCTCGCACACCGGCCCGGACACCTGGGAGGACGAGCATTTCGCTGCTCGCTTCGCCTTCTTCGGGCAGACGGAGCGAGAGGTGCGGATGCGGGTGCTGGAAGGCCGTCGCAGCAGGCTGGAGGAGCGCCTGGAGAAGATGCGCGCCTCCCTCGCCCGCACACGGGAGCGCCTCGACGACTACACCCTTGAGCTTCAGCGGCACGGCATGGAGTCCGTGGAGCGCGAAGTGCGCTGGCTGAACGAGCTCATCGAGAGCGAGCGAGCGGGGCGGGGCCGGCAACAGCCCTCCTCCGAGAGCGCAGCTCAGCAGGACAACACATCTGGAGCGACGGGCGGCCTGCCCCGGTACGGGAGTGCCGAGTCGTCCAGGGGAACCTCCCCCGGGCCCTCCACCCCGCCGGATCCGTCCGACGACACCACCAAGTGAGACCCCGCGGTCCGCAGGGTTTCATCCGGAATACCGAGATCACACAGGGAGCAACCGGAATGGGTTCGGTTCGCGTAGCCATCGTCGGCGTGGGCAACTGCGCCGCCTCGCTGGTGCAGGGCGTCGAGTTCTACAAGGACGCCGACCCGGCCGGCAAGGTGCCGGGTCTGATGCACGTCCAGTTCGGCGACTACCACGTCCGGGACGTCGAGTTCGTGGCCGCCTTCGACGTGGACGCCAAGAAGGTCGGCCTCGACCTCTCGGACGCCATCGGCGCCAGCGAGAACAACACCATCAAGATCTGCGACGTGCCGAACTCGGGCGTCACCGTGCAGCGCGGTCACACGCTCGACGGTCTGGGCAAGTACTACCGCCAGACGATCGAGGAGTCCGCCGAGACCCCGGTGGACATCGTCCAGGCCCTCAAGGACAACCAGGTCGACGTCCTGGTCTGCTACCTCCCTGTCGGTTCCGAGGACGCTGCGAAGTACTACGCGCAGTGCGCCATCGACGCCAAGGTCGCGTTCGTCAACGCTCTCCCCGTCTTCATCGCCGGGACCAAGGAGTGGGCGGACAAGTTCACCGAGGCGGGCGTCCCGATCGTCGGCGACGACATCAAGTCCCAGGTCGGCGCCACCATCACGCACCGCGTGATGGCGAAGCTCTTCGAGGACCGGGGCGTCATCCTGGACCGCACGATGCAGCTGAACGTCGGCGGCAACATGGACTTCAAGAACATGCTCGAGCGTGATCGCCTGGAGTCCAAGAAGATCTCGAAGACGCAGGCCGTCACCTCGCAGATCCGTGACCGCGATATGGGCGAGGACAACGTCCACATCGGCCCGTCGGACTACGTGGCCTGGCTCGACGACCGCAAGTGGGCGTACGTCCGCCTCGAGGGCCGCGCCTTCGGCGAGGTCCCGCTGAACCTCGAGTACAAGCTCGAGGTCTGGGACTCCCCGAACTCCGCGGGCATCATCATCGACGCCGTGCGCGCCGCGAAGATCGCCAAGGACCGTGGCATCGGTGGCCCGATCCTCTCGGCGTCGTCGTACTTCATGAAGTCCCCGCCGGTTCAGTACTTCGACGACGAGGCCCGCGAGAACGTCGAGAAGTTCATCCAGGGCGAGGTCGAGCGCTAAGCGTTCAGCTGATCGTCCGCCGAGGGTCCCCGGGTCAACCGCCCGGGGACCCTCGGCGTGTGTGAGGCTTGATCACATGCCCGTCGTACGTGATCTGCGCGTACTCCTGCGCCTGACCCACTTCCGTCGACTCCTGACGGTCCGGCTGCTGTCCCAGGCGGCCGACGGCGTCTTCCAGGTCGCGCTCGCCACATACGTGGTCTTCTCCCCGGAGAAGCAGACCTCGCCCGCCGCCATCGCGTCGGCCATGGCCGTCCTGCTGCTTCCGTACTCCGTGATCGGGCCGTTCGCCGGCGTCCTGCTCGACCGCTGGCAGCGCCGCCAGGTCTTCCTCTACGGAAATCTCCTGCGGGCGCTGCTCGCGTCCTGCACCGCGTTGCTGATCCTCGCCTCCGTGCCCGACTGGCTGTTCTACGCCTCTGCTCTCTCGGTCACCGCGGTCAACCGCTTCGTCCTGGCCGGTCTCTCCGCCGCCCTGCCCCGGGTTGTCGACGCGGACCGGCTCGTCATGGCCAACTCCCTCTCACCCACCGCCGGTACGCTCGCGGCGACAGCAGGCGGAGGCCTCGCCTTTGCCGTACGACTGCTGTCCGACAACTCCGACGCCGTGGTGGTCCTGCTCGGCGCCGTGCTCTATCTGTGCTCAGCTCTCGCCGCACTCCGGATGGGCCGCCAACTGCTGGGACCGGACCAGGAGTTGCAACAGCGCCGACTGCTCTCCGCGATCGCCTCAACGGCACGCGGCTTGGCGAGCGGCGTACGGCACCTGGCGAGCCGGAAGCCCGCGATGCGGGTACTGATCGCGATGACCTTGATGCGGTTCTGCTACGGGGCACTGACGGTCATGGTCCTGATGCTGTGCCGGTACGCCTGGTACGAGGACGAGAAGGACGGCCTCGCTCTGCTCGGCCTCGCCATCGCCATCTCGGGCGCCGGCTTCTTCGCCGCGGCCGTGGTGACGCCATGGGCCGTCGAAAGACTCGGAACCCATGGCTGGCTCGTGGCCTGCGCCGGGACGGCCGCCGTCCTGGAGCCCGCTCTGGGACTGCCGTTCGCCCCCGTGCCGATACTGGTCGCGGCGTTCGTCCTGGGGCTCATCACTCAAGGCGCGAAGATCACGGCGGACACCGTGATCCAGACATCGGTGGACGATGCCTATCGCGGCCGCGTCTTCTCGCTCTACGACGTGCTGTTCAATGTGGCGTTCGTGGGTGCCGCCGCCGTCGCGGCACTGATGCTGCCCCCCGACGGCCGCTCGGTCCATCTGGCACTTCTCGTGTCGCTCATCTACGCGGCAATCGCCGCAGCGGTGGCCTGGTGGAGCCGGGTGGACGCGACACCAGAGGGCTCCGGTCCCCTGCGGCCCTAACGAAGGGGCGATGTTTCACGTGAAACATCGCCCCTCAGCGCACTGCCAGACTCGATGTTTCACGTGAAACATCGAGCCCTCCATCGTCGAGCTCGCGCAGGGAGCTCAGTCCTGCGTCGCCCACCATTCCTTCAGGGCCGCCACAGCGGCGTCCTCCTCCGTCGGGCCGTTCTCGAGCCGGAGCTCCAGCAGGAACGCATACGCCTTGCCGATCACCGGTCCGGGACCAACCCCCAGAACCTCCTGGATCTGGTTGCCGTTCAGGTCGGGCCTGATGGCGTCCAGCTCCTCCTGCTCCTTCAGCTGCTCGATCCGCTCTTCGAGCCCGTCGTAGGCCCGGGACAGCGCGGCAGCCTTGCGCTTATTACGGGTGGTGCAGTCGGAGCGGGTCAGCTTGTGGAGCCGGCTGAGCAGCGGTCCCGCATCCCGGACGTAGCGACGTACGGCCGAGTCGGTCCACTCGCCGGCGCCATAGCCGTGGAACCGCAGATGCAGCTCCACGAGTCGCGAGACATCCCTCACCATCTCGTTGGAGTACTTCAGCGCGGTCATCCGCTTCTTGGTCATCTTCGCGCCCACCACCTCGTGGTGGTGGAAGGAGACCCCGCCGTCCTTCTCGAAACGCCGCGTCCGGGGCTTCCCGATGTCATGGAGCAACGCGGCCAGCCGCAGGATCAGGTCCGGGCCGTCCTCCTCCAGATCGATGGCCTGTTCCAGAACCGTCAGGGAGTGCTCGTAGACATCCTTGTGCCGGTGGTGCTCATCGCTCTCCAGTCGCAGCGCGGGCAGCTCGGGCAGCACCCGCTCAGCCAGGCCGGAATCGACGAGCAGGCCCAGCCCCTTGCGGGGGTGGGCGGACAGGATGAGCTTGTTCAGCTCCTCCCTCACCCGCTCGGCGGAGACGATGTCGATGCGCTCGGCCATGCCCTTCATCGCGGTGACCACCTCGGGGGCCACTTCGAAGTCCAGCTGGGCGGCGAAGCGGGCGGCCCGCATCATGCGCAGCGGGTCGTCGGAGAAGGACTCCTCCGGCGTTCCCGGCGTACGCAGCACACGTGCGGCCAGATCGTCCAAGCCGTGGTGCGGGTCGATGAACTCCTTCTGCGGCAATGCGACGGCCATCGCGTTCACCGTGAAGTCGCGGCGAACCAGGTCGTCCTCGATGGAATCGCCGTAGGACACCTCGGGCTTGCGGGAGGTCCTGTCGTACGCCTCGGACCGGTAGGTCGTGACCTCGATCTGGTAGCCGTCCTTCTGGGACCCGACCGTGCCGAAGGCGATACCCACGTCCCATACCGAATCGGCCCAGGGGCGCATGATCTTCAGGACATCCTCGGGGCGGGCGTCCGTGGTGAAGTCCAGATCATTGCCGAGCCGCCCCAGCAACGCGTCCCGGACCGAGCCGCCGACAAGGGCAAGGCTGAACCCGGCATCCTGGAAGCGACGGGCGAGGTCATCGGCGACCGGCGCTACACGGAGTAGTTCCGTCACCGCACGGCGTTGCACCTGGCTCAGGGCGTTGGGGTTGTCTTCATTGGCGTTCGGCACAACAGAAGAGGGTACGTGCCCGCGCCGGGCTCGGTGCCCCTGTTTATCCGCCGCTCGCCCGGTCACCGTGCCGCTTCCCGGCCGTGGGCCGATGATCGGCTTCTCGCCGGGCTCCATGGAGTCCCCACAGTTCCTTGCGATCTTGTGAGGCACTCCGCGGCACTTCAGCACAGCGGACCTCGTTACCATGCGTGGACGCACTGAGCGACAACGACCGACGGCATCAGACGACGAGGGACGGACGAGCGCGTGACGGAGGCGGCAGACTTCCAGGGGATGACTTCTCCTGCCCGCCGGTGGTTGCGGCGCACAGCCTCCATGATCGCCGGCGCTCCGCTCGTGGCCGGGCTCCTCATCGGGCCGGCCGCTCCCTCGGCGCACGCCGCCGAGGACGCCACCGGCTCGAACATGGTGGATGTGTCCATCGACACGATGACGCCGACCGCCCCCGGACCGAACGACAAGATCACCATCTCCGGCACGGTCACCAATGAGGGCAAGCAGACGGTCACGGACGCCGAGATCGGCGTGCGGATCGGGCCGCAGCTCGACGGCAGAAATGCCATCGACCGCGCCGCCGGGCGGACCGGCTTCATCGCCGGTGCCGACGGCTCCCGCGTCGATGCCAAGTTCGCGGCGAAGCTGCCCAAGCTCGTCTCCGGTATCGGCCGGGAGTTCTCGCTCACCGTTCCCGTCAGTGAGCTGAACCTCGACGAGGACGGCGTCTATCAGCTCGGCGTGGCCCTTGAGGGCCGAACCCCCTCCGAGCCCTTCGATCAGGTGCGAGGCATCGAGCGGACCTTCCTGCCCTGGCAGCCGGAGGCCACCGAGAAGAAGACGCAGTTCACCTATCTCTGGCCGCTGATCTCATCGACCCACCTGACGTCGGAAACGGGCTCGGACGAGCAGCAGACGCCGGTCTTCGAGGACGAAGCGCTGGCCAAGGAGCTCGCGCCCGAGGGACGGCTCGGACAGCTCGTCAGCCTCGGCAGTGAACTCCCCGTCACCTGGGTCATCGACCCCGATCTCCTGGCCACCGTCGATGCGATGACCAGGAACTACCGGGTCAAGAGCGGCACCACCACGGTCGCGGGCAAGAACCAGGCCGTCGCCAAGCAGTGGCTGAACGCGGTGGAGGCGGCCGTTCAGGGGCGTAAGGTCATCGCGCTGCCGTTCGCGGATCCCGATCTCGCTTCACTGGCTCACCGCGGCAAGAACGTCTCGGGCTCCCTCAGTCACCTCCAGCCGGCCACCGTGGTCGCGGAGAAGACCGTCGAGACGATCGTCCACGTGAAGCCGTCCGTCGACTTCGCCTGGCCCGTCGACGGAGCGATCGATTCGTCGATCGTGGACGTCGCCACCTCGGCCGGCGCCGACAAGGTGATCGCCCGCAGCGACAGCTTGCGCGACGATCTGGCGTACACGCCCACGGCGGCGAGGCCCATCGGTGGCGGTACGACGGCCGTGGTGGCCGACGCACGCCTCTCCAAGGCCTTCGAGGGCAACATGCTGGACTCCGGCAGCTCCACGCTCGCGGTCCAGAAATTCCTCGCCCAGACGCTGGCCGTGACCCGCCAGGACCCGGACAACCAACGAAGCATCGTCGTCGCCCCGCAGCGCAGGCCGAGCGCCTCCCAGGCGCAGTCCATGGCTCGCGCGATCGCGGCCCTCGACGGTCAGCGCTGGACCGAGCCGCTCGACCTGGTCGCTGCGGCGGGCGTCAAGCCGGATGCCGACGCCACGACGAAGGTGCCGGCCACATCGCGGTACCCCGGACAGCTCCGGGAGCAGGAACTGCCGATCCGGGCGTTCGAGGACATCCGCACCACCCAGAGCGGGCTGGACAACTTCACGGTCATCCTGACGCTGGAGGACCGGGTGGCGGCCCCCTTCGGCAGGTCGATCGACCGGGAGATGTCCACTTCCTGGAGAGGGCTCTCCGGCGAGGCGCAGCTCTATCGCGACAGTGTGCGGAGCAATCTCCAGGTGCTCACCGAGCAGGTGAAGCTGATCGAGAAGTCGCAGGTCACACTGTCGGGACGGAGTGCGACCATTCCCGTCACCGTGCAGAACCGGCTGGTCCAGGGCATCGACGGCCTGGTCCTGCGGCTCAGCTCGGACAACGCCACCCGTCTGAGCCTCGACGACGACAACGCCATCGCCGAGCGGCCGATCGAGGTCGGGGGCGGGCACAGCCAGTCGGTGAAGTTCGACGCCGCGGCCAACGCGAACGGCCCGGTGAAGATGACGGCGCAGCTCTACACCGAGGACGGCAAGCCGTACGGCGAGAAGATGCAGTTCACGGTGAAGGTCTCGGAGATCACCCCCACCGTGATGCTCGTCATCGCCGGCGGTGTTCTGCTGCTGGTCCTCGCTGGTGTCCGCATGTACAGCCAGCGCAAGCGGTCGGCCTCGCAGGAGCCGATCGCCGCGGATGGTGAAGACTCCGACGGTGGGGACGGCGACGCCGGTTCCGCGAGTGCGGAACCCACGCCCGACGGCGGTGACGCACCGGACGAGCCCACAGGGCCCGAGGGTGACATTGCCGACCCGGATCCCGGGCAGGCGAGTGACCCGGCGCCGGACACCGGACGGGAAAGCGACAACCCGTCGAGTACGGGTGAGAAAGTGGACCGTTGAGCGATGTGGTGGCCGGTCGGCCGGGGACGATGAGGTGGGGTGGCAATGAACGCGCCGTACGACGGTGACCGCGGTCAGGGCGCGGGCGTGGACCCGGCAGGCCAGGTCCCGCCGCCACCCGCGCCCGACCCCTATGCGCAGGATCCGTACGTCCAGGAGGCTTACGACCGCGACCCCTACCGGGAGCAGGATCTGTCCGCCCAGGACCCCGTGTCCGAGGCGCTGTACGACCGTGCCTCCCACCCCCCGCCGCCTCCCGGCACCTACCAGCAGCCGCCGCCGCTGTACCAGCAGCCGCAGGCACCGCAGCACGCTCCCGACCCCCGAGTCTGGGCGCAGACCCCGCCGCCCGAGCCCGGCGCGGCGTCCCGTCTTCTGCCCTACGGTGACGACGCCAGGACGACCCAGTACACGGGCGTCGACGACCTGGTGACCCACGCAAGCGAGGAGGAGCAGAAGAACGACGCGTTCGCGCACCTCTTCCGCGACCAGGAGAGCTCCGGGCAGACCGCTCCGGCCCCCGAACCGCTGCCGGCGGCGCCCGCCCCCCCGAAGTCGGGTGGACGGGCAGGCAGCCTGCTGAAGTCCAGCGCCGTGATGGCCGCGGGCACGATCGTCTCGCGGCTCACGGGCTTCCTGCGGACCCTGGTGATGGCCGCGGCGATCGGTGTCGGCACCCTGAACGACTCCTACCAGGTCGCCAACGTCCTGCCGACGATGATCTACGTCCTGGTCGGCGGCGGTGCCCTCAACGCCGTGTTCATCCCCCAGCTCGTACGGGCCATGAAGAACGACGACGACGGGGGTGAGGCGTACGCCAACCGCCTTCTCACGCTCGTGGTCGTCCTGCTGGCGGGCGTCACCGCGGTCTGTCTCCTGGCGGCACCGCTGCTGGTCCGCATGCTGTCGGCGGAGATCGCCTCCGACCCGCAGCGGATGGAGGTCACGGTCACCTTCGCCCGCTACTGCCTGCCGACCATGTTCTTCATGGGACTGCATGTGGTGCTCGGGCAGATCCTGAACGCCCGCGGCCGCTTCGGCGCGATGATGTGGACCCCGGTCCTGAACAACATCGTCATCATCGTGACCTTCAGCGCCTTCATCTGGGCGTTCGGCAGCTTCACCGAGTCCGGTGTCAGCGGCTCCACCATCACCCCCGAGGGCGTCCGCCTGCTGGGGCTCGGCACCCTCCTCGGGCTCACCGTCCAGGCGCTCGCGATGATCCCCTACCTGCGGGACGCGGGCTTCAAGATGCGGCTGCGCTTCGACTGGCGCGGCCACGGGCTGGGCAAGGCCGTGGGGCTCGCCAAGTGGACCTTCTTCTTCGTCCTCGCCAACCAGCTGGGCATGATCGTGGTCACCCAGCTGGCCACCTGGGCCGGCTCGATCGCCGAAGAGGACAACTACACCGGCACCGGCATCACCGCCTACAACTACGCGCTGCTGCTCTGGCAGATGCCGCAGGCCATCATCACCGTGTCCGTGATGACCGCGGTCCTGCCCCGGATCTCTCGCTCCGCCCACGACGGCGACCCCGCCGCGGTGCGCGACGACATCTCGTACGGACTGCGCACCTCCGCCGTCGCGATCGTTCCCTGCGCCTTCGCCTTCGTCGCCCTGGGCGTACCGATGGCGACACTGCTCTACGCCGGATCCGGCTCGGAGGGAGCTCTCGGCATCGGCTACACGCTGATGGCGTTCGGTCTGGGCCTCATCCCGTACTCGGTGCAGTACGTCGTGCTCCGCGGTTTCTACGCCTACGAGGACACCCGGACCCCGTTCTACAACACGGTCATCGTCGCCCTCGTCAACGCGGCCGCCTCCGGAATCGCGTTCGTGGTTCTGCCCGCCCGGTGGGCGGTCGTCGGTATGGCCGCGTCCTACGGCCTCGCGTACATGGTCGGTGTGGGCATTGCCTGGCGGCGGCTCAAGAAGCGGCTCGGCGGCGATCTGGACGGCACCCGCGTCATGCGTACCTATGCCCGTCTCTGCATGGCGTCCGTGCCTGCCGCGGCCGCGGCGGGCGCTACCGCGTACGGCATCATTCAGCTCCTGGGCATCAGTGCCGGAGGCTCTCTGATCGCGCTGGTGGCCGGTGGTGTGGTGCTGCTGGGCGTCTTCTACCTGGCCGCGAAGCGCATGCGCATCGAGGAACTCAATTCCATGGTCGGAATGGTGCGAGGACGCCTCGGCCGCTAGTCGGACAGCGGTTCGCACAACCATCGTCAGCCGCCGCGTGTCGTGCATAGCGGCGGACTGTGGGCACAATTGGCATGGCTGTTGGTTATGCGCAACGGAATGGGGAGGCAGGAACGACGGTGGCGGAACGTAGCACGGCCGCCGTCGACGTGGCTGACAACAGCGGAGACGATCCGCTGTCCGCGCAGGCGGGGAAGGCCACGAACGACGGGGCGGCTGAAACCGAGGACACGGCGAAGAAGTCCGCGCCGGACACAGGCAGCGACGGGCAGGGCACCGAGCCCACCATCGCCACGCCCGAGTTGCACAGTGGCCACAAGCTCGCCAGACGCTATCGGCTCGAGGAGTGCGTCACCCGTCTGGACGGTTTCAGCAGCTGGCGTGCGGTCGACGAGAAGTTGCGCCGCGCCGTCGGTGTCCATCTGTTGCCCGCGGACCATCCCCGGGCCCGTTCCGTGCTCGCGGCAGCCCGTTCCTCGGCGCTGCTCGGCGACCCCCGCTTCGTACAGGTGCTGGACGCCGTCGAGGAGAACGACCTCGTCTACGTCGTCCATGAGTGGATTCCGGACGCGACAGAGCTCACCGCTCTGCTCGCCATGGGGCCCATGGAACCGCATGACGCCTATCAGCTCGTCGACCAGCTCTCCCAGGCCATGGCCGCGGCGCATCGTGAGGGCCTCGCGCATCTGAAGCTGACCCCCGGAGCGGTCCTGCGGAGCTCGACCGGGCAGTACCGCATCCGCGGCCTCGCGGTGAACGCCGCCCTGCGGGGGATCACCGCGGAGCGGCCGCAGCGCACCGACACCGAGGCGATCGGTGCTCTGCTCTACGCCGCCCTGACACAGCGCTGGCCGTACGAGAGCGACGCCTACGGACTCTCCGGACTGCCCAAGGACGTCGGCCTGGTCGCACCCGACCAGGTGCGGGCGGGGGTCCACCGCGGGCTCTCGGAACTCGCCATGCGCGCGCTGGTCAACGACGGCGCCACGGCTTCCCGCCAGGAGCCGCCGTGCACGACGCCTGACGAGCTCGCGAAGGCCGTCGCCGCGATGCCCCGCATCCGCCCGCCCGAGCCGTCCTTCACCGCCTCCCCCGACTATCAGCAGACGACTTACCAGCAGGGCTCCTACGGCCGTCCGGCCAATCACGGTGGGTCCGCTGCCCCGCAGCCGGTACCTGTCCCGCCGGCGCCGCTCGAGAGCCGCACGGGCCGGGTCCTCAAGTGGGGCGTGGCCGCCCTGCTGATCGCGGCACTGGGACTCGGCAGCTGGCAGATCGCGGACAAGTTGATCGACAAGGACAAGGGCTCGGGCAGCACTCAGACCAACCCCGGCGAGGGTGGCGACGACAAGGTGAAGGCCCCCGACAAGCCGCTGGAGATCCAGGACGCGTCGGAGTTCGTGCCGAGCGGGTCCGGGGGCGGCATACAGGAGGCGGACGCACCCAACGCCGTCGACGGCAAGCCCGATACCGCGTGGATCACACCGCGCTACGACGGCGCGGCGAACTTCGGCAATCTCCCGTTCCGTCGCCAGGGCAGCGGGATCATCGTCGACCTGGGCAAGGTGCAGGAGGTCGCCGGCATCGAGGTCGTCATGTATCGCAGCGGCCAGAAGGTCGAGGTCCTCGCCGCCGGTGAGGACGCGTCCGACCCCACGTCGCTCGAGGACTTCCCGGAACGTCTCACCGCCCTCGAGAAGGCGGGTAAGGACGTGAAGGCCACGCTCGACAAGCCGACCAGTGCTCGCTACGTGCTGGTCCGCGTCACCGAACTGGCGCCGGAAAGCTCATCGTCCTCCTTCCGGGGCGGCATCTCGGAGATCACGCTGCTCGGGCGCTGAACGGACCGGTCGTGGGGCAGCAGTGCCGGCCGACTGTGACGTGGCAAGCGATGTGGGAGCCGGGCCGGTACCCCTGGGGACGGGCCCGGCTCTATCCTCTTCATCTCTATGCCCTGCGTGACACGAATCGTGATAGACAGTCCGAGCCACGACCGAGCGTGACCACAGGCAGGGTGGTACCGGACAGAGGGTGGAGGCCGTGACGACTGGGGCGTCCAACTCACTCAGTGACTCGGAGCTGCTGGCCCGCCATGTCGGGGGCGACCCCGAGGCTTTCGGAGAGCTCGTACGCCGGCATCGTGACCGGCTCTGGGCGGTGGCCCTGCGCACCCTGGGAGACCGGGAGGAAGCCGCGGACGCTGTTCAGGACGCACTCGTGTCCGCCTTCCGGGCAGCACACACCTTCCGCGGCCAGTCCGCTGTCACCACGTGGCTCCACCGCATCACGGTGAATGCCTGTCTCGACCGGGCCCGCAAGGCTGCTTCCCGCAAGACGTCGCCAGTCGACGACACGGAGCGCCTGGAACAGCTCCTCGAACCCCATGAGTCCGCTGAAGCGCCCGCAGAACGCCAGGATCTGCACCGCGAGCTCTTGGCGGCGCTCGCGAAGCTGCCGGTCGATCAGCGGGCTGCTCTGGTGCTGGTCGATATGCAGGGCTATCCGGTGGCGGAGGCCGCCCGTGTCCTCGATGTGCCGACCGGCACAGTGAAAAGCCGATGCGCTCGGGGGAGAGCACGACTGCTGCCCATGCTCACCCATCTGCGCGCAGATGCCGGGGATAGCGATGAGTCCAACGAGGGAAGGAACCGGTCGCCAGGGAAATCCGTCCCACCGGAGTCGGGACTTAGGGATGCAGGGATGACAACCGACCCTGCTGCTGTGAAGGGCGGAGGTGGGCGCGCATGACATCCACGGCCGACATGACCCAGCACCCGGACGTCTCGGAGATCTCCGATCTCACGGAAGGCGTGCTGTCACCGTCTCGCAGCGCCGACCTGCGACAGCACCTGGACGACTGTGAGCTGTGTGCCGATGTGCACGCCTCTCTGGAAGAAATCCGCGAAACGCTCGGCACACTTCCCGGTCCCGTACGGATGCCCGCTGACATCGCGGGGCGCATCGATGCGGCGCTGGCCGCTGAGGCGCTTCTGGACTCCACAGCGCCGGACGAGCACGAGCATGTTTCACGTGAAACAACGACAGCAGCCCGCTCGCAGGAAACCCGCCCGAGCGAGCGCCCGGTGGGGCACGCCCGTGGCACCACCGGTCC
This sequence comes from Streptomyces sp. NPDC096193, assembly GCF_040302905.1. NCBI lineage: Bacteria > Bacillati > Actinomycetota > Actinomycetes > Kitasatosporales > Streptomycetaceae > Streptomyces > Streptomyces sp. NPDC096193. The sequence goes on along the minus strand of NZ_JBEOSJ010000005.1, from coordinate 274,653 downwards.
CGGCCGCGCCCGGCAGGGACGGCGCCGCCGTACCGCTGTACTCGGCGCCATGGTCAGCGTGGCCGCTGTCGGGGTCAGTGTGCTGCTTCTGCAGACGATGTCGCCGGGAGGTGCCGGCGACGCCGGAGTATCCAAGGAGACCAGCGTCAGCTCTGCTGCCGGCGATGGCCGGGACTTCGCGGCCATGAACCTCAAGGGCCGGGTCCAGCACCTGGTGGCCGCCGCGCCCACCCTCAACCACACGAAGATCGACAAGAACGAGACTCTGGGCTCTGCGGACAGCGCTCCGACGCCCAACACCCGGAAGGGCGGCGCGGCACCAGTGCCGTCGTGCGTCCAGAAGGGAACGGGGCGGGCCGAGCCGCCGATCGCCGTCGAGCGGGGCGTGTACAAAGGTGACAACGCCTATCTCGTGGTGTTCCCGCATGTCTCCGACACCCAGCAGGTTCAGGCGTACGTCATTGACGCCGCCTGCGTGGACGTCGCTCCCGCTTCCACGGGAAAACTCCTTCTGACGAACACGTACCCTCGCCCCTGACGCGCCCACCGTGCGTGCGGCCATCCTGGGAATGCCAGCCCCTTAGGATCCGTTGGGTGGGATGAGAGTCATAGACCCGGCCCAGTAGGCAGTAGGCAGTCCGCAGAGACGAGGAAAAAAGCCGTGAGCGACGTCCGCAACGTGATCATCATTGGCTCTGGGCCGGCCGGTTACACGGCAGCCCTGTACACCGCGCGCGCATCGCTGCAGCCGCTGGTGTTCGAGGGTGCCGTCACCGCCGGTGGTGCGCTGATGAACACAACTGATGTGGAGAACTTCCCCGGCTTCCGCGACGGCATCATGGGCCCGGACCTGATGGACAACATGCGCGCTCAGGCCGAGCGGTTCGGTGCCGAGCTGGTCCCGGACGACATCGTCAACGTCGACCTCACGGGTGACATCAAGACCGTCACCGACACTGCCGGCACCGTCCACCGGGCGAAGGCCGTCATCGTCACAACAGGCTCACAGCACCGCAAGCTCGGTCTGCCGAACGAGGACGCGCTGTCCGGTCGGGGTGTCTCCTGGTGTGCGACCTGTGACGGGTTCTTCTTCAAGGGTCAGGACATCGCCGTGATCGGCGGCGGCGACACCGCCATGGAGGAGGCGACCTTCCTCTCCCGGTTCGCCAAGTCCGTCACCATCGTCCACCGCCGTGACACTCTGCGTGCCTCCAAGGCCATGCAGGACCGCGCCTTTGCCGACCCCAAGATCTCCTTCGCCTGGGACAGCGAGATCGCGCAGATCCACGGTGACCAGAAGCTCTCCGGTCTGACCTTGCGCAACACCAAGTCGGGCGAGACCTCTGAGCTTTCGGTGACCGGCCTGTTCATCGCCGTGGGCCACGACCCCCGGACGGAGCTCTTCAAGGGCCAGCTCGACCTGGACGACGAGGGCTACCTGAAGGTCGAAGCTCCGTCGACGCGGACCAACCTCACGGGCGTGTTCGGCGCCGGCGACGTCGTCGACCACACCTACCGCCAGGCCATCACGGCTGCCGGCACCGGCTGTTCGGCCGCTCTCGACGCCGAGCGCTACCTCGCGGCACTCGCCGACAGCGAGCAGCTCTCCGAGCCGGAGAAGACCCCCGCGGTCTGACCCTGAACCATCCTCCCCTCCACCCCGCAGAAGTAAGGAGGTCGCCGTGGCCGGCGCCCTGAAGAACGTTACCGACGACTCCTTCGAAGAGGACGTCCTCAAGAGCGACAAGCCCGTACTCGTGGACTTCTGGGCCGCCTGGTGCGGACCGTGCCGCCAGATCGCGCCGTCCCTCGAAGCGATCGCGGCCGAGCACGGCGACAAGATCGAGGTCGTCAAGCTGAACATCGACGAGAACCCCGCCACTGCTGCCAAGTACGGCGTCATGTCCATCCCGACGCTGAACGTGTACCAGAACGGTGAGGTCGCCAAGACCATCGTCGGGGCCAAGCCGAAGGCCGCGATCGTTCGCGACCTGGAGAACTTCATCACCGAGTAGCGCCGAGTCGTCACGGCGTCGATGTTTCACGTGAAACACGAATGGGCTCATCCCTCACCGGGATGAGCCCATCGTCGTAGGACGCGATCACAGAGGACGCAACGCCGGCTCCTTCTGGACCGCACCGAGGAGACGGTCGAGAGCGAGTTCCACGTCTTCCTTCCACGACAGCGTGGTCCTCAGCTCCAGTCTCAGCCTCGGGTTCGTCGGATGCGGTCGCACCGTCTTGAAGCCCACGGCGAGCAGATGGTCCGCCGGCAGTACGCAGGCGGGCTCCTTCCAGCGCGCGTCCCCGAAGGCTTCGATGGCGCGGAAGCCCCGTCGCAGCAAATCCTTGGCCACCGTCTGCACGATGACCCGGCCAAGACCCTGGCCCTGATAGCCAGGATTGATCCAAGCCGTCATCAGCTGGACGGCATCGGCCGAGACCGGACTCGTGGGGAACGCGGTGGAGCGGGGGACATAGGCCGGCGGCGCGTAGAGAACGAACCCCACCGGCACGTCGTCTACGTAGACCACGCGGCCGCAGGAGCCCCATTCGAGCAGCACCGCCGAGATCCAGGCTTCCTTCTCCAGCTCCGGCGTGCCCGCCTTTACTGCCGCTTCTCCGCTGACCGGATCAAGTTCCCAGAAGACGCACGCTCGGCATCGCTTGGGTAGGTCCGAAAGGTTGTCCAGCGTGAGGGGTACGAGCCGACGCCCCATGAAGGCTGTTCCTCGCTTCCTTCTCCGGCCGCGCTACGAGCGGCCGCCAGCGCGCTCCGTTCATGGAGCAGGCTGCTGATGAAGCCTCCTACTGCTCCCAGGCCCAGGCCTGCGGTGACCAGTTGGCTACGGCTAACCGTTCGCACGGTCCCTCGCCCTCCTCTGAGGTGGATCAAGGTGGATGCGCCTATACCAGAACGCATCGTATCCACCTGTTCCTGACATCGGTACCGCCAGATGGCAAAGGGCGGGCCGTGTCCGGTCAAACACCCGGACACGGCCCGCCCTTCAGGGGACCGAGGAAGCCTCAGGCCTCTTCGTCCTGCTCCGAGTCCTCGGTGAGGCCCTTCTCCAGGACTCGTCCCTCGCCCGGAGCGAGGGTGCCGAGGATGCGCTCCAGATCGTCTATCGAGGCGAACTCAACGACGATCTTTCCCTTCTTCTGACCCAGGTCGACCTTCACGCGGGTCTCGAAGCGGTCGGAGAGCCGGGAAGCCAGATCGGTGAGCGCCGGCGAGAGCCGGGTCCCCGCTCGCGGACTCTTCGGCTTGGCCGCACTCTTCGGGTTCGAGTTGATCAGCGTCACGATCTCCTCGACCGCACGCACCGACAGCCCCTCGGCCACGATGCGGTGGGCGAGGCGGTCCTGCTCGTCGGAGTCATCCACCGACAGCAACGCCCGTGCATGACCGGCCGAGAGAACGCCGGCAGCGACCCTGCGCTGAACGGGCGGCGACAGCCGCAGTAGCCGCAGCGTGTTCGACACCTGCGGACGGGACCGGCCGATCCGGTCCGCCAGCTGGTCGTGCGTGCAGTTGAAGTCCTTGAGCAGCTGGTCGTAGGCGGCAGCCTCTTCCAGCGGATTCAGCTGCGCACGGTGCAGGTTCTCCAGGAGCGCGTCCAGCAGAAGCTTCTCGTCGTCCGTGTGCCGGACGATCGCGGGGATCCGCTCGAGACCGGCCTCACGGCAGGCCCGCCAGCGGCGCTCGCCCATGATGAGCTCGTACCGCTCGGTTCCCAGCTGACGCACGACCACCGGCTGGAGGAGCCCGACCTCCTTGATGGAGGTAACGAGCTCCGCCAGGGCGTCTTCGTCGAAGACCTCACGAGGTTGACGCGGGTTCGGCGTGATTGCGTCGAGAGGCAGTTCGGCGAAGTGCGCGCTGAGCGACTCCTCGGGCTCCGCCGCAGCTTCCGGCTCCGGTGCGGGCATCGTCGCGTCGGGCGCGACGGCGGCCGATGGCAGCGTTGCCACCTTGGCGGCAGCCACACCCCGCTCCGCGGTCAGTACCGGACCTGCCCCCGGAGAGTTGGATGCCCCGCTGGGCGGCACCTGCTTCTCCTGGGGAGCGGCAGGGATCAGCGCACCGAGCCCACGCCCCAACCCTCTACGTCGCTCACTCACTGGATGCCCTCCGAGATGTTCTGCTGGCTGTTCTGGCCGCCCAGCTGGGCGTGCTGCGGGTCGTACTGGACACCGACACCGCGGAGTGCGATCTCACGAGCTGCTTCCAGATACGACAGGGAACCACTGGAACCCGGATCGTAGGTCAGCACCGTCTGTCCGTAACTCGGGGCCTCCGAGATGCGCACCGAGCGGGGGATGCTCGTCCGCAAGACCTCCTCACCGAAGTGACTACGGACCTCGTCCGCCACCTGGGAGGCAAGGCGGGTTCGGCCGTCGTACATGGTGAGGAGAATCGTCGACACATGCAGATCGGGGTTCAGATGCCCGCGGACAAGGTCCACGTTTCTCAGCAACTGCCCCAGGCCCTCCAGTGCGTAGTACTCGCACTGGATGGGGATGAGCACCTCCGCACCGGCCACCAGCGCATTGACGGTCAGCAGACCGAGCGAGGGCGGGCAGTCGATGAGGATGTAGTCCAGTGGCTGCTCATAGGCCTGGATAGCCCGCTGCAGTCGGCTCTCCCGCGCCACCAGCGACACCAACTCGATCTCCGCACCGGCGAGATCGATGGTGGCTGGGGCGCAGAAGAGGCCTTCGACGTCCGGGACGGGCTGGACCACGTCGGAGAGCGGCTTGCTCTCCACCAGGACGTCATAGATGGAGGGGACTTCGGCGTGATGGTCGATCCCCAACGCCGTGGAGGCGTTGCCCTGTGGATCCAGGTCGACCACCAGCACGCGCGCGCCGTGCAGCGCGAGCGAGGCAGCGAGGTTGACCGTGGTGGTGGTCTTCCCTACGCCGCCCTTCTGGTTGGCGACGACCATGACGCGTGTCTGGTCAGGTCGGGGCAGACCTTCACCGGCACGCCCCAGCGCCTCCACGGCCAGCTGGGCAGCTCGACCGATGGGGGTGTCGTCCATAGGGGGCGGTGTTTCACGTGAAACATCGTCCCCTGGCGACTCAGTACGGGGACCGGGGACCGGATCGGTCATCGGTCCCGCGATGTTGGCGTCGGACCGCAAGGATTCACTCTCCTCGACTTCAGACTCGCGATGAACAGAGCCTGCCATGCTTTCGGGGTCGTGAACCAGCGAGGCCCGTGGTTCTGTGGAGGAATCCACCTCTGTGGACATCCCCCTAGCCCTTACGAGGGGCGCACGGTTCCGAATCGGGGCGGCTGCTCGGCCGCGGCTGATGATTCCCTGCAGCAGTGAGCGACGTTTCACGTGAAACACGATGCACGCGCCACCGGACTACAACCGCACGACACTCCGAAATGCGTACGTATGGAAGCTTGTATGGAGCATCGCTCATAGACAGTACGGACTGGACACACATGGCGACGGGATCACGAGAGCGGGATCAGGCACGGGATCAGCGGCGCCGCCGGGTGCGACTGGTACGGGCGGCCTTCGCCCGCTTGGCCGCGAAACGCACCCCGCCGGGGCTCTCGCCGACCTCCACCCGCACCACGGTGGAGAGCGGATCGACGTGGCCCTCGCCGACATGTAGCACCGAGGTCTCCACGACGCCGAGCTTGCTCAGCGCCGCCCGCGCCCCCTGGAGCTCCTCCTCAGCGGTGTCGCCCTTGAGCGCCAGCATCTCCCCGTAGGGACGCAGCAGTGGGACTCCCCAGCCGGCCAGCCGGTCGAGCGGAGCCACAGCGCGCGCCGTCACCACATGGACGGGAGGCAGCGAGCCGAGGACCTCCTCGGCCCGCCCCCGCACCACGGTCACATGGTCGAGCCCCAGCAGCTCGACCACTTCCTGGAGGAAGTTCGTCCTTCGCAGCAGCGGTTCCAGGAGCGTGATCTTCAGATCGGGGCGCACCAGGGCGAGCGGGATACCCGGGAGTCCCGCTCCGGAGCCGACATCGCAGACCGTGACGTTCTCCGGCACCACCTCGGAGAGCACAGCGCAGTTCAGCAGGTGCCGCTCCCACAGCCGCGGCACCTCGCGCGGACCGATCAGGCCGCGCTTCACGCCGGCGTCCGCGAGCAGCTCCGCATAGCGCACGGCTTCCGGGAAGAAGTCGCCGAATACCGCCCGCGCTTCCTCAGGAGCCTGAGGAAGCTCTGCTGCCTCCGTCACGGGGACCGTCCTTCCGTACCGCACTGCCGCAATGTGGACCGTGGTGGCTGACTATCAGGCTGACAAAGATCGGCCCCGTCTGCGAAACAGACGGGGCCGAGGAAACGATGGTGGTCAGGCAGGGAGGACGACGACGAAGCGCTGCGGCTCCTCGCCCTCGGACTCGCTGCGCAGACCCGCGGCGGCCACCGCGTCGTGCACAACCTTGCGCTCGAAGGGTGTCATCGGGTCGAGCTTGACCGGCTCGCCGGAGCTCTTCACCTCGTCGGCAGCCTTGGCACCGAGCTCGGCGAGTTCGGTGCGCTTCCTGGCACGGAAGCCCGCGATGTCCAGCATCAGCCGGCTGCGGTCACCGGTCTCGCGGTGCACGGCGAGCCGGGTCAGCTCCTGGAGGGCTTCCAGGACCTCCCCGTCACGGCCGACGAGCTTCTGCAGATCCCGGCTGCTCGCGTCGCTGATGATCGACACCGCGGCCCGGTCGGCCTCGACGTCCATGTCGATGTCACCGTCGAGGTCGGCGATGTCGAGCAGACCCTCGAGGTAGTCGGCGGCGATCTCCCCTTCCTGCTCGAGGCGGGTCAGGGTGTCGCCACTGTCTACGGCAGCGGGGATGGTGCCTTCCGTCACGGATGGACTCCTTCTTGCTTACTTCTTGGACGACGGGTGCTTGGGCCGCTGCTGGCCCTTGCGCTGTCCGGACTTGGGCTGCTGACGCGCGGATCCGGAAGGGGACTTGCCGGCCGGGTTCGGCTTGGCGTCCTCCGGAGCGTTCTTCTCCAGGGAGGGCTTGGCCGGTGCGTCATCCGCGCTCTTGGCCGTACCCGCCTGGGCAGCGGCGGACGAGCGCTTGGCCTTGGTCTGCCGCTTGGGCTGCTGGCGCCGCTGGGCACCGGCGCCCTCCGCCTCGACCGCGGCAGCGTCGCTCTTGATCACCGTGCCGTCCGCCTGAGCCGCAAAGCCCGCCTTGGCCAGACCGGTGATGAACTTGCGCTCGTTGTCGTTGCGGTCAGTGCCCTTGGCGACGATGGCCTGGATGACGGTCCGCTTGCGGCGCGACTTCACCTCGCCCGAAGCGGTGACGCTCTTCAGCACACGCTGCAGGTAGTGGTCCTGAGCCTTGCTGCCGGGGGTGGGGTTCTGGTTGATGACGAACATCTGCTGGCCCATGGTCCACACGTTGGTGGTCAGCCAGTAGACGAGAACACCGACGGGGAAGTTGATGCCCATCACGGCGAAGATGACCGGGAAGATGTACATCAGCATCTTCTGCTGCTGCATGTACGGGGTCTTCACCGTCAGGTCGACGTTCTTCAGCATCAGCTGGCGCTGCGTGTAGAACTGGGACGCCGACATCAGCACGATCATGACCGCGGTGACGATCCGGACATCCGTCAGGGTCGCGTTGAGCGCATCGACCTTTTCGGGGCTGTCCATGAACTTCGCGGCGATCGGGGCACCGAAGATGTGGGCCTGCCGGGCACTGTCGACCAGGTTCTGGTTGAGAACGCCGATCTGGTCACCCGAGGCGATCTTGCTGAGCACGTGGTACAGCGCGAAGAAGAACGGCGACTGAGCCAGGATGGGAAGGCAGGAGGAGAGCGGGTTCGTACCCGTCTCCTTGTACAGCTTCATCATCTCTTCGGACTGACGCTGCTTGTCGCTCTTGTAGCGCTCCTGGATCGCCTTCATCTTGGGCTGGAGCGCCTGCATGTTCCGCGTCGCCTTGATCTGCTTCACGAACAGCGGGATCAGGCAGATCCGGATGAGGATCACCAGCGACACGATCGACAGCCCCCAGGCCCAGCCCGTGTCCGGGCCGAAGATCGCCCCGTAGAGACTGTGGAACTGGACGATGACCCACGAAACTGGCGTGGTGATGAAGCTGAAGATACTGGCAATCGTGTCCACTAATCAGGCTCCTTGAGCATTGGGCGAGGTCTCTGCGACCGGACTCGGAAGGTCGGTGGCCGACTCCCGGGACGGCGCATCAGCGGCGGATTGCCCGCCCTTGCTGCCGCGCAAGGCATCACGCAGCATTGCGTGCCACCGCGGACGCTTGCGTGGTGGCACATGGTCCACACCGCCCGGCGACCACGGGTTGCACCGCAGGATGCGCCAGGCGGTCAATGCTGTGCCCTTGATCGCACCGTGACGGTCGATGGCCGTGTAGCCGTAGTGCGAACACGACGGGTAGTACCTGCAGACGGGCCCCAGCATGGGGCTGATCGTCCACTGATACAGCTTGATCAGGGCCAGCAACGGGTACTTCATCGCGCGCCCCCTCCCAGCAACCGCTCGAAAGCGGCGTCCAGGTCTCGGGCCAGCTGTGCTTGGTCGGCGTCACCCGCGCCGGGCAGCGCCCGTACGACCACCAGGCTACCGGGGGGCAGCTCGGCGAGACGATCGCGCATCAGGTGCCTCAGACGACGCTTGACCTTGTTGCGTACGACCGCTCCGCCCACTGCCTTGCTCACGACGAAACCCGCACACGTCGGGGGAGCTGTCTCCCCCGTCGCGTGCGGGTCCGTGGCACCGCTGCGTAGATGGACGACGAGGAGCGGGCGTCCGGCCCGGCGTCCTCGGCGTACCGCGGTCGCGAAGTCCTCGCGCCGCCTCAGCCGATTCTCGGTAGGCAGCACGTCATGACCTGTAAGTGATCAGGCGGACAGGCTGGCGCGACCCTTGCCACGGCGAGACGCGAGAATCGCGCGGCCGGCACGGGTACGCATGCGCAGACGGAAGCCGTGGGTCTTGGCACGACGACGGTTGTTCGGCTGGAAGGTGCGCTTGCTCACTCGGGGGCTCCAGTTAAAGATCGTGGGTGGCGGGACATCGCCTGGCTGTCACCGTGCGCCCACGAGTAGCTCGCAATACGCCCGAGTGCACCGCTTCACGATCACAGACCGTGATCTTTGCCCATCGGAGGCAGGCGGCAGCAGCCATCGACAACTCGACCTGGTCACGGTACGCGCGGCTACGCCATCCGGTCAAACCAGCCCCGGGGCGGGCCCCACTGTGCACAGGCTGTGGACAACAACTTGAACCGCGCGGGTCGCCCTGACTACCTTGGCGGAACTCCTATTCCTTTCCTGCCTGTCTTCCTATCCCGTCCCGAGAACCACACATTCGTGGGACCTGCGAGAGAGCGTGCCTTGTGGCTGATGTACCTGCCGATCTTGCCGCAGTGTGGCCACGAGTGCTGGAACAGCTCCTCGCAGAGGGCCAGCAGGGCATCGAGTCCAAGGACAAGCAGTGGATCGAGCGCTGCCAGCCTCTCGCACTGGTCGCCGACACCGCACTGCTCGCCGTCCCCAATGAATGGGGCAAGCGTGTCCTCGAGGGCCGCCTCGCCCCACTGATCAGCGAGACGCTGAGCCGCGAGTGCGGACGCCCGATCCGGATCGCGATCACCGTCGACGACTCCGCGGGGGAGCCCCCGCCCCCGCCGTCGCAGTCGTCCGCGCCGCAGCAGTCGCAGGCACCCCTCTATCAGGGGCCGCGTCACGACGAGCCCCAGGACGACCGCTACCGGGGATACGGTCACCGGCCCTCCGACGACGGTCTGCCGGAGATTCGTCCGGCCTATCCGGAGTACCAGCAGCAGCGGCAGGAGCAGGAGTACCAGCAGCAGCGACAGGACTCCGACTATCAGCAGCAGCGGCACGAGCCCGGAGCCTGGCCGCGTACGCAGGAGGACCTGTCGTGGCAGCAGCCGCGGCTCGGCGGTTTCCAGGACCGCGACCCGTACGCCACCACCAGACCCCACCAGCCGCAGCGCGACTACCGGTCGCCGCAGCCGCCGGAGCGTCAGCAGTACGAGCAGCACCGGCCGGAGCGCCGTGAGATGGAGCCCCAGTCTCCGCACCGCGGTGTCTCCCAGGGAGCGCCCGGGCCGCTGGGTGCCCAGCCGTCGCCGGCGCCCGGGCCCGGCGAGCCGCATGCCCGGCTGAATCCGAAGTACCTCTTCGACACCTTCGTCATCGGAGCGTCGAACCGGTTCGCGCACGCGGCCGCCGTCGCGGTGGCCGAGGCCCCGGCGAAGGCGTACAACCCGCTCTTCATCTACGGGGAGTCGGGCCTCGGCAAGACACACCTGCTGCACGCCATCGGGCACTACGCGCGCAGCCTCTATCCGGGGACGCGGGTGCGGTACGTGAGCTCGGAGGAGTTCACCAACGAGTTCATCAACTCGATCCGCGACGGCAAGGGCGACACGTTCCGCAAGCGCTACCGCGATGTGGACATCCTGCTGGTCGACGACATCCAGTTCCTCGCGAGCAAGGAGTCGACGCAGGAGGAGTTCTTCCACACCTTCAACACGCTCCACAACGCGAACAAGCAGATCGTGCTCTCCTCGGACCGGCCGCCCAAGCAGCTGATGACGCTGGAGGACCGGCTGCGGAACCGTTTCGAATGGGGCCTGACGACGGATGTACAGCCGCCGGAGCTGGAGACGCGGATCGCGATCCTGCGGAAGAAGGCCGTCCAGGAGCAGCTCAACGCTCCGCCGGAGGTGCTGGAGTTCATCGCCTCCCGTATCTCACGCAACATCCGTGAGCTGGAGGGTGCGCTGATCCGGGTGACGGCCTTCGCCTCGCTCAACCGGCAGCCGGTAGACCTCGGACTCACCGAGATCGTGCTGAAGGACCTGATCCCCGGTGGCGAGGACTCGGCGCCGGAGATCACCGCGAGCGCCATCATGGCCGCCACCGCCGACTACTTCGGTCTCACGGTGGAGGACCTCTGCGGCTCCTCCCGCAGCCGGGTGCTCGTCACGGCCCGGCAGATCGCCATGTATCTGTGCCGGGAGCTCACCGATCTGTCGCTGCCGAAGATCGGCGCGCAGTTCGGCGGCCGTGACCACACCACCGTGATGCACGCCGACCGCAAGATCCGCGCCCTGATGGCCGAGCGGCGCTCGATCTACAACCAGGTCACCGAGCTCACCAACCGCATCAAGAACGGCTGACGCGGCCGCTCGACACCCCTTCGCAGCGCCCCGGGACCTCAGATCCCGGGGCGTTCCGCTGTGCGGCGCGCGGCCGCAGACCGGAGCGAGCGGTGCCGGCTGTTCGAATACGCGACCGGACGGAAGGGTTCTCCACAGATCTGGGGAAGATCTCCCGTCCACAGCCTGGGGACCGGGAAGTTGTCCAGACCGCGTCCACAGGTACGGTTGCCGAGACCTCATCACAGCAGGTCAGTGCCTTGTGGATTTGTGGCCAACCGCGCTCCACAGACTGTGGACACAGAAATCGTCCACAGGCCATGATCGACGTTGTCCACCGGCGACCCACAGGCTGCGCCGCGTTGCCCACAGCTTCTCCACACCGCTGTCCACTGTTCGGCAACGAAACACGCCCTCTCACCGTGTCGAGTGAAAGCCGTCACACCAGGGTGGCAGGTTGGCCTGTGGGGAACGTGGGTAAAGCTGGGGACAGCGCTGGGGAGAAGTCCCCTCCGGCTGTGCATCGGATGTGCAGAACTTTCCGGTGTCCACAGAAACCCCCGGTTGTCCACCGGTCCCGCCCACAGGCGCGGTGGACAAAAAAGTGGGTCTGACCTGGGAAAACGACGTTATCCACGGTTTCCACAGGCCCTACTACTACTCCCACTTAGAGTTACCGGGAAATTCGCTTCGAAGAAGGCCCTGTGCACAACTCGAGCCCGGAGCCCGGCGCACCGGTCGCCACGACTTGACCCCGACCCGCACCGACTGTCGGCGCCGTGCGTCAGACTGGTCCCCGGCAACACAGCCGACGACGAAGGCCAGCAAGGGCGAGCCAGCAACAGCAGGAGGCGGTTCCGGTGAAGATCCGGGTTGAGCGCGATGTACTCGCGGAGGCGGTGGCCTGGGTGGCCCGGAGCCTCCCGGCCCGTCCGCCGGCGCCCGTACTTGCCGGCCTTCTGCTGAAGGCCGAGGACGGCGCCCTCAGCTTCTCGAGCTTCGACTACGAGGTCTCGGCCAAGGTCTCCGTGGAGGCGGAGGTCGACGAGGGCGGCACCGTGCTCGTCTCCGGCCGCCTGCTCGCCGACATCTGCCGCGCCCTCCCCAACCGGCCGGTGGAGATTTCCACAGACGGTGTACGAGCGACCGTGGTCTGCGGCTCCTCGCGATTCACACTCCACACCCTGCCTGTGGAGGAGTACCCGGCGCTGCCGCAGATGCCTACCGCGACCGGCACCGTGCCCGGTGAGGTCTTCGCCTCCGCCGCCGCGCAGGTCGCCATCGCCGCCGGCCGCGACGACACCCTGCCCGTGCTCACCGGTGTGCGGATCGAGATCGAGGGCGACACCGTCACCCTGGCCTCCACCGACCGCTACCGCTTCGCGGTCCGCGAGTTCCTGTGGAAGCCGGAGAACCCGGACGCGTCCGCCGTCGCCCTGGTGCCCGCCAAGACGCTCCTGGACACCGCCAAGGCGCTCACCAGTGGCGACACGGTGACGCTCGCGCTCTCCAGCTCCGGCGCCGGCGAGGGCCTGATCGGTTTCGAGGGCGCCGGCCGGCGCACCACCACCCGCCTCCTCGAAGGCGATCTGCCGAAGTACCGGACGCTGTTCCCGACCGAGTTCAACTCCGTCGCGGTGATCGAGACCGCGCCCTTCGTCGAGGCCGTGAAGCGTGTGGCCCTGGTGGCCGAGCGCAACACTCCGGTCCGGCTCAGCTTCGAGCAGGGCGTGCTGATCCTGGAGGCCGGCTCCAGTGACGATGCACAGGCTGTGGAGCGTGTGGACGCGCAGCTGGAGGGCGACGACATCTCGATCGCCTTCAACCCGACCTTCCTGCTCGACGGTCTGAGCGCGATCGACTCGCCGGTCGCCCAGCTCTCGTTCACGACGTCCACGAAGCCCGCGCTGCTGAGCGGCAGGCCGGCTGTGGATGCCGAGGCGGACGAGGCGTACAAGTACCTGATCATGCCCGTACGGCTCTCCGGCTGAGCCCACAGGGCGCGGAGCCTTCCGTGGCCTGCTCACTCTCCGAGCAGGGCTGCCGGGCTGCTCCGGGCGTAGGCTCGGAGCCGGGTACGAATCGGCTTACAACGCTAAAGGAACTTCAGATGGAGCTCGGTCTCGTCGGCCTCGGCAAGATGGGCGGCAACATGCGCGAGCGCATTCGCCGCGCGGGCCACACCGTCCTCGGCTACGACCGCAACGCGGACCTCGCCGATGTCCACAGCCTGCAGGAACTTGTGGAGAAGCTGAAGGCCCCGCGGGTCGTGTGGGTCATGGTCCCCGCGGGCGCCGCGACCCAGTCGACGATCGACGAGCTGGCCGCGCTGCTGTCCCCCGGTGATGTCGTCGTGGACGGCGGCAACTCTCGCTGGACCGACGACGAGAAGCACGCGGTCGAGCTGGGCCTCAAGGACATCGGCTTCGTCGACTGCGGTGTCTCCGGCGGTGTCTGGGGCCTGGAGAATGGCTACGCGCTGATGTACGGCGGGACCGCCGAGAACGTGGCGAAGGTCCAGCCGATCTTCGACGCGCTCAAGCCCGAGGGCGACTTCGGCTCCGTCCACGCCGGCAAGGTCGGCGCCGGCCACTTCGCCAAGATGGTCCACAACGGCATCGAGTACGCCATGATGCAGGCCTACGCCGAGGGCTGGGAGCTGCTCGAGAAGGTCAACTCGGTCACCGATGTGCGTGAGGTCTTCCGCTCCTGGCAGGAGGGCACCGTCATCCGCTCGTGGCTGCTCGACCTGGCGGTCAACGCCCTCGACGAGGACGAGCACCTGGAGAAGCTGCGGGGTTATGCACAGGACAGCGGCGAGGGCCGGTGGACTGTGGAAGCCGCGATCGACAACGCGGTACCGCTGCCCGCGATCACCGCGGCGTTGTTCGCCCGGTTCGCCTCCCGCCAGGACGACTCCCCGCAGATGAAGATGATCGCCGCGCTGCGCAACCAGTTCGGCGGCCACGCGGTGGAGAACACGAAGTAAGTCCCAGCCGGGGGAGGTCGGCGCACATCCATGCACGTCACGCACTTGTCGCTGGCCGACTTCCGCTCGTACGCCCGGGTCGAGGTCCCGCTCGATCCGGGCGTCACCTCGTTCGTGGGGGCGAACGGGCAGGGCAAGACCAATCTCGTCGAGGCGGTCGGCTATCTCGCGACGCTGGCCAGCCACCGCGTCTCGTCGGACGCCCCCCTGGTGCGCATGGGCGCCGAGCGTGCGGTGATCCGTGCGGCCGTGACGCAGGGCGAGCGGTCCCAGCTGGTCGAGCTCGAACTCAACCCGGGGCGGGCGAACCGGGCGCGTATCAACAGGTCGTCGCAGGTCAGGCCGCGTGATGTGCTGGGGATCGTGCGCACGGTGCTGTTCGCGCCGGAGGACCTCGCGCTCGTGAAGGGTGACCCTGGCGAGCGGCGCCGGTTCCTGGACGAGCTCGTCACGGCGCGCTCGCCGCGGATGGCCGGGGTCCGCTCCGACTACGACCGTGTGCTCAAGCAGCGCAACACCCTGCTGAAGTCGGCGGCGATGGCGCGGCGGCACGGCGGACGCGGGATGGACCTGTCCACCCTGGACGTCTGGGACCAACATCTGGCGCGTGCGGGCTCGGAGTTGCTGGCGCAGCGCGCCGAACTGATCGCCGCTCTGCAGCCGCTCGCGGACAAGGCGTACGACGCGCTGGCCCCCGGCGGCGGGCCCTTGGCGCTGGAGTACCGTTCCTCCGCCGGTGCGGCGGAATCCGGAGCGGACGAACCCCCGGTCGCCGCCGCCGACGGGCCGAGCGGCCGGGACGAGCTGTACGCACAGCTGATCGCCGCGCTCGGCGAGGTGCGCAAGCAGGAGATCGAGCGGGGCGTGACGCTGGTCGGGCCGCACCGGGACGAGCTGGTGCTCAAGCTCGGGCAGCTGCCGGCCAAGGGGTACGCCAGCCACGGAGAGTCCTGGTCCTATGCGCTGGCGCTGCGGCTGGCCTCGTACGACCTGCTCCGCGCGGAGGGGAACGAGCCCGTGCTCGTCCTGGACGACGTTTTCGCCGAGCTGGATGTGAAGCGGCGCGAGCGCCTGGCGGAACTGGTGGCTCCTGGTGAGCAGGTCCTGGTGACGGCGGCCGTCGACGACGATGTGCCGGAGGTGCTGGCCGGGGCCCGGTACGCCGTCGCCGGCGGCGAGGTGGAACGCGTATGAGCGACGAGATTCCGACCGGTACCCCACAGGAACCCCAGACGTCCGGGGTCGACCTGGCGCGGGTAGCGCTGCGCGCCGCGAAGGAGCAGGCGCGGGCGCGGGGTGCGGCGGCGCAGGAGAAGCGGCAGGCCAGGCGGGGCGGCGGGCTGCGCTCCGGGGCACGCGCGGACGGCCGCGACCCCCTGCCGCTGGGCTCGGCCATCAACCGGCTGATCACCGAGCGCGGCTGGGAGACCCCGGCCGCGGTGGGCGGGGTGATGGGCCGCTGGCCGCAGATCGTGGGCGAGGACCTCGCGAACCACTGTGTGCCGCTTCGGTACGACGAGGACCCCGACGAGCGGGTGCTGACGGTGCAGTGCGACTCGACGGCCTGGGCGACGCAGCTGCGGCTGCTGGCGCCGCGCCTGGTGGCCCGCCTGAACGAGGACCTGGGACACGGCACGGTTCGGCTGATCAAGGTGCTGGGACCCGGAGGGCCGCGCAAGGGGTACGGACCGCTGCGGGCGCCGGGGAGCGTGGGCCCGGGGGACACGTACGGGTGAGCCCGGGCGGGTTTCTCGCAACCCGGCCCTTCGCCGCCGCCCGGAACCGTCACCTCCGTACGGCCACCGGGTGACCCGCCCCGGAACGGGGGGGAACCGGAGCCGGCGCTGCCGGGGTCCTCCGGACCGACGGCACCGGGAGCCACCGGGTCCGTCCTCGCGCCCTCCGGTGTCCTTCTTCGGCGCACATCCGCCGTCGCGGGATGTGCGTCACACCGGGTCCTGCCGACCGTTCCGGACCGAGGCCACCGCGTACCCGGATTGCGCCGCCCGGGCCCACGATCCCGCCCCAAGCGGACCCCTCACTTCCCCCCTGTATCACCCGCATCGCCCCGGGTGTCCCTCACCGTAGCCAGAGGTTGACAGCCCGAAGCTCTCAATGCCCGCGTGAGCCCTCTGGAGCCCCTGCCCGGATGTGGGGAGTCGGACGGCCGGTGTTGAGGGCGGCACATGCGGACTCAGCTACCGGCAAACCCCCATGAGTGTCGGCCGTACCGGTAGACTGGTGAGCAATCCCGCCTTCTCGCGGAACATGTCGAACGACGCAGCCGCTCCCGCCTGCCCGGAGAACGGCTTGTGCTGTGCCAGAAAGGGCGCTTCGTGGCCGATTCCGGCAACCCCAACGAGAACAATCCGTCCATCCCCGCCGGCGGACACGGCGAGGTCACCGCCTCGTACGACGCCAGCGCGATCACCGTCCTCGAGGGACTGGACGCGGTCCGCAAGCGCCCCGGCATGTACATCGGGTCCACCGGTGAGCGCGGTCTGCACCACATGGTGCAAGAGGTCGTCGACAACTCCGTCGACGAGGCCCTGGCCGGTCACGCGGACATGATCGACGTGACCATCCTGGCCGACGGCGGCGTGCGCGTCATCGACAACGGCCGCGGCATCCCGGTCGGCATCGTCCCGTCGGAGGGCAAGCCGGCCGTCGAGGTCGTGCTGACCGTCCTGCACGCGGGCGGCAAGTTCGGCGGCGGCGGTTACGCGGTCTCCGGCGGTCTGCACGGTGTGGGCGTGTCCGTCGTCAACGCCCTGTCCTCCAAGGTCTCCGTCGAGATCAAGACGGACGGCTACCGCTGGACCCAGGAGTACAAGCTCGGCGTGCCCACCGCGCCCCTCCAGCGCAACGAAGCGACCGACGAGACCGGCACGTCGGTGACGTTCTGGTCCGACCCCGACGTGTTCGAGACCACCGACTACTCCTTCGAGACGCTCTCCCGCCGCTTTCAGGAGATGGCCTTCCTCAACAAGGGCCTCACTCTGAAGCTGACGGACGAGCGCGACTCGGCCAAGGCCACCGCCGGTGCCGACACCGTCGAGGAGGCGGGCGAGGAGCCGGTCCGCACGGTCACGTACTTCTACGAGGGCGGCATCGTCGACTTCGTGAAGTACCTGAACTCGCGCAAGGGCGAGCTCATCCACCCCACGGTCATCGACGTCGAGGCCGAGGACAAGGAGCGGCTGCTCTCGGTCGAGATCGCGATGCAGTGGAACTCGCAGTACACCGAGGGTGTCTACTCCTTCGCGAACACGATCCACACGCACGAGGGCGGTACCCACGAAGAGGGCTTCCGGTCCGCCCTGACGGGCCTGGTCAACCGGTACGCGCGCGACAAGAAGCTGCTGCGCGAGAAGGACGACAACCTCTCCGGCGAGGACATCCGCGAGGGTCTGACAGCGATCATCTCGGTCAAGCTGGGCGAGCCGCAGTTCGAGGGGCAGACCAAGACCAAGCTCGGCAACACCGAGGCGAAGACCTTCGTCCAGAAGGTCGTGCACGAGCACCTCACGGACTGGTTCGACCGCAACCCGAACGAGGCCGCGGACATCATCCGCAAGTCCGTCCAGGCGCAGACGGCGCGCGTCGCGGCCCGCAAGGCCCGTGACCTCACCCGTCGCAAGGGCCTGCTGGAGTCCGCCTCGCTGCCGGGCAAGCTGAGCGACTGCCAGTCGAACGACCCCACCCAGTGCGAGATCTTCATCGTCGAGGGTGACTCCGCCGGCGGCTCGGCGAAGTCCGGCCGCAATCCGATGTACCAGGCGATCCTGCCGATCCGCGGCAAGATCCTGAACGTCGAGAAGGCGCGGATCGACAAGATCCTGCAGAACACCGAGGTCCAGGCGCTGATCTCGGCCTTCGGCACCGGAGTCCACGAGGACTTCGACATCGAGAAGCTCCGCTATCACAAGATCATCCTGATGGCGGACGCCGACGTCGACGGCCAGCACATCAACACCCTGCTGCTGACCTTCCTCTTCCGCTTCATGCGGCCGCTGGTCGAAGCCGGGCACGTGTACCTCTCGCGCCCTCCGCTGTACAAGATCAAGTGGGGCCGGGACGACTTCGAGTACGCGTACTCGGACCGTGAGCGCGACGCGCTGGTCGAGCTCGGCAAGCAGAGCGGCAAGCGGATCAAGGAAGACTCGATCCAGCGCTTCAAGGGTCTCGGCGAGATGAACGCCGAGGAGCTGCGCATCACGACCATGGACGTGGACCACCGCGTGCTCGGCCAGGTCACGCTGGACGACGCGGCGCAGGCCGACGATCTGTTCTCGGTGCTGATGGGAGAGGACGTCGAGGCACGGCGTTCCTTCATCCAGCGCAATGCCAAGGACGTTCGGTTCCTCGACATCTGAGTCGGTCTCAGCTGACCGCACGAAAGGACTTTGACCAGCAATGGCCGACGAGAACACCCCTGTGATGCCCGAAGAGGAACCCCCCGTTCCGGGTGTGGGGATGCGCGTGGAGCCCGTCGGGCTCGAGACCGAGATGCAGCGCTCCTACCTCGACTACGCGATGTCCGTCATCGTGTCGCGAGCGCTGCCCGACGTACGGGACGGTCTCAAGCCCGTCCACCGTCGTGTGCTGTACGCGATGTACGACGGCGGATACCGGCCCGAGAAGGGCTTCTACAAGTGCGCCCGCGTCGTCGGTGACGTCATGGGTACGTACCACCCGCACGGAGACTCCTCGATCTACGACGCCCTGGTCCGTCTGGCCCAGCCGTGGTCGATGCGCATGCCGCTGGTGGACTCCAACGGCAACTTCGGCTCCCCGGGCAACGACCCGGCCGCCGCCATGCGGTACACCGAGTGCCGGCTCAAGCCGCTGTCCATGGAGATGCTCCGGGACATCGACGAGGAGACCGTCGACTTCCAGGACAACTACGACGGCCGCAACCAGGAGCCGACGGTCCTGCCGGCACGGTTCCCGAACCTGATGGTCAACGGCTCGGCCGGTATCGCGGTCGGCATGGCGACCAACATCCCGCCGCACAACCTCCGCGAGGTCGCGGCCGGCGCGCAGTGGGCGCTGGAGCACCCCGACGCGACGCACGAGGAGCTGCTCGACGCGCTCATCGAGCGCATCAAGGGCCCGGACTTCCCGAGCGGTGCGCTGGTCGTGGGCCGCAAGGGCATCGAGGAGGCGTACCGCACCGGTCGCGGCTCCATCACGATGCGCGCGGTCGTCGACGTCGAGGAGATCCAGAACCGCCAGTGCCTGGTCGTCACGGAGCTTCCGTACCAGACCAACCCGGACAACCTCGCGCAGAAGATCGCCGACCTGGTGAAGGACGGCAAGATCGGCGGCATCGCGGACGTCCGCGACGAGACCTCCTCGCGGACCGGTCAGCGCCTGGTCATCGTGCTCAAGCGCGACGCCGTCGCCAAGGTCGTGCTGAACAACCTGTACAAGCACACCGACCTGCAGACGAACTTCGGCGCGAACATGCTGGCGCTGGTCGACGGCGTGCCGCGCACGCTGTCCCTGGACGCCTTCATCCGCCACTGGGTGACGCACCAGGTCGAGGTCATCGTCCGGCGCACGAAGTTCCGGCTGCGCAAGGCCGAGGAGCGGGCGCACATCCTGCGCGGTCTGCTCAAGGCTCTGGACGCGATCGACGAGGTCATCGCGCTCATCCGGCGCAGTGACACCGTCGAGATCGCACGCGGCGGCCTGATGGACCTCCTGGAGATCGACGAGATCCAGGCCAACGCCATCCTGGAGATGCAGCTGCGCCGACTGGCCGCCCTGGAGCGCCAGAAGATCGTGCAGGAGCACGACGAGCTGCAGGCGAAGATCAACGAGTACAACGCGATCCTCGCGTCGCCGGAGAAGCAGCGCCAGATCGTCAGCGACGAACTGGCCGTCCTGGTCGAGAAGTTCGGCGACGACCGGCGTTCCAAGCTGGTGCCCTTCGACGGTGACATGTCCATCGAGGACCTGATCGCCGAGGAGGACATCGTCGTCACCATCACGCGTGGCGGCTATGTGAAGCGCACGAAGACCGACGACTACCGCTCGCAGAAGCGGGGTGGCAAGGGCGTACGGGGCACGAAGCTCAAGGAAGACGACATCGTCGACCACTTCTTCGTCTCCACCACGCACCACTGGCTGCTCTTCTTCACGAACAAGGGCCGCGTCTACCGGGCCAAGGCGTACGAGCTCCCCGACGCCGGCCGGGATGCCCGCGGGCAGCACGTCGCCAACCTGCTCGCCTTCCAGCCGGACGAGCAGATCGCCGAGATCCTGGCGATCCGCGACTACAACGCCGCGCCCTACCTGGTGCTCGCCACCAAGGGCGGCCTGGTCAAGAAGACCCCGCTGAAGGACTACGACTCACCCCGCTCGGGCGGCGTCATCGCGATCAACCTGCGGGAGACGGACGACGGCAGCGACGACGAGCTGATCGGCGCCGAGCTGGTCTCGGCCGAGGACGACCTGCTGCTCATCAGCAGGAAGGCCCAGTCGATCCGGTTCACCGCGACGGACGACGCACTGCGCCCGATGGGCCGTGCGACCTCGGGCGTCAAGGGCATGAGTTTCCGTGAGGGGGACCAGCTCCTCTCGATGAATGTGGTGCGGCCCGGTACGTTCGTGTTCACTGCTACCGACGGTGGGTACGCGAAGCGGACCGCTGTCGACGAGTACCGCGTCCAGGGTCGCGGTGGCCTCGGTATCAAGGCCGCCAAGATCGTGGAGGACCGTGGTTCGCTCGTGGGCGCGCTGGTGGTCGAGGAGACAGATGAGATCCTCGCCATCACCCTTGGTGGCGGTGTGATTCGTACGCGAGTCAACGAAATCAGGGAGACGGGCCGTGACACCATGGGCGTCCAACTGATCAACCTGGGCAAGCGTGATGCCGTTGTCGGCATCGCTCGCAACGCCGAGGCTGGTCGTGAGGCCGAAGAGGTCGAAGGGACCGACGAAGCCGACGCCGGTGGGGCCGAGGCTGCTGTCGAGGGCACGGAGTCCTCGGCCGGGGAGCACGAGGAGTAGAGCGTGAGTGGAGCCACGGGCGCCGGTTCGGCCGCTGCCGGAGCTGCTGGAGCGAACGGTGCCCGTGGCCCTGCCGCGGACTCCCAAGGCGGGGGCACCCCCGCCGAAGGCAGGGGGATGACGGTGACGGACACCCGCGGGGCCCAGCCCCCGTACGAGACGTATGCGGGCGAGCAGCCGGCCCCTCAGCAGGCGGCACAGCCGTACCACCCGCCGCAGGCCTACCAGTCGCCCCAGGGCGGCGGCGGGACCCAGGCAGGCGTGCGCCTGCCGCGCACCGGGGCGCGGACGACTCCGCGGACCCGCAAGGCGCGGCTGCGCGTCGCCAAGGCCGACCCCTGGTCGGTGATGAAGGTCAGCTTCCTGCTTTCCATCGCGCTGGGCATCTGCACGGTGATCGCGTCCGCGGTGCTGTGGATGGTCATGGACGCGATGGGCGTCTTCTCGACGGTCGGCGGGACGATCAGCGAGGCCACCGGCTCGAACGAGAGCAACGGCTTCGACCTCCAGTCGTTCCTGTCGCTGCCGCGCGTCCTCATTTTCACGTCGGTCATCGCGGTAATCGATGTGGTGCTGGCCACAGCGCTGGCGACGCTCGGAGCCTTCATCTACAACCTCTCCGCGGGGTTCGTGGGCGGCGTCGAGCTCACGCTGGCGGAGGACGAGTAACCGATTTGGGAGCTGCGCCAGACGTGCGCTAATCTTCAGAAGTCAGCGCACAGCGCGGCGGGGCTATAGCTCAGTTGGTTAGAGCGCATCCCTGATAAGGATGAGGCCACAGGTTCAAATCCTGTTAGCCCCACCAGCCAAAAGACCCCCAGCCGATCATGGCTGGGGGTCTTTTGCATCAGTAGCTGACATCAGCCGATGAGCGGATCTTCCAAGAGGTCCGCGAGCAGAGCCGCAGCCTCGCGCCGATCGTTGTCCACAACGTGTGTGTAGATGTCCATGGTCATGCTGATCTGGCTGTGCCGGAGGATCGCCTGGGCCACCTTGGGATGCACCTTCAGGAAGGCAAGCAGCGTGCCGCAGGTGTGCCGAGCCAGCCGGACCGTGATGCGGCGCAGACCGGCCCGCTTGATCAGGGCGTCGAAGGTCCGTGAGAAGCCGCGAGGCTCGATCATTCCGCCGTGCCGTTCAGAGAAGATCAGGTCCTCGTTCGAGGCCTGCTGCCAGGCGTCACCGGCGATCTTCCGTTCCAGCTCTTGCAGGTGCCGCCGTTCCTCCAGCGCGTTCGCACAGAACTTCGGCACCGGCAGCACGGCCTGAGACGACTCGGTCTTGAGGTCTTTGAGCACCAGGCCGCTGTCATCCCGCTGGACCTGCTTGACCGGGGTGAACTGCTGACGGTCGAAGTCGATGTCCTGCCAGCGCAGGCCCAGGACCTCACTCCGCCGCAAGCCGAGCACCAGGACGAGGACGCAGGCCGCGTAGAGACGGTGCGCCCGCACAGCACGCAGGAACTCGATCGCCTCGCGGGCGGACCAAGGCTTTCCCTCCCCCTTGGTCACCTTTGGCATGTCGACCAGCTCGGCGACGTTACGCGTCAGCAGCTCTTCCAGCCGGGCCCGGTTGAGCGCGTTCCGGAGGACCCGCAGTACCTCGAAGCGGGTTGCGGCCGGCACACCCTCGCGATGCTCCAACGTCGTCATGAACGTGCGGACCTGAGCAGGCGTGAGCCGAACCATCGACTTCTTTCCGAGGTGCGGCATCAGGTAGAGCCGGACCTTGGACTCGTACTTCGCGTAGGTGTTGTACTCCCGGCTGGGCTTCACGATGTGCTGCAGCCAGTAGGCCAGCCACTCCCCGACCGTCCAGCTACGGGACGGGATCGGGACACCGTTGCGCTCGTGGTCCTGGAGCTTGCCGAGCTTCTCAGCTGCTTCGTCGTACGTCGAGCCGTACACGAACTTCCGCACTCGGTGCCCGTCCGTGTTGGTCACGTAGGCAGCCCCTTGATACCGGCCGTCCTTGCGCTTGGTGATGGTTCCCCCACCGTTGGGGCGACGTTTCGCCATCAGGCAGCCTCCTCAAGACGGGACGCGAGGAAGGAACGCAGGCCGTCCGCAGGGATACGGCGACAACGTCCGATGGTCAGGGAGGGAAGACGATGCGTCCGGATCAGGTCGTAGACCGCCGTACGGCCGACCTTGAGCCGGGCCATGACTTCCGGCACGGTCAGCAGCTCGTCAGTCATCGTCACCACTCCCCGTCGTCGTATTGGAGGCTCGCGAGGGCTTCGCGGGCGGTGTCGCGGTTTTGCTTGAGGTCTTGGGCGATGGAGGCTGCGAGCCAGGATTCGCCCGGGGTGTGGCCTTGTCCGGCGTACTCCCAGTGCGCGATCACGAGAGTGGTGTCTTCGGTGGCGTCGTCGTCCTGGTCGTGGTCGGGCAGGCCCTTCTCCCGGCGTTCTTGCTGGGCACGCCAGTCGGCCCGGGCACCGCGTAGCGCTCCGAGGGTGGTGGAGTAGTGGGGTGTCTTGGTGGAGAAGTGGCCGCGGAAGCCGAGCATGTGGGACCAGTGCGCGAGGAGGCGTTCCGGGTAGTGCGGATCGAGGTCCCAGCAGGCTTCGATCAGGCGCCGGGTGTGGTCGGGCAGGCCGGGGTGGAAGTCGAGTTCTCCGAGTTCGCCGATGCGGCGGTCGAGGGTGCCGGTGGTCTCGGCTGCCTTGGTGGCGTACTTCGCGACGTAGGCACCCACGGCCCGTTCACTCAGGTCGGCCTGGTCCTCCAGGACGCCGATGGGCTGCACGTCGATCTGCGTTCCCCAGTGCAGAATCCGGGAGGGGAGAGGGCCGGCCGCTGCGAGCGGGACCGTGGCCCGTGCGGCAGCGGCCCGGATCGCGTCGGTGAGGAGCTGCACCGTGGCCCAGGCCGGGGGCGGGGTGTCGGGGCCGTCCGGTCCGTCGATGCGGATGACCGCGTGGAAGTGGACCGCGCCGCGCTTTTGGAACTCGGCGACCTTCCCGAACGAGACCCGTGCCTGTTCCTTGCACGCTGCCTGGGTGAGTCCGGCGCGGGCGGCGACCTCGCGGCGCAGGTAGATGGTGAACCGCTGCCACAGAGCTCCCGCGTGGTTGTTCCACAGCACCGCCCCGGCGTAGTCGTAGCGGCCGGGATCCAGCGCGGTCCCGAGCGCGGGATCGTCCTCGAGGTGGGCGGCGCCGCAACGGCAGCGGCCCGCAGTGGGGCGGTTGTGGACCGGGCCGAACGAGGGCGCTGTGAGGGTAGCGAAGACGCGGGGACGCTCGGCCACCGTGTCGGGGATGCCCTTGCCGCCGACCAGCCCGGCCATGATCAGGTGATAGGTGTCCCCGGCGTAGGTCCAGGCACAGGACGGGCAGCGCGAAGCACGGCGGTTGCCGCAAGCGATCCGCAGACGCCCGCCCGGCTCACTGCTGGTGGAGTACTCGAAGAACTCCCCCGTGCGGGTGTCGACCGTGCGGGAGTGGCCGGACAGGTGGATCGGCTGAGCACAGCCACCCGTACGCCGGACCTGTTCCTGCCAGCGCTCGAAACGAGAAGAACTGGCGACCCGCAGCATGTCGACCAACGTCATCGGGGCAACGCCCACGGCGGCCGCAGTGTCAGCCACGGCCGCCGAAGACAGGACAGGCGCAGTCACGCAGCCACCTCCCCGAGCCGTCCGGTCAGGTCCTCGATCACCGATTCCAGAGCGGCCACCCGCTCGGTCAGCGTCGACGCGGCGGCGGGGCGCGTGAAGCCGAGCTCATCGGGAGTGGCACGGAAGATCGCGCAGAGCAGGACCTGATACGTCTGGCCCGGCCGATGCGTGTCGTTCTCCCACCGGGAGATGAAGACCTTGAGCGACTTCTCGGCCGCGATGTCCCAGCCCCAGTGCTCGGCCAGGAGCAGCAGCGCCCGCACCACCTTGATCTGCGACCAGCCCCGAGCCAGCCGGGCACGACCCAAAGGCGTGTCCGGAGCCCGCAACGCAGGCGGCTGAACGGGGCGACTGGACGGCTGCACCGGAGCGGGACCGGCGACGAGAGGGACGATCGAGGCGTTCACGCGGCCACCGCCCCAGCCAACGCGAGCGACTTGCCGGTCTCCCAGTCGAACGGCGTAGCCACCGGGCAGCGTTCCAGGCCTCGAGCGTTGTGGACCAGGACGCCGACACCGTTGACCTTGAGCCAGTCCGCACCGCCAGCGATGCCACAGGCGTGGCACGGCGACGGAACGACATGAGCGTCCTCGGTGCGGGACAGCGGAGCCGATAAGAGTGCGGGGTGGTGTGTGACGTAGAGCGTCGCGGGCATGATGGAAGCTCCCTTCGAGGGAGCCGGGGACGGCGATTCTGCTTGGCGGTAGGCCGCCGCCCCCGGCGAACGTGTACTAGCTCACGTTATATATACGTGTGCTAGTACGCAATCACAAGGGCTTTGCGGGGTACTCTTCTCTGTGTGCTAGCTGACGAGCTCGGAGGAGGAGAAATGACACCGCGAGTCCAACGGGCCGCGCCGCCGTTCATGCAGATCGCGGATCACTTCCGACAGCTGATCGTCGATGGCGCCCTGCCACAGGACACCAAGCTGCCGTCCATCGCTGAGATCGCCGAAGAGTGGGGCGTAGCCACCGCCACGGCAGCGAAGGGTGTGAAGCAGCTCCAGGCCGAGGGGTACGTGCGGTCCTCGACGCAGGGCACGTTCGTGGACCTCGGACGGAAGCTGACGAGCGGCTCGGACCGCCTCCAGCTCCAGCGGGCGACGGGTAGCGGCTTCCGCCCCGGCGAGCGCGTTGAGATCGTGAGCGCTGGTCTGGTGCCCGCGCCAGCCGGTGTCGCCGAGGCTCTCGGGCTGGACGAGGGTGCACAGGTCGTCCGTCGCCAGCGGCGGTACTTGGACGACGAGGGTGTCGTCACCCTGTCCACGTCCTGGCTGCCGGGTGAGCTGGCCGAGAGCGCCCCCGAGCTGGCAGTACCGGAGACGCTGCCGAAGATGACGTTCGGTCTGATCGAGGACCGGACCGGGCGGCGTGCTGTGCGGAGGCGTGACGTGGTGTGCGTGCAGCCTGTGCCCGAAGACGCAGCTGCCCTGCTCGATGTCGAGGCGGGCACTCTCGCCCTGACCATGAGCAACTACTACTGGGACCAGCACGGCTCTGTGACGGAGTACGCCACCGACTTCATGGGGGCGGGACGCCAGCTCACGGCGGAGTACGACCTGAACTAGTCCAGTTCCAGTGGGCCTGTTACAGGTTTCTCTACCTCGATCAAGGCCCGCGCACGGCGCGGGCGCGCGCCGCCTCTGCGGCGCGGCCTGCCTCCTGTCTTCGCCCCGGCTGGCCGCGCCCGGCGGCGCGCTGCGTGCAGCGGGCAAGGGCGGGACGTCATCCGCGGGCACAAGATGATGCCTCCGGCGGGGGATCGGCCGGCACCGGGATGGAGGGGGCGCCGTTCCCGACTGCGGGTCCGTACTGGCGTGCGCGGGGAGCTCCCATCCCGTCCGCCATCGACCCAGGCAGAGCCGAGCAGACGCGGCCCCTGGCGTCCAGGTCGTTCGTACAGTGGCGCGCTCCACCTGGACGCCAGGAACCACGCCCGCTCCACGGTGTGTGGGTCGACGGCGGACGGGATGGGAGCTGGGGCGGGTGGGGGGCTGATGAAAGGCCGAGTGCACCACCACGGCCGGGGTGTGAGAGTCCCCGGAAAATACTGGTGAGCCTTTGCCTGCCCCCGGTTATCCTGCCTCGTCCTGAACAGGCCAGGGAGGTCCCCCAGCATGAGCAGCATCACGTCGTCCTTTCCCGAGCGGATCGAGCTCTCGGGGGAGGGTCTCGTCCTCCGCGACTGGACGGAGGCGGACCTGGCCGCGATGCCGGAGCTATTTGACCACCCCGACATCGCGTACTGGACACCGATGGCCTCCCCCTTCGACAAAGCGGCCGCCCGCGCACGGCTGGACCGGGACCGGCAGCTGCGGGCGGACGGAACGACGATCCTGCTCGCCATCACCGTCGACGGCGGCGCTCCGCTCGGCGAGGTGATGCTGCGGCGTGCCTCCGAGGGCACGGAGCTCGGCTACGCGATCGGCCCGGCGCACCGCGGCCAGGGGCTGGCGGCGCGGGCGGTACGGCTGATGGCCGCGTACGCCTTCGAGCAGCTGGGCGCGAGGCAGGTGATCCTGGAGCTGGAGGCCGAGAACGCCGCCAGCGTCGCCGTAGCCACCAAGGCGGGCTTCAGACTGCTCGACGTGCCGCTGATCACGGGTGAGGAGAAGGGGCGACCCTACGCCCTACAGACGTGGGGTCTGGACCGCCCCTGACCCTCTGCCTCCACCAGGCTGCCAAGGGGACAAAGGCGGCTGACATCAATGGCTGACACCAACAGGCACGAACAACAGCAGTCGAGGCCGAACCTCGGCGCACAGCAACGCCAGGCACAGGCAGGGTTGGCCTGCGTCGGCGGCCCCGCGTGATCGACCTGATAAGGATGAGGCCACAGGTTCAAATCCTGTTAGCCCCACCAGCGAGAAGACCCCCAGCCGATCACGGTTGGGGGTTTTCCGCATTCGGTGGGTGCGGCCTCGGCCGTTCCGGTCTCTCGCCGGTTGTGAAGATGTCCGATCCGGTGCTTGGCATCAGAATTGGGGTTACCCCCTGGTTCCGCCGGATCGGAGACGCCATGACGGACCTGAAGTTCGAGCAGAAGCGCTCGCTGTCCCGTCTGGAGGCGGCCGATCAGCTCACGGCGCTCGCGGAGGCACTGAGGCAGGGCGGGGACGTCTCACTGGAACTCGGGTCGGGGACGGTGAGTCTCAGGATTCCCGACGACCTTCGCAGCGAGATCGAGGTCGAGATCGGTGACGGAGAGATCGAGCTGGAGATCGAGTTCACCTGGCCGATCTCGCACGGAAAGGCCGCGCCCTCGACGGCCGCGACGAGCACAGCGGCGACTGCCAAGAGGCGCGGGAGTACGCCCCCCGAGGCCGCGCGGAGCAGCACCAGCAGGCGCAGGAGCGCGAAGCGGTCCGCCGCAAAGGCGTCCTGAGGCGCCCGCGGGGCCGGCCGCGAGTTCTCCGTCCCGTCCGCCGGCGGTGGTGTTTCGCCGGTACGACAACTAGGCCGGTGGTTTCGGCAAACGGTGATGACGCCGATGAGTAGGAGCGGATCGATCGCTTTGTCCGGGGCTCCAGTTGGGCCCTGCGCGGGACGTACGCAGGTCACCGATCGGTATCGGTCGGTGTGTATAGTCGGGCGCCAGAAGTCCTCATACGTCAAGGAAAGACGAGGTCGCGCGGTGAAGAAGCTTCTCCTGGTCGCACTGGCCGCCATCGGCGGGCTCCTCGTGTACCGCCAGATCCAGGCGGATCGCGCCGAGCAGGATCTGTGGACGGAGGCGACTGACTCCGTGCCCGCAGGTTCGGGTGTGTGAGACGCAACAGTCTTGGTTGAAGCCCCGGTCGCTCGAAGCGGCCGGGGCTTCGTGCTGTCCGGGTGCCGGACCCGGGTGCCGGGTGCGGCGTGAGGCTTCCTCCCGTAAGTTCACTCAAGCAAACTAGTTGCTTGCTCAAGCAAAGTCGATGGGTGTCGCGGGGGAGCGCGCGCGGCCGGCAACGAGGCGGACGACATGGGCCATTCGTCGCCCGCCGCAGACAGCGGAGCGGGCGACGGGGCAGGATGGTCCCCCCGCGGTGATCGCCGCGGTTGCGGGGCGGGGTGGCCGTCATGATCGCGGTCCGCTGCTCGTCCGTACGCGACACGGGCCGGGCATGCCACCGACACGACCAGTACACCGAGGAGAAGCGCGTGAAGAGGCAGCGCGGCAGCGGCCGGGTGACGCCGGCGGCCATGGCCGCCCTGGCGGCAATGTGCGTGGTGGCGGCACTGCCGACGCAGGCTCTGGCAGCCGGGGAGCCCCATCCGTACGTCTTCGACAGCGAGGCCAAGACGGTCAAGGGGGCGGCGGTCAACAGCGACGGGCCGGCGTTGACGGCCGGATCGGCCTATCGGGACTCGATCAAGCCGGGCGAGAAGCGCTACTACCGCGTCGATCTGGACGCTCGGACGAACGCCTACATCTCCGCGGTGGCGGTACCCGGGCTCAAGACCGAGGTCGCCTCCCCGGACAAGGTCTCCGTGAGCATCGAGGACCGCTCGGGAACCAAGTGCGGCAGCGGCGACGCCCAGTTCGGCTCTGCCGCGTACGCCAGGCCGATCGCCGCGTACGCGGACCGGATGATCGACAAGGACAGCAGCAGCTGCCAGGAGGCCGGCGCCTACTACGTCCTCATCGAGCGGGACGGCGACGCGGCGTCCGCCCCCGAACCCTGGGACGTGGAGATCCGTTTCGCCACCGAGCCCGGCCTGAAGGCGGCCGGTGCGACGGCGGCGCCCGAGAACTGGCCCTCAGCCTCTCCCCCGCCCCCGGCGGGCAGCCCGCAGAAGCGCGCCGGCGGCACGAGCTTCTCCGACGCCACCGGCATCACCGAGGGCGAGTGGCAGGACGAGATCCTCCCGGGCCGGACGCGGTTCTACCGGGTGCCGCTCGACTGGGGCCAGCAGATCTTCGCCAGCGCCGACCTGGGCACCAGCCCGACGGCCTCCGACACCACCCAGAGCGTGTCCAGCGCCCTGTCGGTGTCCCTGCACAACCCAGCTCGCGGTCTCGTCGACGAGACCGCGAGCGTGTACTACGACGGGAAGCAGAAGTCGGTCGCGCTCGACCCGGTGCCGCCGGTGGCGTACGAGAATCGCTTCGACTCGACCGACTCCACGAACGCCATGCGGTTCGCGGGCTGGTACTACCTCGCGGTGACGCTGAGTCCCGAGGTCGGCGCGGAGTACGGGAGCACGGCGCTCTCGCTGACGCTCCGGGTCAACGTCACGGGACAGGCGAAGGCCGCTCCCCCCTACGACGGTGCCGCGGGCGACTTCCAGGTCACCGAGGACGACCAGGCGGCCGCGGACAGCGGGAAGAGCGGCTCGGGCGAGGACGGCGGCGACCCGCTGCAACTGGTGGCCGCGGTCCTGATCGGTACCGGCACGGTGCTGCTGCTCGGACTGGCGGTGTGGCTGCTGCTGAAGCGCCGGCGGGCTTCCGGCGCACCTGCGGGCCCAAGCGCTGGTGCCCCGGCGGTGCCGGGGCAGGGGCCGGCGACGCTCCCGGATCAGGGGCACGTGCCGGGCGGTCACGCGCAGGGTGGTCAGGTGCCCGGGCAGGCCTCGGGCGGCCAGGTGCCCGGTGGGCACGGGCAGGGCGGCCAGGTGCCCGGGCAGGCTCCGGGGGCGCAGCAGGGGCAGTTCGGGCCGCCACCGAGCTGGTAACCCGGCGGGAAGCCCCCACGGCCACCGGCCACGAGAGCCCGCCTGGGGGCTCAGGCCTGGGTCAACGCCCAGATGCCCACGGCGAAACAGAGCAGCGCGACGATCAGCATCGGGACCGCGACCTTCGGGGGCGGTCCCGTTCGCTGTGTGCCCGCCCTCGAAACCGGCGCGTGCGGGAACGGAACCTGAGGGCTCTGAGCGGTGTAAGCACGAGTGAGAGGCGATTCGTAGCGCATCGGGGCCGTCGGAGCGGTCCCGGAGTGCGCGGGCTGCTCCGGCGCGGGGTGGCCCGGAGGGGAGGCGTGGTGCGCAGTGGGGGGAGCAGGTGTTGGGGCCGGCTGTGGGGCTGCCGGGACGGGGGGCGGAGTGGCCGGCTGCACGGGATGGTCCACGTACGGCGGGACCGCGGGCGGCTGCCGGGGTGGAGGAGTGAATGGGAAGCCGCCCGTCCGCGACGGCGGGTGGGCCGGCTGTACGGGGGGCTGCGGCGGCTCGGCGGCCGGTGCCGTGTACCCGGCCGGCGCGCTCTGCGGGAACGGCTGCTCGGGGCCGCAGGGGCCGAAACCCGGGGGCAGAGGCCCCAGTTGGTCGAAGACCTCGACCGGTTCGTCGTCGGGCCCGGGTTCAGGAAGCACGTCGACGGCCGCGGTGAGCGCCTTGCGCGCTCCTGTGGCCGTACGGAAGCGCGCATCGGGGTCCGGCTGCAGCAGACCCGCCAGGACCTGCCACAGTGGCTCGGGTATGCCCGCCGGGGCGCCCGGGGTGCCGTGGTGCGTGAAATGCTCCACCAGCGCACGGGAGTCGGGCTTCTGCCCCTGGAGCAGATAGAGCGCGACCAGGCCGACCGCGAAGAGGTCCGCGGTGAACTCCGGCTCCGCGCCCAGCATCTGCTCGGGAGCGAAGTACCCGGGCGTGCCCACCACATGGTTGGTCTCCGTCAGCCGGGGCTCGCCCTTGCGCATGGAGATGCCGAAGTCCGAAAGACGCAGATGCGGCCGCTTGGTCCCGGTCGCCTCCAGCAGGATGTTCGCCGGCTTGATGTCGCGGTGCACGACCCCCTCCGCGTGCACCGCGGCCAGTCCGGACAGCAGCTGGTCGAGCAGCGTGCACACGAAGGCGGGTGGCAGCGGGCCGTAGTCCCCGATGAGATGCGCCAGCGATCCGCCGCTCACCAGGTCCATGGTGAACAGCACCTTGTCGTCGTCCGCCGCCCAGCTCGCGGGAGCGAGGACATGGGGGTGATCGATCCGCAGCGCCTGCTCGCGGACGAAGCGCAGCAGGGTGTGCGCGTCGCTCTGCTGCAGCACCTTGGCTGCCACATAACGACGGCGCCGGTGGTCCCAGGCGCGCCAGACCGCACCGACACCACCGCGCCCGATCGGGTCGATCAGCTCGTACCGACCAGCGAAGACCTCACCCATGGCGCTGCGCCCGCTCCCGTTCCCTCGTGAGGCGTCCGCCCCGCGTCAGTTCTGGTGCGATTCGTAGTGGGCGACGGCGTCCGCGGTACGCCCGGCGCCGTACACCCGGAGGAACTCTGCCAGCTCCGGGTGGCTCGGGGCGAGGGAGTCGGCGGCATCGATGATGTCGCCGGCGGCGGCCACGGAGCGCAGCAGCGACTGGATCTCACGGACGACCCGGCGCACTGTCGGAGCCCCGGAGCTGTTCGTGCTCTGGCTCGTTCCGGTGAGGACGGACCCGCCCTGCGACTTCTTGATCTCTTCCATCCGCTCGGTGGCTTCGACCGCGCTGACGCTGCCGTCGGCGACAAGACTCGCCAACTCCTGCAGCGCCTGGACGCGTTGGACCACCGCGGGATTGCCGATCTTGGCCCGCTGACCGCTCATCAGCTGCGACAGCATGGGAGCCGACAACCCGAGCACGGCTGCGAGCCGGGCCTGGTTGAGGCCCAGGTCGTCGATCAGCCGGCGGAAGAGCGCCCCCAACGGCTCCCCGTACCAGCTGCGCTGCAGCTCCCTGGCTCTTGCGGTCGTTTCCTGCTGAGCGGCGTCCATGGCGTCTCCCCATCGCTTTCCCCAAAGCGGGCTTCGCTGCTGCGAACCACGTCGTGCATCTTACGGAGAGTGGTCGCCCACCGGGAGCCCCAAACCCTTTTGCAGGAACCCGGGGGTGACCCGGTATTGTGGTCCGCGACCAGGGGCCTTAGCTCAGTTGGTAGAGCGCTGTCTTTGCATGGCAGATGTCAGGGGTTCGACTCCCCTAGGCTCCACACCCCGAAAACCCCTCTGACCTGCGGAGACGTCGGCCAGAGGGGTTCTTTGGGTCTGCGTCGACTGCGTGTCGTGACGCCTCCCACGCAACGTGCTCTTCACGGCTTCGAACGTGAGCGAGAGAACAAGGACGGAACGGCCGGTCGCACCGCCCTGTGGTGGGCCGCGGCGGCGCACGAGGTCCGGGTCCACGCCGGGGCCGGTCGGACCCTGGAGCATCCCGGTGAGGTCGCCGGTGGCGTCCTGTTCGCTGCCGCAGCGCCGGTCCAGGACGGAGGACACCTCCAGGCCGTCACCGAGCGCCTGCCTCGGCTGCCACCGCGACGTACCACCCCAGCACCAGCCGACCGAGCACTGCCGGCCGAGTCAGCCTCGCTGGAAGAACTCCACCTCCGCCAGGGCCAGATGGCGGCCCGGGAGCAGGCCGACGGCCGAGCGCAGCACCAGGCGTACCTTCCGCACGTTGCTGTACCCGGTGGGGATCGTCTGGTCGCCCGGTTTGTCGCTGAGGGTCAGCTCCTTCTTGTGCGTGGTGCCGTCCTGCGCCGTCACCTCCAGGTCCATCTGGAGCGCGCGTGCCTGGAGGGCGTACCGCTGCGGCTCCTTGGACGCGCCGTTGGTGATATCACGTCGACCAACCGGAACGGCTTGCGGAAGGTGTACGTCACCGAGGCGCCCGTCACGGGCGCGCCCCAGTAGCGATTGCTCAGCCCGTCCGTGGTGTCCTTCGGCGGGTGCCCCGGCACCGAGGCGCTCGCCTCGGTGCTCATGGGCGTCACGGGCTTGGCCTTGCCCAGTTTGTCCCTGGTGTCCTCGATCAGGGCACGTCCGGCCGGCATCAGCAGAAAGCCGCCCGCGCACAGCGCCAGCACTACGGCCAGGACCACCAGGAACCGCGTCACCCCGCCCGAACTCGCCCGCACCCGGCGGCGGAACGGCCACACGGTCCGCCGCCACGGCAGCGGGTCGGGCTTCGCAGCGGGCTTCAGCTCCGCCGCACAGCGCCGACAGAACCGGCGGCCCGGCTGATTGGCCGTACCGCAGGCGGGACAGGGCACACGGGGCGAGGACGGTGTCGAGGCCGGCGGTGAACCGCTGCGCGAAGTCGTCGTCGGCATAGAGGGCGGGCAGTTGCTCACCGATCGGGTACCGGCTCGGCAGACCGGGCGCGGCGGCACGGCTCATGACCCCACCCCCGGCTGGGCGGCCGTGTCGGTCAGGCTCATCGCCGTGCCTCCGGTTCGAGCGCCGTCACGACCACTTGGTGCTGGTAGGAGAAGACCAGCGCGCCCGCGGCCACGTCGATGCGGTCCGCGGGTGCGCCGCGGCGGCCGGTGATCGGGTCGGCGGGGAAGAGGCGGATCTCTTCCACGAGGGCGTTGCCGGTGGCGTTCTGCAGGATGCCGAAGACCTCGCCGTACTGGACCGGGCGACCGAAGGGCCAGCCGGTGCCGTCCGGGCCGCCGTGCGGGGGGTTGAGGTGGTGGAACAGGGCGTCGAGGGCGGCCTCGCGGACCCGGTCGGTGTCCCCCGGTGCCGCCGCGAGGCGGGCCACGACGGTGACGCCCTGGTAGACCGGCGGTTCCACGACGAGGCGGGGTGCCGATCAGGCGTCGCTCGTCGAGGCTCGCGGTGATCGCCCGGAGAACCTGGTCGGAGGGGATGAGCTGCTCGAAGCGGAGCCGGTCGTCGCCCTCGTCGGCCACCGCGTCCGGCACCACGAGGACGCGTACCGACGCACCGACCGGCCGGTTCCTGCGGTTCGTTCCGGGCTACGGCC
Organism: Streptomyces sp. NPDC096193; assembly: GCF_040302905.1. Taxonomy (NCBI): domain Bacteria; kingdom Bacillati; phylum Actinomycetota; class Actinomycetes; order Kitasatosporales; family Streptomycetaceae; genus Streptomyces; species Streptomyces sp. NPDC096193. The sequence goes on along the minus strand of NZ_JBEOSJ010000005.1, from coordinate 240,182 downwards.
CGCCGGCGACCGGCGTACGACTGCGCCGCCGACCGGTGCCGTCGTCGTCGGTGCCGCGGCGACCAGGTGCCTCACCCTGACGCCGGGCGTGCAGGCGATGGTGGTGACCGGCTTGGTCATCGGGGCCGCCGGTGTCTTCCCGCTCACGCAAGTCGACCAGGGCCGGCCTCCGCCTGCCGTCGGGCGTAGTTCTCCATGGTGACGTCGCTGCCGCCGGCGGCGATCGCGGCACCGAGGTGGTACTCCGAACGTGCCGGTCCTGTACCGCGCGCTCTCCTGGTCGGCGTCACCGCCGCGACCGTGACCAGGGCGGAGCCAGGACGCACGAAGAGCGCCCCGGCCTGTTCCCGTAGGCGGGGCGCTCTTTTTGGCTTTCCGGGGCCGCTCTGGGCCGTACGGGTGGTGTTGATCAGAAGAACCGCCTATGTCCTGCGTCGGTCCTTCGCAACTCGAGATGCGTACACATCATGAGAAAGGTATGTAGATCGCCCAACCCGAAAGCGAGGGGTCATGGCCGCCATCAAGGTCAGGAATCTGTGGACCGCATTCTTCACCGCGCTCGTCGCGCTGCTTGCCTCGGTGGGTCTCACCACCGTCGCGTCGGCCGCGCAGCAGCCGGCCGTTCAGACGCCGAAGCGTGCCGACCTGCCGCGTCAGACGCGTACGGAGGCCGTCCGAGCGACGGTGCCGGCGCAGAGTACGCGCTGGAGCCCGACCATGCGCGACAGGTCACTGCCGCCCACGATCAAGCAGCGCATCAGCGCCGAGGCGCACGGTTCGTCTCCCGCCACCCGGCACCTGCCCTCCGTGGAGAGCGAGGACGCCGCGACCGAGCCGGGCTCGGACGCACTCGCGGACCGTGCGCTCACCTCGGTATGAGGCGCCGGGAGCACTCACCTCTCCCGGCACCACAGCGCACGTCCGTACCACAGCAGCACAGCGCACGTCCCGTTCCACAGCACCACAGCGCATGTTCTGAGGCACCACAGCGCAGGTTCCGTCCTGCGGAAGCGCCTGCGGCACCACAGCGCATGACACCGCAAGCACTGCTCACGCCCCCCGCATCACCACCGGCCACACGGGCGGTGACCGATCAGCGGCCCTCGTCGCGATCGGCAGCCTCCGCCTCGGCCTGCTTCGCCTGGACCTCGGGATCGAGCGCTTCCGGACTGCCGTCGACGGACGTCAGCGGATCGCGGTCGGCGAGTTCCGTCGCAGCGGGCGGCTCGACCAGCCAGTCGGGGTTGGCCTGCTTGTCCCACCACTTCCAGGCGGCCACAGCGCCGCCGGCCAGAACACCGATGATCGCGAGACCCTTGGCAAGACGCGCGGCCTTCGAGCGCCGCTCGTGCTTCCTCACCAACTTCTGAATGTCCTTCGCCGTCACCTGACCGCGCAGAGCGGCCAGCGCGGCAGCGGAGCGAGCCGCAGCCTCTTCCCGTACGGGCTGAGCGGCGGCAACGGCGTGTTCGACGCGCGGAACTGTGTAGTCCGCCGCCTGACGTGCTGCCCTACGAGCGGTGGTCGCGGCCCGGTGCGCTGCGACGTCCACCTTTGGCGGCACATGCGGCGCGAGACGGGTGTCGTACTGAACACGGGCCTTCTTGGCGGCCTTGGAGACCTTGGGCGCGAGCCGTACGCGGGCTTCCTGCGCATAAAGCGCGGCCTGGTCCTTGGCAGTACCGGCGTAGGGCGCCACCACGTCCGCGGCGTGCAGCACGCTTTCCTTCGCCGTACCGGTCGCGGCGCGCACGCTGTCCATGCGGGTCACGGGGATCCTCCTCCTCGGTGGCGTTCTGGGGCCTGGGGATTTCCCCAGTTCGGCACAGTTTCGCCTTTCCGTCTGAATGGAAATCATGCCCGCAGACCTCATGCTCGGCATGTGGGGCCGGGCATCCGGGTCATGTTTGTGAGCTTCCGCTCGACGATGTCACGAATCGCCCCGTACCGCGCCGCTTCGGCGAGGACTACGCCGCTTTTCTCCGTGGGCGGTGCTTCCGTGCGAGGATCGGTGGACGTCAGACGAGACTTACGGAAGGCAGGATCGTGGCCGAGCAGCTTTACGCCACCCTGAAGACCAATCAAGGCGACATCGAGATCCGGCTCCTGCCGAACCACGCGCCCAAGACGGTCAAGAACTTTGTCGAACTCGCTCAGGGCGAGCGCGAGTGGACCCACCCGGCGACCGGCAAGAAGTCCACCGACAGGCTGTACGACGGCACGGTCTTCCACCGCGTCATCAGCGGCTTCATGATCCAGGGCGGCGACCCCCTGGGCAACGGCACCGGTGGCCCGGGCTACGAGTTCGGCGACGAGTTCCACCCGGACCTCGCCTTCGACAAGCCGTACCTGCTGGCCATGGCGAACGCCGGCCCGGGCACCAACGGCTCGCAGTTCTTCATCACGGTGTCACCCACCACGTGGCTGACCCGTAAGCACACCATCTTCGGCGAGGTCAGCACCGAGGCGGGCAAGAAGGTCGTGGACGCGATCGTCGGCACCCAGACCAATCCGCGGACCGACCGCCCGCTCAAGGACGTCGTGATCGAGTCCGTCGTCGTCGAGACCCGCGAGGGCTGATTCCCACGGGCCTCGTCCCCAGGGGAACCATTGCGCCCCGTCCGTCCGTAAGGATGGACGGGGCGGTGTTTTGATCGAGGGAGATTGAGGATCCCATGGACCAGGTGCCAGGCACTCCGAAGGAGCCGCAGGACGCCCACGGCCTGCCCGGCTGCTACCGGCATCCCGGCCGCGAGACGGGCATCAGCTGCGTGCGCTGCGAGCGGCCGATCTGCCCCGAGTGCATGGTCGACGCGTCCGTGGGGTTCCAGTGCCCCGACTGTGTGCGCACCGGCTCCGGCACCGGGCACGCCCCGACGGCGAACCAGCCGCGGACCATCGCGGGCGGCAGCATCCGCTCCGACGCCTTCCTGATCACCAAGATCCTCGTGGCCGTCAACGCCGCCGTGTACGTGGTGGTGCTCGCCCTCGGCGACCGCTTCCTCGATGAGACGCTGCTGATCGGATACGCGTACAACCCCCAGCTCAACGAGGTCGTCGGCGTCGCGGACGGTGAGTGGTACCGCCTGATCACCTCGGTGTTCCTGCACGAAGAGGTGCCCCACATCCTCTTCAACCTGGTGGGGCTGTGGTTCCTCGGCAGAATCGTCGAGCCGGAGCTCGGCCGCTCCCGTTTCCTCGCGGTCTATCTCGTCTCGGGGCTCGGCGGCAGCGCGCTCGCCTATCTGCTCGCCGCCCCGAACCAGGGGTCGCTGGGTGCCTCGGGTGCCATCTACGGCCTGATCGGCGCGTTCGCCGTGCTCGCGCGCCGCAAGAACCTCGACATGCGGCCGGTCATCGCGATCCTGGTGATCAGCCTGATTTTCACCTTCGGCCGCGAGGGAATCTCCTGGGAGGGGCACATCGGCGGTCTGGTGGCCGGCGCCCTCGTCACGCTCGGACTCGTCTTCGCTCCGCGCCGGCACCGGACCCTGGTGCAGTTCGCGTGCTGCGCGGGTGTCCTGCTGGTGATCGTGGTGGCCGTGTTCGCCCGGACCGCGTCCCTGACCTGAGCCCCCGGGCAGTCATCCGGGCCCGGCGGCAGCCTGTCGATCCCGGACCGAGCGGCTGCCTGCTCAGCTGAGCGCAACCTTTCCCCAAAGTTGTCCACAGCGTGTGGCGGATCTTGTGCACGCCGTGTGGGATACGTGTGCCCCTTGTCGCTGAACTGGGTTTTCCCAGCAGAGGCAAGGGGCGGAACGCTTCACCGGGATGGCTCATGCAGTCACACCGGCGTCAACACTTTGAAGGTTATCCACAGATCGTCAGACCTTTTCCCCACTGTGGACAACGCTGTGGATAACCTTGGGGCAGGGCTTGACGTCCCGCCCCGGGAGCCGAAACGGCGCCGGGAGCTTGCGGCAGAGCTACTTCCACTGGGTGGAGACACCGAAGCCGGCGGCGATGAAGCCGAAGCCCGCGACGATGTTCCAGTTGCCGAAGCTCTTGATCGGAAGGTCGCCCTCGGTCACATAGAAGAGGACGATCCAGGCGAGTCCGATCAGGAACAACGCGAGCATCACGGGTGCTACCCAGTTGCGGCTCGTCAGCTTGATGCTGGTCGCCTGCTTCGTCGCGGGCGGCGGCGTGAACTCGGCCTTCTTGCGGATACGTGACTTCGGCACGAGGGACTCTCCTGTCGATGCGCTGCGTGACCGCGCAGGGAACTGTGGCTGGCGCCGGGGCTGGAGCGAAGGGGGACCACTGCCGCCCCCGGGCGTCCGTTAGCGTAGTGCTTCCGCGGCGCCTGAGGAGATAAGGGTACGTTGAGCAATTCCGCCGACTCCCCGCAAGGCCCGGTTCACCGCTTCAACTGGCGGGTGGGCCGGGTGTTGACAGCTGCCGTTTTCGCTCTCGCCGGGCTGATCTTCGTGACAAGTTTCAATACGGCCAAGGGTACCGATCTGCGGACCGACGGCTCCCTGCTGAAGCTGTCCGATCTGATCCAGCAGCGCAGCACCAAGAACGGTGATCTCACCGAGTCCACGGCCGCGCTCCGCGGCGACGTCGATGCTCTCGCCCAGCGCGACGACGGGTCCACCGAGGCCGAGGACCAGAAGCTCGGAGCCCTGGAAGAGGTCGCGGGCACCCGGAAGCTGACCGGTCAGGCGCTGACCGTCACCCTCAACGACGCTCCGCCCAACGCCCAGGCCGCACCCGGCTATCCCGAGCCGCAGGCGAACGACCTGGTGATCCACCAGCAGGATCTCCAGGCCGTCGTCAACGCCCTGTGGAAGGGCGGCGCCAAGGGCATCCAGGTCATGGACCAGCGCCTCATCTCCACCAGCGCCGTCCGCTGTGTGGGAAACACCCTCATCCTCCAGGGCCGCGTCTACTCCCCGCCGTACCAGATCACCGCCGTGGGTGACCGGAGCGCGCTCCAGAAGGCCCTCGACGACTCCGTCGCCGTGCAGAACTATCAGCTGTACGTGAAGGCCTACGGTCTCGGCTGGAAAGTGGACGAGCGCGAGGCGGTGACTCTCCCCGGCTACTCGGGCACAGTGGATCTCCACTACGCGAAGCCCGTGCAGTAGCGCCTGGGGGGTTCGGTGTCGGTACGGCTGATCGTCAGGACCTTCAGCGAACTGTGCATCACCGCCGGCACCTTGATCGTGCTCTTCGTCGCGTACGTCGTGTTCTGGACGGGCGTCAAGGCGGCCGACGCCTCCGACGGTCAGATCGGACGGCTTCAGGACGAGTGGGCCCACGGCGCGGTGGCGAGCCCGGCACCGGCGACCGGCGGCACGACCGCAACCGCCCCCGCTCCGCCGGCGGAGTACCGGGACGGCAAGCCCTTCGCCGTCATGTACATCCCCCGTTTCGGCGGCGGTTGGGACTGGCCGGTCCTCGAAGGCACCCGTACGGGGACGCTCGAGAAGGGTCTCGGGCACTACGCCACCACGGCCCGGCTCGGCGGCACCGGCAATTTCTCGGTCGCGGGTCACCGCCGTACGTACGGCGATCCGTTCAAGGACTTCCCCCGGCTGCGCCCCGGTGACGCGGTCGTGCTGACCGACGGCACGACGTGGTTCACGTACCGCATCGACAGGAAGCCGTACCGCACCGTCCCCGGTGACATCGGGGTGATCGACCCCGTTCCGCGGAAGTCGGGGTTCGAGGGTCCCGGGCGCTATCTGACCCTCACGACGTGCGATCCGGAATGGGGCAGCAGCCACCGGCTGATCGCCTGGGCGCACCTCGACGCCACCCAGCCTGTGACGGACGGCAAACCGGAAGCTTTGCGCAGCTGACCCATGCGCCCCTGCCGCCCTTTAGTCTGGTGCGGTACCGAACGGAAAGGGACGGCATGTACGGCTGGATCTGGCGGCATCTGCCGGGCAACGCATGGGTGCGGGCTCTCCTCTCGCTCCTGCTCGCCCTCGCGGTTGTCTACGTGCTGTTCCAGTACGTTTTCCCGTGGGCGGAACCGCTGCTTCCGTTCAACGATGTGACGGTCGACGGAGCGGGGGCGGCCCGATGAGCGCACGCATCCTCGTCGTCGACAACTACGACAGCTTCGTGTTCAACCTCGTCCAGTACCTGTACCAGCTCGGTGCGGAGTGCGAGGTCGTCCGGAACGACGCGGTCGGACTCGAACACGTGCAGGACGGCTTCGACGGGGTGCTGCTCTCCCCCGGTCCCGGCGCCCCCGAGCAGGCCGGTGTGTGCATCGAGATGGTGCGGCACTGCGCGACCACCGGCGTTCCTGTCTTCGGTGTCTGCCTCGGCATGCAGTCGATGGCCGTGGCGTACGGCGGAGTGGTGGACCGTGCCCCCGAGTTGCTGCACGGCAAGACCTCGCCGGTGGCGCACCAGGGCAAGGGTGTCTTCGCCGGGCTGCCCTCGCCGTTCACCGCGACCCGCTACCACTCGCTGGCCGCGGAACCGGCGGATCTGCCCGAGGAGCTGGAGGTCACCGCGCGGACCGCGGACGGCATCATCATGGGGCTGCGCCACCGTGAACTGGCCGTCGAAGGCGTGCAGTTCCACCCCGAGTCGGTCCTCACCGAGCACGGGCACCTGATGCTGGCCAACTGGCTGGAACAGTGCGGCGACATCGGCGCGGTCGAGCGTTCGGCGGGGCTCGCGCCGGTGGTGGGCAAGGCCGTGGCGTGAGTGCCGGGCGTCCGGGGGACGAGTACGACCCCCTGACGGACCCGACCCCTCCGGAGGAGTGGGAGCGGGCCCGCGCCCACTCGCGGGAGCAGGCCGACGCCCAGGCCTACCTGCCGTCCCAGGCGTACGCCCCGGGCCAGCAGCAGCCGCAGGCCGCCTATCCCCAGGCACCCGCCGCACCGCAGCCGTACTCGCGCACGCCCTCTCCGGGCCCCCAGGGCTACCCGCAGCAACAGTCCGCGCCCCGGACGTACGAGGGGCTCCAGCAGGCTCCGGAGTACGGTCAGTACCCTTCGAGCGCGGCGGAGGCCTACGCCGAGACCTACCGGCAGGACTGGTACGGGCAGCAGGAGACGGTTCCGGCGCCCGGGCCGGCGCCCGCGGCGCGGCCGGCGCCGGTGATACCCGAGTCCGAGCCCGGCCGCTTCCCCCGACCGTTTCCCGGTTCGGGCAGTGTGCCGGGACGCGAGGAGGACGACGCGACGGTCGGCCTGCTGACGTCGGACACCCGGCGTGCCGAGGAAGCTCCCGCCGGGCCCGGGCGTGCCGAGCGCCGCAGAGCGGCCAAGGGCCGGGGCCGCAGGCGCCCAGAGGCGCCGGAGAGCTCCGCGGCGCCCGGCAGACCCCTGTCGCGCGTGGAGGCCCGCAGAGCGGCCCGTGCGGCGAAGGACAGCCCCGCCGTGGTGGCCAGCCGGGCCATCGGCGAGCTGTTCATCAGCTTTGGCGTGCTGCTGCTGCTGTTCGTCACCTATCAGCTGTGGTGGACCAACATCCGAGCCGGGCAACTGGCCGGCCGGGAGACGAGCAAGATCCAGGAGGGCTTCGCCAACGGCCGTCAGCCGGGCGCCTTCGAGCCCGGGCAGGGCTTCGCGATCATGTACATCCCGAAGCTGGACGTGGTCGTCCCCATCGCCGAGGGCATCAACAAGAACAAGGTCCTGGACCGCGGCATGGTCGGCCACTACGGCGAGGGCAAGCTCAAGACGGCGATGCCGTCGGACAAGGCGGGCAACTTCGCCGTCGCGGGCCACCGCAACACCCATGGCGAGCCGTTCCGTTACATCAACCGCCTCCAGCCCGGCGACCCGATCGTCGTCGAGACGCAGGACGCCTACTACACGTACACGATGGCGAACATCCTTCCCCAGACCTCGCCTTCGAACATCGGCGTCATCGCGCCGGTGCCGGCCGGATCCGGCTTCACAGGGCCCGGCAGGTACATCACGCTCACGACGTGCACGCCGGAATTCACGAGTACGTATCGAATGATCGTGTGGGGCAAGATGGTCGAGGAACGGCCGCGCAGCAAGGGCAAACCGGACGCGCTCGTAGGCTGACGACTTCTAGACGGGAACAGGTGCAGTGTCACGTGCGCGCAGCCGGATCGCCGGCGTCATCAGTGTCCTCGGCGAGCTGCTGATCACTGCGGGCGTGGTGCTGGGCCTCTTCGTCGTCTACTCGCTGTGGTGGACGAACGTCCTCGCCGACCGCGAGGCCTCCCGCCAGGGCGACCAGATGCGCGACGGATGGGCCGGACCGGGGGCGCTCGACACCAAGGACGGCATCGGCTTCCTGCACGTGCCCGCGATGTCGAAGGGCGAGGTGCTGGTGAAGCAGGGCACCGACGCCAAGGCCCTCAACGACGGGGTCGCCGGCTACTACACCGCCCCGATCAAGTCGGCGCTCCCCTGGGATCCGCAGGGCAACTTCACGCTCGCCGCGCACCGCGACGGCCACGGCGCGAAGTTCCACAACATCCACAAGGTGAAGGAGGGCGACCCGGTCGTCTTCGAGACCCGGGACACCTGGTACGTCTACAAGGTCTTCAAGAAGCTCCCCGAGACCTCGAAGTACAACGTCAATGTGCTGCAGCCGGTCCCGAAGGAGTCGGGCAAGTCGAAGCCGGGCCGCTACATCACGCTGACGACGTGCACGCCCGTCTACACCTCGGACTACCGTTACATCGTGTGGGGCGAGTTGGTGCGCGAGGAGAAGGTCGACAAGGACCGCACGCCGCCGGACGAGCTGCGCTGAAACGAATCCGCGCCGTCGGTGCGCACAGCGGCACCGCAGGGTTGCGCCCGGCTCCGCGCACGAGCAGCCGCCCTCACCCCTATCGGTGCCTGCGGCGGCCGGCCCGGTCCACCGCATCCGCGCCCACGCACCCCGGCCCACGCACGCAGAAGCCCCGGCACCCTTCGAGGGTGACCAGGGCTTCTGTCCGTGTTGCGGCTCGGATCAGTCGCCGTCTCCGCCGCCGATGAATCCGCCGTTGCCGCCGCCGTTGTTGTTGCCGCCGTTCCCGCCGTTACCACCGATCGTCGTGAGAGTGATCGCGGCGGCCGGGTCGGCCTGCGTTCCGGGCTGCGGGTCCAGCGAGGTCACGATGGCGTTGTCGTCGCCCGGGCTGCCGGGTGCGAGCGCGAGGTTCGTGAAGCCGTTCTGGGCCAGGATCTGCTTGGCCTCGCCGAGCCTCTTGGCCCTCACCTCGGGAACCGGCTTCCCGGTCGGCTGCGGCCCCTTGGAGACCTGCAGCGTGATCGTCGCGCCCTTGGACGCCTTGCCCGTCGGCGACTGGTTCACGACCGTGTTCGCGGGCTGCTGCGAGTCCACGTCCTGCCGTTCGACCTTGAATTCGAGGGTCTCCAGCTGGTTCTTGGCACTGTCGAACTGCTGGCCCTGCACCGGCGGAATGTTCACCAGCGCTTCCTTGGCCACCTTCAGGTTCACGGTCGTGCCCTTCTCGGCCAGGCTGTTGCCCCGCGGGTCCTGGGAGATGACCGTGCCGGGGTCCTGCTCGGAGGACTCGACTTCCTCGACCTTGAACTTGAATCCCTTGCGCTGGAGAGCCTCCTGCGCGTTCGACTGGGACTTCTCGGTGACGTCCGGGACCTCGATCTTCGGTGCGCCCTCGGAGAGGACGTACTGGACCGTCTCGCCCTGCTGCATGGTGACGCCTTCACCCGGCGTCTGGCTGCAGATCGTGTTCTTGGGCTGATCGCAGCGGTCCGTGCCGGACTGGCTGATCTCGACGCCCGAGTTCGTCGCGAGCGTCGTTGCCTCCTGCACCGTCTTGCCCACGAGCGAGGGAGCCGGCACGTCGCCGTTGCCCCCGTCGCCGCCGCCGAAGACGGAGCGGCCGATGAGCACCGCGCCGACCAGCACCAGGATGCCGGCGACCACCAGCAGGATCGTCGACGTGTTGGACTTCTTCTGCTGGCGCCGGCGGCCCGGGCGGTCGTCGTAGCCGCCGAAGCCGCCGTCGTCCGGGTTCATGGGCGGCAGCATCGAGGTCTGGCCCGCCGGGTCGGCCTGGCGCAGCGCCGTGGTGGCCTGGTCGTCCGAGCCGTATCCGTAGCCGACCGCACCCATCGCCGCCGTCGCCGCCACGGGCTGTCCGTCCAGACAGGCCTCGATGTCCGCGCGCATCTCGTCGGCGGACTGGTAGCGGTAATCGGGGTCCTTGACCAGGGCCCGCAGGACGATGGCGTCCATCTCGGGCGTGATCTCGGGGTCGAAGTTGCTGGGCGGCTGCGGCTCCTCGCGTACGTGCTGGTACGCGACGGCCACCGGGGAGTCGCCCACGAAGGGCGGCCGCACGGTGAGGAGCTCGTAGAGCAGACAGCCGGTGGAGTAGAGGTCGGAGCGTGCGTCGACCTGCTCGCCCTTGGCCTGCTCGGGCGAGAGGTACTGGGCGGTGCCGATGACGGCGGCGGTCTGCGTCATCGTCATCCCGGAGTCGCCCATGGCGCGGGCGATGCCGAAGTCCATGACCTTGACCTGGCCGGTGCGCGTCAGCATGACGTTCGCCGGCTTGATGTCGCGGTGGACGATGCCGTTGCGGTGGGAGTACTCCAGGGCCTGGAGGATGCCGATGGTCATCTCCAGGGTGCGCTCGGGCAGCAGCTTGCGTCCCGAGTGCAGCAGCTCCCTGAGCGTGGAGCCGTCGACGTACTCCATGACGATGTACGGGATCGAGACCCCGTCGACGTAGTCCTCGCCCGTGTCGTACACCGCGACGATCGCCGGGTGGTTGAGCGAGGCGGCCGACTGGGCCTCACGGCGGAACCGGGCCTGGAAGGACGGGTCGCGGGCGAGGTCGGCCCGCAGCGTCTTCACGGCGACGGTGCGGCCGAGCCGGGTGTCGTGGGCGAGGTACACCTCTGCCATGCCACCGCGGCCGAGCACCGAGCCCAGTTCGTACCGGCCGCCGAGGCGACGCGGCTCTTCCATAACTGTTCCAGCCCTCTCCGTCAGTCCCGACCGCACCAGCGTGTGGTCCGGCGGTGTGCTGTTCGCGCATACGCTACCGGCCGCTCCCCACCCGATCGGCCCGCGACCGTCAGCTGATACCCGACCGGTATCGCAATGTGCTGGTATGGGGGGCGCACGTGATCCGCATCACTTCTTGCTGTCCAGCACCGCCTGCATCACTTCCTTGGCGATCGGGGCCGCCAGGCCGCCACCCGAGATGTCGTCGCGCTGAGCATCGCTGTCCTCCACGACGACGGCCACGGCGACCGGCGAGCCGTCCGCGTTCTTGGCGTACGAGATGAACCAGGCGTACGGGTTCTTGCTGTTGTTCTCGCCGTGCTGGGCGGTACCCGTCTTGCCACCGACCTTGACACCGTCGATCTTGGCCTTCTCGCCGGTGCCACTGTCGACCACGTTCTCCATCATCTTCTGAAGGAGCTGCGCGTTCTTCTGCGAGAGCGGACGGCTCATCTCCTGCGGCTCGGTCTTGGAGATCACATCGAGGTTCGGCGCCTCGAGCTGGTCGATCATGTACGGCTTCATCAGCTTGCCGTCGTTGGCGATCGCCGCGGTGACCATGGCCATCTGGAGGGGAGTGGCGGCGGTGTTGAACTGGCCGATGGAGGAGAGCGCGTTGCCCGGCTTGTCCATGTTCTTGTCGTAGACGGACGCCGCCGCGCGGACCGGGGTGTCGATCTCGGCGTTGTTGAAGCCGAACTTCTGCGCCATCTCGACCATCTTGTCCCGGCCGACCGTGTCACCGAGCTTGGCGAAGACGGTGTTGCAGGAGACCCGCAGCGCCTCGTTCAGGCTGGCGTTCTTGCAGCCCGTGTGCGAGTTGGGGAGCTTCGTGCGGGTGTCGGGCAGGGTGTACGGCTCGGGGGTGTCCGTGGCCGCGCCGATGTCGTCCACCGCGCCGTACTCCAGCGCGGCCGCCGCGGTGAGCACCTTGAAGGTCGATCCGGGCGGGTAGACCTCGCGCAGCGCGCGGTTGAGCTTCGGCTTGTCCTTGTCCTTCTCCAGCGCGTTCCACGCCTTCGCGTCCGCGTTCCGGTAGCCGGCGAAGGAGGCCGGGTCGTAGGACGGAGTGGAGGCCAGAGCCAGGATCTTGCCGGTCTGCGGGTCGATCGCCGCGACGGCGCCCTTCTTGTTGCCCAGTCCCTCGAAGGCGGCCTTCTGCGCGGCGCCGTTGAGGGTCGTGACGACGTTGCCGCCCTTCTTCGTGTCGCCGGTGAACATCGCCATCGTGCGGTCGAAGAAGAGCTGGTCGGAGTTGCCCGTGAGGATGCCGTCCTCGAGCTTCTCGATCTGGTTGGCGTCGAAGGCCTGCGAGGCGTACCCGGTCACCGGCGCCCACATGGGGCCGTTGACGTAGGTGCGCTTGTACTTGAAGTCGGTGTCGTTCGTCTCGACCGAGCCGGTGATGGGCTTGCCGTCGACGATGATGTTGCCGCGCTCGCTGGCGTACCGCTCGATCGTGATGCGGCGGTTCTTGCTGTTCGTGTTGAGGTCCTCGGCCTCGGCGTACTGGAGCCAGTTGATGCGCACGAGGAGGGCCAGGACAAGAAGGCCGCAGAAGATCGCGATCCGGCGCAGGGGCTTGTTCACGGTCGGACCACCTGGGTCATCTCGGCATCGGGGGACGGGGCGGGAGCCGGCGCGGGACGCCGCGCGGTGTCGCTGATACGGATCAGGATGCCGATCAGCGCCCAGTTGGCGATCACGGACGAACCGCCGTAGGCCACGAACGGCATGGTCATACCGGTCAGCGGGATGAGGCCCATCACACCGCCGGCGACGACGAAGACCTGGATGGCGAAGGCTCCGGAGAGGCCGATCGCCAGAAGCTTGCCGAAGGGGTCGCGGGCGGCGAGGGCGGTACGTACGCCGCGTTCCACGATGAGGCCGTAGATGAGCAGGAACGCCATCATTCCGGCGAGGCCCAGCTCCTCACCGAAGGAGGAGACGATGAAGTCGGAGTTGGCGGCGAAGCCGATGAGGTCCGAGTCGCCCTGGCCGAGGCCGGTTCCGAGCGTGCCGCCGGAGCCGAAGGACATCAACGCCTGGCCGATCTGCTCGCTCTGCTCCCAGGTCTTCTCCGCGAAGGGGTTGAGCCAGAACTCCACACGCTGCTGGACGTGCGGCTCGAAGGAAGCGACGCCCACCGCGCCGACCGCCGACATCAGCAGGCCGAAGACGATCCAGCTGGTGCGTTCGGTGGCCACGTACAGCATGATCACGAAGAGGCCGAAGAACAGCAGCGAGGTGCCGAGGTCGGTCTCGAAGACCAGGATGAGGATGGACATCGCCCAGACCATCAGGATCGGCCCGAGGTCCCGTCCGCGCGGCAGGTACAGGCCCATGAACCGGCGGCTCGCCAGTGCCAGGGCGTCACGCTTCACCATCAGGTAGCCGGAGAAGAAGACCGCGATGATGATCTTCGCGAACTCACCGGGCTGGATGGAGAAAGGACCGACGCTGATCCAGATCTTGGCGCCGTTCACCGCCGGGAAGAACATCGGCAGGATCAGCAGGACCAGCGCCGCCGCCATGGAGATGTACGTGTAGCGCTGGAGGATGCGGTGGTCCTTGAGCAGCATCAGCACGGCGACGAAGAGTGCGATGCCGATCGCCGAATACATCAGCTGCTTGGGGGCGTCCGGGCTGAAGGTGCCCGGTCCGAAGCGGGCCTCGATGCGCTGGATCAGCCGCGGGGACTGGTCGAGACGCCAGATCATGACCAGTCCGAGGCCGTTGAGCAGGGTGGCCAGCGGAAGCAGCAGCGGGTCGGAGTACTTGGCGAACTTGCGCACGACCACGTGCGCCACACCGGCCAGCAGACCCAGTCCGAGCCCGTAACCGAGCACGCCGGCGGGCAGCTTGCCGTCGAGGGCGAGTCCCACGTTGATGTACGCGAACACCGGAATGACGACGGCGAAGGCGAGCAGCATCAGCTCGGTGTTGCGGCGGCTCGGTGCTTCGATCGCGCCGATCGTGGTGGTGTTTGTGACAACGCTCATGGTGGAGAGGGCCCCCTTGGCCGTTACTGCTTCCCGCAGTTCGCGGCCAGCTTCTGCTCCTCTTCCGAGAGGGTGGGGCCCGGAGTGGGAGTAGGTGCGGTCGGCTTGGTCTTGGCGTTCTGGGTAGTGGGCTTGCCGGTGGTGCCACCGGCCTCGCCCTCACCGGGCGGCGGCGTGCTCGCACGGTCGGCGGCCTCGCGGCGCTGCTCCTCCTTCTTGCAGGCGGAGGCCTGAGCGGCGAGTTCGTCGATCTTCGAGCGGGCCCGGCCGAGGCTGTCCTGCGTGATCGTGCCCTCGACCTGCTTGCGCTGGTACTCCGGCAGGTACTTGAGTTCGATCTCGGGGTGGTCCTTCTCCACCTTGGAGAGCGAGACCCACGCCAGGTCCTGGCTGATGCCCTGGTAGAGCGCGACGTGCTCGTCGTTGGAGCCGACGTAGTACTGGGTCTGTGTCCAGCGGTAGCCGCCGTACAGACCGCCGCCGACGACCGCCAGCGCGAGCACGATGAAGAACGAGCGCTTCAGCCACTTGCGGCCGCCGCGCGGCTTGACGAAGTCGTCGTCGCCGTAGGCGCCGAAGCTGTCCTCGGACGGCAGCCCGCTGTACCCCGCCCCGCCGCCGCTTCCGGGCGGTCCGAAGCTGCCGTTGGACTGCGGCGGCACGGGACGGCCGAGGCCCGCCGCGCGGCCGGCAGGCGTCTGCATGGCGCCGCCGTCGTTCATCTGCAGCTGGTTCTCGGCGACCGCGCCGACGACGACCGGGGTGTCGTTGAGCTGCCCGGCCAGAGTGTCGTTGGTGTCGGTGTCGAGGACGTCCGCCACGATGCAGGTGATGTTGTCCGGGCCGCCGCCGCGCAGAGCGAGCTGGATGAGGTCCTGGACGGTCTCCTGCGGGCCCTGGTAACTGGCGAGCGTCTCTTCCATCGTCTGGTGCGAGACGACGCCGGAGAGGCCGTCGGAGCAGATCAGATAGCGGTCGCCGGCGCGCACCTCACGGATCGAGAGATCGGGCTCGACATGGTCGCCGCTGCCCAGCGCGCGCATCAGCAGGGAGCGCTGCGGGTGGGTGGTCGCCTCTTCCTCGGTGATCCGGCCCTCGTCGACCAGGCGCTGCACCCAGGTGTGGTCCTGCGTGATCTGGGTCAGCACGCCGTCGCGGAGCAGGTACGCACGGGAGTCGCCGACGTGCACGAGACCGAGCCGCTGGCCGGTCCACAGCAGTGCGGTGAGCGTGGTGCCCATGCCTTCGAGCTGAGGGTCCTCCTCGACCATCAGCCGCAGCTGCTCGTTGGCGCGCTGCACGGCCGTACCGAGCGAGGTGAGGATGTCCGAGCCGGGTACGTCGTCGTCGAGCGTGACGAGCGTGGAGATCACCTCCGAGGAGGCGACCTCGCCGGCGGCCTGGCCGCCCATGCCGTCGGCGATGGCCAGCAGGCGTGGGCCGGCGTAGCCGGAGTCCTCGTTCCCCTCCCGGATCATGCCTTTGTGCGATCCGGCGGCGAAGCGCAGTGACAGACTCATGCGCACCTCGCCCGTCGGCTCGGGGTACAGCCGGTCTCGAGCCACACTGCCCACCCTCCGGTCGGGAGCCCGTCCCGGTCCGCTGTCGGGACCGCTGCGGCTCGCTCGCTCCGCTCGCGCGCTGTCATTGTCCTACTACTTCCGCAGCTCGATGACGGTCTTGCCGATGCGGATCGGCGCGCCCAGCGGAATCGGGGTCGGCGTGGTGAGTCGGGTCCGGTCGAGATACGTGCCGTTGGTGGACCCGAGATCCTCGACGATCCACTGGCCGTCACGGTCCGGGTAGATCCTGGCATGCCGGCTGGAGGCGTAGTCGTCGTCCAGCACGATCGTTGAATCGTGGGCCCTGCCCAGCGAGATGGTCTGGCCCTGCAGTGCCACGGTGGTACCCGTCAGGGTCCCCTCGGACACGACCAGCTTGGTCGGCGCTCCGCGCCGCTGGCGGCTGTTCGTCTGCTGGCGCTGCGGCGGTGGCGCAGCACTCTGGCGCGCCTGCTGCTGGGGACGGGCGTCGGCATTGCGGCGTGAGCCGCGCTGCGTGACGCGCGTACCGAACAGGTCGCTGCGAATGACCTGGACGGCCACGATGACGAACAGCCACAGAACAGCCAGGAAACCTAGCCGCATGACCGTCAGGGTCAGCTCTGACATTGCCCCCGCTTCACCCTTCGGCTTGCCGGTAAACGATGGTGGTGCTGCCCACGACGATCCGCGAGCCGTCGCGGAGCGTAGCGCGGGTGGTGTGCTGCCCGTCTACCACGATGCCGTTGGTAGACCCGAGATCCTGGATCGTCGAGGGCGTTCCGGTCCGGATCTCACAGTGCCGGCGCGATACGCCGGGGTCGTCGATCCGCACATCGGCGTCGGTGCTGCGACCCAGCACCAG
Organism: Streptomyces sp. NPDC096193; assembly: GCF_040302905.1. Classification (NCBI taxonomy): domain Bacteria; kingdom Bacillati; phylum Actinomycetota; class Actinomycetes; order Kitasatosporales; family Streptomycetaceae; genus Streptomyces; species Streptomyces sp. NPDC096193. The sequence continues at coordinate 223,827 of NZ_JBEOSJ010000005.1, read as the reverse complement.
CGTCGGGCGGGAGATCTGATGGCGGGTGCCGTTGATCTCGATCCAACGTCTGACTTGGGTGCCCGGCAGCGGGCCCGCGGCCCCTGCCGGACGGCGGTCCGCCGTGGGAGCGGGTCCGGGACGGCCGCCGCCCGGGGGCGGTGCGGCCGGCATCGGAGGTGCTCCGGCCGGAGGGTAGCCGTACCCGCCGCGGGCGCCGCCCTGCTGGGCGACGGGAGAGGGCCCGGCCGGCGCCCGGTCGGGCACCTGTGACGTACTCGACGCGAGCGTACGGCTGCGCACGCGGTACAGACCGGTGTCGAGGTCGTCCGCCTTCTCCAGATGCACCTTGATCGTGCCCATGAAGGTGTAGCGCTGCTGCTTGGCGTAGTCGCGGACCAGGCCAGCGAGCTCGTCGCCGAGCTGGCCGGAGTACGGGCTCAGGCGCTCGAAGTCGCCGGGGCTGAGCTCCACGATGAAGTCGTTGGGGACGACCGTCCGCTCACGGTTCCAGATCGTCGCGTTGTTGTCGCACTCACGCTGGAGCGCGCCCGCGATCTCGACAGGCTGGACCTCGGACTTGAACACCTTGGCGAAGGTGCCGTTGACCAGACCTTCGAGTCGCTGCTCGAACTTCTTCAGGACTCCCATGAGGCACCTCCTCCGTCGTTGCCGTCCTGGTACTGCTTACTGATCGTATCCACGCGTCGGGAAATCGGCTGGTTCCCCTTGTCTGCCCCGTCGATGAGTGTCACCTCTCACACGGATCGTAGAGGCGGCCTCCTGACAGTGTCCCGCACCCGGGGTGTGCCGAGGAGGAGTGGGGGCGGCCGCTCTCCGTTCCCTGTTCCCCGGTCGGCTGCCCCAAACAAACGGATGTGAAGGCACCCTGTCCAGCGTGCTAATCTTCTGCATGTCGCCAGGGGGACGCACCGAGCCGGTGAGACCCCGAACGGCAACACCCAATGCGCGGGTGGCGGAATAGGCAGACGCGCTGGATTCAGGTTCCAGTGCCCGAAAGGGCGTGGGGGTTCAACTCCCCCCTCGCGCACAGAGAGAAACCGACGAAACGGGTTCTCGCCAGAGACGAAAGTCCTGGTGGGGCCCGTTTCTCGTTGTCCGGACGGGCGTCGACCTCATTTGGGATGCCGCTGAGGGCGTTTTTACGTGAAAGGGCCCACACCATGGCATTCGTCACGATGCGGGCCTGATCTTCTGTTGATCTTCAGCTGGTGTGTCTCGCGCTGATCGCTAGGAGGTCGGTGCGAGGTAGCCGGTGGGGGTCCACCTGCCCAGCGGCTTGGTTCTGCGCCGGTGATGGGTGCGCTTGCGTGGGCGCTGCCCGTTGAGGGCGAGTGTCTCCACCCATTCCTTGATCTTCCGGCGGTTGGCGTGTGCCAGTTGGAAGGCCAGGAGGATCGTCTGGGCAGCGATGCCGCGGATACGCCGGGAGCCGGCCGCCTCGATGCCCTCGCCAAGGGGGTTCTTCGCGTAGCCGTTGAAGCCCTCGACGCTGTTCCGGAGCCGGAAGTAGACCTTCTGCCATTCCTCGTCCCCGTACTCGAGCGCCTGCCAGTGCTTGGCACCGGAGGTTGGGGCGAGGGTGACGCTGCGCTGGCGGCAGACCTTGAGGGGGCCCGCGGGGCTCGGCTCGGGGTCCACCAGGGGCAGGTGGATACCGCGGCCGAGGGTGCGCGGCTTGATGGGGCACTGGGCTTTCCCGGCCTCTGCCGGGCACATCATGCGCTGGTAGCCGTCGGCGTCCTCGTGCTCCTTGGGCATGAGGCGGTATGGCTTGCGGGCTTCAATGCGCTGGAGCCAGGTTTCCCGGTCGATGCGCTCGTCGCACAGGTCTTTGGTGGCATCGATGAGGGGCTGCGGCATGGAGGGGCAGTACCAGGTGCCCTCGACCATGATCGCGCCGTGTGCCCCGGCCTGTTGGCCGAGCTGGTCGACCCGGTAGTCGTAGACAGGCTTGTAGCCGAGAGCGCGGACGGGCAGCTGCCACTGGCTGGGCTCGGAATTGTTGTAGGCGAGGTCCCCAGCAAGGTAACCGGGTTTGTAGCCGCGTTCCCGCAGCCTGCTGAGGATCTTGAGCCCGTTGTAGGCGGGTCGCTGGCCGGGCTTGTCCAGGGCGACGCCGAGTACGAGAGCGGGCAGGACATCGGGGTTGGGGGTGTTGTCCTCGAGGAGTACGCCGTCATGGCGGGCGTCCCTGGTGACGGCGAAGGCCGCGTCGTAGCCGAAGAGGTATTTTGCCTTCTTTTTGAGCAAGGGCTTCTTCCGCTGCCCTTTCATCGGCTTGGGTCCCTTCTTGCCTTTGCCGGCAGGGCGCATGGCCTCGGCTACGGGGACGGTGTCCGGGTCGCGATGGTCACCTTCGCGGACGTACCAGCCAGCGTCAGGGTCGGTCGAGAGCTCGGGGCCGTTGCTCTTGCGGCCGCGCGCGAAGGTGCGGATCGGGGTGGCGTCCACGGCCAGTGAGCCGTCGGACAGCTCGTTCATCAGGCCCCTCAGCGGGCGTACTGATGCATCCAGGACGAACTCCGTGAACAGCGCGAGCCTGTGCTCCCGCACGGCCATGAGCTCTAGGTCCGCCTCTGAGGCAAGGCGCTGTGCCTCTTCTCGGGAGAGTCGCTTGTTGGCTGGGAGTGGAGAGGGTCTACGGCTGCACGCATCGCGTGGAATAGGCGCCGCACCACGGCGTAGCCCGCCTCGAAGCCCTGGTCGTGGTCCGGATAATCGGGCACGGTCAGGCGCTGGCGCATCTGTGGGCTGAGACGGAAGAACAGGATGTCCGTGACGAGCTCCAAGACGACTTTCCCTCCAGTGATCTGGGTGCTCAGGTACAGGCCGATCAGCAGCGTGCGCAGAGTGAGTTTCCGGGGGCGGCCGCGGTCCAGGTGCACGAACTCCTGAAGCAGAGCGACGAGGCTGCTGTTGTCCACGTCTTCGATCGCCGGCTCGACCTCCTCGTCATTGAGGAGCTTGCGCTCGGCGCGCATGGCGAGCAGCCGCTCGTGTCGGTCCTTGACCGTGCCCGCGGAGGTGTCGGCGCCCATCAGTCGCCTCGCAGGAGTGCAGCGGCTTCGTCGGCCGGAATGCCGCTGAGGAACGGAAGGATGCGGGAGAGGCCATGGAGGGAGTCGACGCCTGCCGCCGCGACGATCACAGTGATCGGGACGCGGGACTCAAAGAGGTCGACCAGCCAGGTGGAGCGCAGCCTTCCCATGAGCAGCCGAGGGCTGCCCGGGCTGGGTTTGGTCCGGGCGAGGAAGTTCGTGACCGTGTTGGTGCCGCGGCTGTGGCAGTTCGGACGGAACAGATAGCTCGCGGCCCCCGGCGTCTCCGAGCGCTCGGCGGATGAGGCCAGGACAGCTTCCCAGGGGCGGCGGCAAAGGATCTCACGTCGCCTGGAGCCTCGGGTCTTGACGACGACTGGGCCGCGCATGCGTGGGGAGTGTCGGATGTCGTGTGCGCGCAGGGGGATGACTTCCGGTGAGTCCAGCCCGACACCGGCGCCCAGGGCGAGGAGAGTTTTGCAGCCCCAGCGGAGTTCGTCTGTGGGCTGCCCGCCAGCCCAGCCCCACAGGTCCGCGAGCTCTCGTTGGCTGTAGGGCCTGTTCGGGCTGGACGCGGACAGCTCTGCGGGCTTACCTGTCCGGCACTCGCCGCTGATTACGAGTTCACGCAGGCGCAGGAGCCTGGAGCGATAGTTCCCGCGGGTCGACTCCTTGACCTGGGGGCAGCCGACGGCGATGAACCGCTCGATCACCTCGCGCGACAGCCACACGTCAGCAGACCCGGGCAGCCCCTCGCCGTCGCAGAAGAGTGCCAACTGGGCCAGCGCTCCCAGGAGTTCACGGGCCTTCAGGGTCGTCAGAGGATCGGCCTTCAGGACCACACGGCGCACCTCATCGCCGACGCGGCTCCACCCCGCGGGGGACCGGTTCGGTCGATATGAGTTGATCCGTTGAGTCATCACATGTCGCCAGACCAGCACCCCAGCAGGCGGGGTGCTATTCGAATAACATGTATCTGTAGTGGCGACTGCGTGCGACCGGGGAGGACCGGATGGGTCAGACTTCACCTCATGCCTCAAGGAGATGCCCGCCGACTGCCGCCGCGCGCTTACTGCGCCGGCGGTGTGTGGCCTGAGGCGGTCGTGGAGGAGCATCACGGGGCGCGGGTCGCCCAGGCCATGGCTGCCAGGCTCAAGGTCGCGCTTGACGACAAGGGCTGGTCGGTCGCCCAGCTGTCGCGGATCAGCGGCGTCGCCCGCTACACGATTGCCAAGGCGATCGCTGGGGATGCCTGGCCCGATCTTCTGACCATCGCCAACCTGGAAAAGGCGCTGGACTGTGATCTCTGGCCGGGGCGCGACGTGTGACGCGGAGCATGGTCGCAGGGCAGAGGCGTCAAATGAGAAGCGTGTGCCAAAGGGCCGTTCGAAGCTGAACAAAAGGCCGGTCATCCCTTCGGGCGAAGGGCCGGTCCATTTTCGTCGTACGCTACCGGCGGCGCTTGGCCGCTCGTAAAATGCAACGTGACGAACTGATCCGGCGCTGTGGAAGGTATCGGTGGGGTTCGTCGCCGTTGGCCGTCACCTTGGCCTCGACTCCTTGGTGACGGCCTCCTGATTTTCTGGAGACCTGCTGTTATTGCACGAACTGGTAGAAGGCGTTTGGCAGCTTAGTGAGCGATCCCGCCCTTGCCAGTTCGTCCATGGCAACGCGGACGCTCTTGGTTTTGGGTACCTCGTCGAGCGCGTGCGCTACGTCGGACACCTTCCAGTGCCGGTGTGGATCTTGGCCGAGGAGAGCCAGGATCCGCATCTTGCGCGTGGGGGCCTGAGGGGTGGCCGTGTCTGTGCCCTCGGCGTCTGTCGGCCGGGCCTCGGGCTGGCGCTGCTCCGGAATGCCCGCGTCGCGCCAGCCGGCGAGGGTGTCCTTGACCTTCAGGAGCTGGCGCATTTGCCTCGCCACCTGACGCAGCTTGTAAAGCTCCTGGTTCAATTCGGCCTCCTTCTTCTCCAGAGCCTCTAGGTATTTTTCTGGATCGCTAGACAGTTCGGGCCACTCAAGAGTCTCGATCATTGTCACGACCCTACCTATGAGAGGGCACAAATAGCCCCTCCTGCAAGGGGTGCTTCACTCGAAGTAGCGACAAGATAAATTACCCAAAGCCTGCGTGTGCGAAGCCGGTCGAAAATTACCGTTTTGGAGATAGGTAGGCCTATCAGGAGTGGCAAATCGTTTCGCTGCATCCAGGGTTGTGTATAAGGGGTAGCTAGATTTACCAGTCGCCAGATCAGTTCAGACCTGGATAGGGGAAGCTGGTTTAGCTGGTAAGTCCTGTGCTGGATTTTCTTGAACAGCCGGGGTCTGTGCGGTAATGCCCGGATCCTTGTGCAGCCCCCATGCTTGGCAGTCCTGTTCCCGACCTTGGCTTTGCAGGCAACCCGGGTTGTGCCGAGAGGTAGGCAGGGGTCAGCTCTTACGCAGGGAAGGGCCTGGCTCTACTGCGCCTGCTGCCCAGTCATCTCCCTACCCGTGGGAGGGGAGGCGCTTGTTCGTAGACGCCAGTCCGTTCTGAGCTGGACCGGTAAGACTCGACCGGCAAGGGCTGCACGGCTTGCGCCGACAGCAAATGTGCCACGGCTGCACAGGGCTGCTGCAGGAAGTTGTGCCGGACAGGTGCTGCTTGCCAGCCGGATGTGCCTGCCTGCTCTGCAAGACAGGCTTACCCCTGCCTCCGTGACGCCCTTGACGGGTCCGCACTACTGCGCAAGTTGCTCCAGGCCGAAGGGCAGGGCTACCGCAGTCTTGGTGGATAAGGGTAGGCCACCCGCACCTGCGGGATTCGGAGGGGTTGGCTTTGCAAGGCCAGGCAGGGGCGGTTGCCAGAGTGAGTCGTTGTGCCGGAACCGGCGTACTGGGTGGAGGGGAACCGACCCACGAAGCCCTGCCCTACCAGAGGTACGTCGCCCGTGACCACCCCCAAAGCGGCCCCGACTCGGGTTGACGACCGCGAGGCGGACGATCCGCAGGGTTGGCAGTTCAACTCATCCCTCGTCCTCACCATGCTGCTGCTTCTGGTGGTTGTGCTGCAAGGGCCGATCCGTCGGGCGTTGGCTGCGCCGGTGATGCAGAGCTGGATGACCGTGTTCGTCGCGGTGTTCGTCCAGTCCCTGCCCTTCCTTGTCCTCGGCCTGCTGCTGTCGGCGATCACCGCGGTGTTCGTCCCACCATCGTTTTTCGCCTGCGCGCTGCCGAGACAGCCCTCCCTGGCGGTGCCGTTCGCCGGGATGGCCGGGGCGGTCCCCCCATTACCGTTTTGGTGGCTCCGCAATGGGGCTACCGGCCTCCGGGTCCGGCATGGCTTCCCCCCTTGTTGCGGTTGATGATCCGGGGGGTGGTGTCACCGGGCTCGGAGGCACTGACTGACCGCTGATTAGGGGCTTGACCACCGACTCTTCGCAGGTCGGGAGGCTCTTCGTAATGTGAATGTGGCGATCGGTGCCGTCGGTGAGGCCGGGCAGGGCACGACCGGAGGCCCGCGCGATGCCCCACACGCTGCGGGCCATCGACCTCGAAGACGAGACCATCGCCGAGCTGGAGATGATCGTCGGATTCGACGACGACCTGGCCGGCGAGGCCACCAGGGTCGCGAACCGGCTCCACGGCCTGCTGACCCAGATCCATCCGCCGCTGGAACGCGTGCTGGGGCCGCGGTTGCAGCACCCGGCCGTCCTCAATCTGCTGGAACGGTTCGGTTCACCAGCCGAGATCCGCGAGGCCGGCAGGCGCCGCCTGGTCACGCTGCTGCGGCCGAAGGCCCCGCGGATGGCAGAGCGGCTGGTCGAGGACATCTTCACCGCGCTGGGCGAGCAGACCGTGGTCGTGCCCGGCACCGAGGCAGCCTCACTGATCGTCCCGAGCCTGGCCAGCTCCCTGGCCGCCGTCCTTGACCAGCGCAAACTGCTGGCCGGACGGATCGAGGAACTGCTGGAGGCTCACCCTCTTTCGAGGGTCCTGATCTCGATGCCGGAGGTCGGCATCAGGACCGGAGCCAGGATCCTCATCGACGTCGGTGACGGCAGCAACTTCCCCTCCGCCGCCCACCTCGCCGCCTACGCCGGTCTTGCCCCGGCGACCCGGAACTCGGGCTCTTCGATTCGTGGCGAACAGCCTTCCAGGAGGGGAAACAAGCAGCTCAAGCGGGCTTTCTTCCTCTCGGCGTTCGCCGCCTTAGCCGACCCTGCTTCTCGCCCTTCTCTGCCTGGCCCGGCGACGAGCCGACGTCCTTTCGCGATGCTCAGAGACGGAACCTTCTACGAACCTCGGACAACCGGAACGAGGTGAGGGCAACCAGCCTGCCTGCGAACCGAGATCGCGCAGGCCATGACGGCAGCCCTACATGTCGTGAACCTCCACGGAGAACCCCTTCGCGAGGACGGAGTTCAGGTGCTCCGCATGCGCACCCAGCCATTGGCGCGCGTCAGAGAACTTCGCCGTCAGTTCAACGATCACGTAGTCCTCGGCGCCATCAGTCGACCCACCACAGACGCAGCAACGGAGACGCGCACTCACCACACCCGTCCACTCCGACCCGTCCCCGCCCGCTGCCACTGTCTCATCATCAAAATGCACGAGCCCATCGTTCCAGACGCCCTGGGTGTATTGACCTGCAACGTTGTTGACACGTAGCCGTCGGTAGTTGATCAAGGAGGGACCTCCGGGCGTAGTGGAGATAGCCGTCTTCACACACCTCGGAGGTCCTGGTGGCCCACGCTAATGCCCGGCTGACCGTTCACGGCAGATGCCTGCTGGTGCGCCGCGGCGTCACTGGCGTTCCTGCTGTTCGCCCCAGGATCAACCCGATCGTGCTGACCGCCCTCGACGCGGCCGATTTTCACGCCCTGCCGTACGCAGCCCGCGTGGGGGCGCAGTGAGCCGGCAATGCTGAACGGCAGGGCGGTCTTGCCGCAGCCCCGGGGCCCAGGGCGGCGGCCAGGAACTGTGAGGCCCCGCGACGCGAGCCGCGACGAGGCCGGTAGCGATCGCGGATTCCTCGGCTGACAACCGTGAGCTTCCGGCCACGAAGTCGCCTTCGATCAGTAACGTCGATATGCGCCGACAGTGATCACTCCTAGGCGCACGAGTTCGTCGACGTACGGATTCGGGCGGAGCGCCGATCCGTAAGCCCACTCCATGACCTCCAGCCGCCATGGTGTTTCTCGGTAGTCGAGGGTTCTCATGTCCTCGATTCTCCTGGCCACTTCGGAGGTCGACGTGTTGGAGCCCAGTAGCCGATTTGCAACGGAGGCTGCCGCGGCAACTCTCAGGGGATTGGTCCACGGGGCGCGTTCCTGCGTCAGGCCCAGCCCGCAGCGTGACCGGAGATGGCACAGGAGTGCCGGGTCTTCGCCTCGACGGCGCATCATGGCCGGGGTCACGAGCATGATCATCACGGCAGTGAGGGAAGCGAACTGCCTCTCGCCGACCGTCGGACGCCCGTCGAGCCAGGAGTTGATCCTCTCCTGATGGAGGAGCACAGAATCATCGGTGACCGGGAGGGGCCTGTGTAGGGCGATCGGGTACTCGCACCTCTCGTCGTATCCGTACGTGTGCCCCCGCTCGTCCACCTTGGCATCGCATACCCGCGGAAGCGTGGAGTGCCGGCCGTAATGGACCGAGGAGAGGCATCGAATGCATTCGGTGGCCAGGAAGAGGCGATGCTCGAGGCAAGCGAAGGTCCACGGCAGCATCCAGCGCAGTGGCCAGCGGAAGTCATTCTTGCGCAGGCATGGGGCGCACCAGCGTGCTCGGTGATCCGAAAGCCAGGCCGATGAGCTCCACGCGCGACGGCTGCTGCGTCTGTCCACGGGAGGGGGAGGTGGGGGAGGGCGTTGCCTGCGTAGCGAGCGAGTGTCATTTCATGGAGGACAGGTTCGTTCACCCCCGTCCTTCTGTGCACTCTGCGCGCCACTGGCTCGGACAACCGTGTCTGGGCCATGGACAGCGCACCGTCCCGGTGGAGGTGAAGGTCTCGAAGCAGCGCTGCAGTCTCAACCTCGCGGTGCTTGGCCAGGGCGTTGACCCAGCTGGCCAGCGACTCGCCGTCGAGTGGCTGCAAGAAGGCATCCGTCACGCGCGGCCCGGGGACGGCCGCGCGTCGAGTCCGTGAAGGGGTTGCTCCCATGCAGCAGATCTTGGATGCGCCGCCGCTGTCGAATTTCGGATCGGCGCCATACCACCGAAGTGAGTGACGGTCGCAATGCCGCCGTTTACGTACGGCTGCGCGCCTCGTGCCACCCGTATGGCACCGACGGGGTGCGATTCGAATAACTTATCCGCAGGGTGGACCTATGACGACCGCCCGGCGCCCCGGACCGTACAACTTCGTATTCCCGGTCATCCTGGACCCGCTGACGGGACGAATCCTGCTGATGCGGCGCCGGGAGCCGGCGGGCCCCTGCTGGACCGTACCGAAAGTGCCCATGTGGGCCGGCGCGACGTATCGCCGTGCCGCGATGCGATATCTGCGTTGCCGACGGCAACTGCCCCCGGTTCGTATCGCTCCAGTGGTTGGGCGGTTGTTCGCCGTCGACGACGTGGAGAAACGCGGTTACGTAGTACTCGTACTGCCCGCCGACGGCAGCTGGAAGGACAGGCCCGGCCGGATGCTGGGGCCCGAAGCCCGCTGGTGGGCCGTGTCCGAGCTCAGGTCGGAGCGGGCTGCGGTCGAGCCGGCCCAGATGCTCGATCTCGTGGACGGGTACTGGGAGGGGTGGCTGCCCGACGGCGAGGTGTCGCTGGTGTAGGCGAGAGGCGTGCCAGCTCACCAGACCAAGGTCTATCAGTCGAAACCCGACCGTCAATCCGAGCGGGTGCCTACATGATGCGCAGAGGCCGGCACGGTTGCCGAATGTCTTTGACCGCGACCTGGGCCGACTGTGGTTGCTGAATGTGGTCTTCCAATTGTGAGACCACATGCCACCAAGATGACGGCAGACGGCTGAAGGTGCCCCAATACGCGTGGTAGTTCCGCACAGCGGCGCTGAGGCCCCAGGGCGGCCGCGGAGGAGGGTATGCGCTCTGCGATCCGGCGCGTGACGTTTCCCGCCCCGCGGGGCGCGGGGGTGATGCCGTGGCTGAGGAGGAGGGTCACCGTGCGGATGGCATCAAGGACCGTCGGGGGCGCGGCTCGAGCGAGGGAGCCGAAGACCTGCTCGTGCCAGGGGCGGCGAGAGCGGGCCCAGGCGAGGCGTTCGAGTGCTGTGCCCAGGTCGACGGCCATGTAGGTCGGGTCGTCGGCGTTCCACAGCAGGACGATGTCCCCGAGCGGGAAGCCGGCGTGGTCGTAGCGGAGGGTTATGCCTTCGACCTGGCGGCGGCGCCAGACGCCGAGGTGGCCGTGCACGGTGATGTGGCGGGCATGGAGACCGAGGCGGGAGAGGACCGTCAGCCATTCGTCGAGGGTCGTGCCGAAGGAACCCGCGTCCGGGATCGGTTGGATGCGCGACGCGTTCACGAACGACGTCAGGAAGCCGTCGAGCAGGTTGCCGTGCCGGTCGCGTCCTCCGGTCAGTCGGACCACCGGCTGAGGGAGGAATCCCTGCCGATACGGGACGGGGCGGCGGTGCTTGAGGTACGGGTCCAGGGCCTGGACGGCGGAGATGGTCAGCTCCGTCTCCCGGCCCCAGCGGAGCGGTAGGCACGGCGCGCGGGGAACGCCTACATCCGCGAAGGCTTCTTCCAGTGCGGCGAGCAGCTCGGGCCAAGGCAGCTGCCGAGCCGGGGGGCGGTAGGGAGTGCCGCGTTGGGGATGCTGGATGGTGAGGTGATCGCCGGCGAGTGTGAACTCCCAGCGGGGTCCCAGAGCGTTGCGGAGAATGCCGGGGATGGCCGCGGTCAGCACGGGCGCTCGGCGAGGGCCTCGAAGTGACGCCGGGGGTCGAAGCGGTGTCGTCCGATTGCCTGTACTTCGGCGTGGTCGAGTTCTTCGGCCTGCCGGATGGCAGTGGCGAGCGCCCGGGCCGCAGCCTCGTCGTCGACGGCAGGATCGACGACCGTCACGACGCCGCTGCGGTCGCACAGGGCCGCGTGGGCGCAGGTGCCTTCGCGCCAGGTGAGGGCGGCGACGGGGGTGCCGGCAGGGAGGGACTCTCCGAAGACGGCGGCGCCCGCCTCCACGTAGCCGCGGGCGTAGGTGTAGACGAAGACGCCAGCGTTGCCGAAGGCGGCGCTCTTCTCCCGGCCGCCGAGCTCGCCGGCCCATTCAACATGGTCTGCTGCAAGGATCCGGGCGTGCTTGCGGGCGTAGGTGTCGGAGAAGACCGGGCCGACGATGCGTATGCGACGCCCGAGGATCTGTGCCGCTCGTACCGCGATGTGCGGGGCCTTGTCCTCGTCTATGCGCCCGAGCCAGACCAGGTCTCTACCTGGCACGGAAGGGGGCTCGTCCTCGTCGAGGCCGCGGTGGACGGCCAGCTCCGGGATGGGCTGTTGGACGGTATACCGCTCCACCATCTCGGGGGAATAGCAGTACAGCCGCGTACGGACGCCGTCGAAGGCGTCGGCGGCGTGCTGGAAGCCGGGGTGGTGCTGGAAGGTGGCGACGTCGCAGTCCAGCAGCTCCCGGATGCGGCGCCAGGTCGGCAGTGTGGGGTACTCGTGGCCGACGATCAGCAGGTCGTAGCTCGCGGCCTGCAGTTCCCGTGCGGTGAGGGAGCCCGGCTCCAGGTCTTCCAGGCGCAGCGGTCTACGGGTCCACTTCGGGGCGAGGTCCTCGCGCCAGAGCGGACCGAGGAGGTGTGCGTCGGCGCCTGCGGCACGGGCGCCTTCCGCGACCGCCCAGAGCCACCGTTCGATCCCGCCGTATCCGGCCGGGGGGAATGCGTAACTGCCGGGGAAGTCGCAGACGCCGACTAACACCTATGCCTCCGAGGGCGTTCCGTCCGCCTTGATCCGGCGGAAACCGAGGTACTTGACGAGGGGTTCGGGCAACAGGACCGCAGTGGTCTCGGGCGCGAGCGCCGTCCGTGCGTCGTCCTCGGTCACGTCGTCCGCGGCCGGTCTCGGCTCGGGGACGGTCTTGGGAGATGGGGAGGTGGACGTCGACTGGTCGATCTCGTCGAAGTAGTCCTTGACGACTCGCTGCACGCAGCGCAGCTGCCGCCGTAGGAGCACCTCCCCCGATTCCTCGGGACGCGCCTCGGACCACGTCTTCGCCAGGGGGCTCCACCACGGCAGGACCACCAGCTCCTTCTCGGAGTCGTACACAACCCGTCGGCCGATGTGCCAGGGGCGGGGCTCCCCTCCGGGTTCCTCCGGTGCGTCGACGCGCGAGTAGACCAGCGACTCGTTGCCCAGCCCGCCGTAGGCCGCGGCACGTGCCTCCGCGTCGATCCGGTTGGCTATGCCGTCCTTGCCGCTCGCCGATGCCGTAGCGGCCGAGGTCCTCTCCGCGGACTACGCCTACCTGCGCTCGGAGGTCGGCGAGTCGGCGGACTGCGCCGACCTCGCAGCCCGACACCAGCGCCTCGGCTCCATAGCGGCTGTGGCTGTCGACGTCCTCCGAGCGCGCAAGACCACCCTCGTCGCCCATCCCCCAACCGGTCACTGTCCAGGATCGCCACGGTGAACAACGCGGAGAAAGCGAAGGCGATCGAGCGGCAGATCTCGTCCATCGAAGATCGGGGAACCGAGGGGGGCTCTATGTCGTCCCCTGTACCGTTAATGCGGGCACGCCGTCGCTGAAGTCTCAAGAGGGGGTCACAGCGCAGGGGTGCGCCGGAGGAAATGCAATGACGCCCTTGCATCCGGCAGTAGCCACCTTCCCGCCGCATGTTGTGAGCCACTGCCTCCAGCACGGAGATCACCGCACCCACACCGACAGCTGAGGGCTATGAAGGCATTCCACCGTTGGTACGAGGGGCTCAGCAGCGTCAGCCGGGACATCGTCCTGCGGTACTTCTGCGCAGATGTTCCGGTTCCGCTGGAGCAGTTGGCCCAGAGGCATGCCCTCGACCGGGAGACCATAAGGCAGCGCCGGAGCCATCTCGCGTACAGCTTCAACCGCAGTCTCGAAGACGGTTCGATCCTGCGCAACGAGATAGCCCAGGCAGAACTCGATCTTCAGAAGCCCTGCGTCATCAGCTCACTCCTGCACCGCCACCCCTGGCTCGGCGAGAGTGTGGGGGATGGGCTTAGCGTCCTGCGCCTGTTTACCGGCATGCGCTGGCAGGACACCACTACAGACCCGACCGGTCAGTGGATCTACGGAGCTGACCTGCTCCAATGTGTGGATGCCACGGTGCGAGCACTCGATCTTGGCTCCGCCGAGGTCATCAGCCTGCCAGCGGCCCTCTGCCTTCTCGACGTGCACGAAGTTCCGGTACCCGAGGAGCCCGACAGCCTGCGTGCTTGGCTTGTCCACTGCGGTTTCGAGTCTGATGGCCACCAAGTCTCGCTGTCCGCACATGAATCCGAAGAGCCAGCTGCTCCTGCTCTTGAAGTTCCTGATGACCTCCCTCGGCTCATTCAGCGACTTACTGAGCTCCTCCAAGTAAACGAAAATCCCATCGTGAATATCACTCTCGGTGATGTAGTCCGGGCGGCGGATGGATTTGATGGCGAGCTGGGCGAGGTCTCTCGCCAGCTTCGGGATGCGATGTTCGTGATTGGTGGGATGTGGGTCGTACCTGGTAGAGGTGCTGTTTGTGGTGGGCAGACGGTAGTAGGGACGGAGGGTGATCCGAACCTGAAGCTCATTACGGAGAGTGTTGGCCGTGCGCATGTCGGTGAAGGCGAGGCCGCCAAGCCGATAACAAGGAGTGATGGTTTTGACCTCTCTGCTGATCCCCAGGTCTCCAATCAGCATGAAGAAGTGGACCCATGCACTCCGGCAGAGGATCCAATCCACAGTGAGTCCGGGGCGTACGCGACTCCCGCAGACCGCATTGCGAAGCTACTCGAGAGCAGGCCCGAGGGCTTGAGCAGCTCACTCATCAAGCATGCCCTGGGGGCGGCAGTCTCCCAGGAGCAGGTGATAAAGGCGCTCTTCGGAGACGACCGGTTCGCCATTACGCACCAAGGTGCCTGGTACCTACAGGGCGACGTCGACGAGGCTTCTTCGCCCGCCGGTACCCCAGAGCATCCCCTATTCGTCATCACCGGAGACGCTTCTGGTGCCACTCCCTCGACCGGGGGAGCTATCGCCAACACACAGGCCGCCGTCGACGGGGCCGGTACGCGCGGTGTCTCGCAGCGCGAGTACGACCGTCTCGACAAGATCGAGTCCGCGCTTCGCGAGGCAGACCAGTCGCTGAGCATCGAAGAGTTGAAGGATCGGACGGGGATCACGCTCGGCTACCACTATCTGAAGCAGCAGATCGAGGCGGACCCGCGCTTCAGTCGGAGCCAGAAGAACCAGTGGGCCCTGACCGAGTGGGGTATGCCGGTGTATAAACCGATCAAGGAATTGATCTCGGACTTGGTCGATGCCCACGGCGGTGCCGTCGCTGCCGACGAGGTCGTGCGTGTCCTCTGCCGTGACTTCGAGATCAAGGAGTCGAGCCTGAGGCAGTCCATGTCCTCGCCGCCCTTCACCGCACGCGGCGGCACGGTCCGTCGCCTCGGGGAAGACTCCGCTGCACAGGAGACGGCCATCCCCGCCGCCCGGACCTCCGAACCGGAGCAATCCGGACAGTCGGACGACGAGGCTCCCGACGTGGACGACCTCATGGGCAGAATGGGACTGATCTGATGGCAGACGTGCCTCCTCTGCGCGACTGTGGGGTGGAGTCCGACTACCGCAGCGACCGCAGCAACTTGGTCGAAGACTTCTACCTGCCCGCCCTGGGCGCCTCCACCAACTACGACCGGGCCGTGGGCTACTTCGCCGCGTCCGTGATCGCCACACTCGGACAAGGTATCGACGAGTTCGGCGCGCGCGGCGGCATCATGCGGATCATCGCGTCCCCCTACCTCGAGCCGGCGGACATCAAGGACATCGAAGACGGCTACGAGCTGCGCGAAATCCTGCAGCGCGCTGTCCTGCGAGATCTCGAGCAGGCTGTGGAAGATCAGCGTGCTGCGCGCGGACTTGGCAAGCTCGGGCGTCTGGTCGCCCAGGGACGGGTCGATTTCAAGCTGGCGTACGTCGAAGAGCGCGGCCGCGTCGGCATGTACCACGAGAAGATCGGCGTCTTCCGGGATGGACGCGACATCGTCGCCTTCAAGGGGAGCGCGAACGAGACCCGTTCGGGGCTCGTCGGCAACTTCGAGGCGATCGAGGTCTACCGCAGCTGGGATTCGCGCGACGCCGATCGTGCCGCGCGGATAAGCAAGGACTTCGAGGACCTGTGGCACGACCGCACTCTGATGCTGCGCGTCGTGTCCTTCACCGAGGCCGCCAAAGTGGTCGTCGAGCGAAGCGCACTGGCGACGGCAGGCCGGTACGACTTGGACGAACTCCCCTCCGACGGAGCACCCATCGCCACCGCCCCCCAGCCGCCAGCCGGGTCGCTCGCGATCCCGCAGAGCCTGGCGGTGCGCGACTACCAGAAGGAGGCCGTGCAGAACTGGTTCCGCAACCAAGGCCGCGGCATCCTGCGTATGGCCACCGGCACCGGGAAGACTCTGACCGCTCTCTCTGCGGCCGCTCAGCTCGGTTCGTTTCTGCGCAAGAACGACGACAATGCCCCTCTACTCACCATCGTCGTGGCCCCGTACCAGCACCTGGTTGACCAGTGGGCCAAGGACATTCAGTGGTTCGGCGTGACGCCGCTCCGCGCGTACGAATCGGCGAGCAAGTGGTCTCCGCGCGCCCACAACCTGCTGCAGAACCTTGCCCTCGGAGGCACGCGCGGCGGCGTCATCGTGACCACCAACGCCACGTTCGGCGGCGACTCCTTCCAGAGCCTGCTTGACACCTACGGGGGACAACTTCTCCTCATCGCGGACGAGGCCCACAACCTCGGCGCCCGGCACCTCCGCACCCAGCTTCCGGAGAAGGCCCAGTATCGACTCGGTCTCTCCGCCACCCCAGAGCGCTGGTTCGACGAAGAGGGCACTGACGCGCTCACCGATTACTTCGGCGAAATCGTCTTTGAAATGGGCATCGGCGAGGCCATCCGCCGTAGTGCCCTGTGCCGATACACCTACACGCCCATCCTCGTCGAGCTAGACGACGAAGAGGCAGAACTCTACGCGGAGACCAGCGCCAAGATCGCTCGGCTGATCGCGGCAGGCACAGACCTGAGGGAAACCGCTGACGGAGACAGCCCGCTCGGCCGACTGCTGAAGAAGCGCGCGGACATCATCGGCCACGCCCGGGGGAAGATGGAGATCCTGCGTACGGAGATCGAGAAGCGGCGGGAGACCAGCCACCAGCTGATCTACTGCGCGGAGGGCAAGCACCCAATCCTGTACGAGCACGGCACCGATGGACCGCGCCAGATCGACCAAGTGATGGACGTGGTCGGCAACGAACTCCACATGACAGCCGCCCGCTATACCTCCGAGACGAAGCGGTCCGCGCGGCAGGACATCCTGCGCCGCTTCGAGCGCAACGAGCTACAGGTCATCTCGTCCATGCGCTGCCTGGACGAGGGTGTAGACGTCCCCGCCTCGCGCACCGCCTACCTCCTGGCCAGCTCGTCCAACCCCCGCCAGTTCATCCAGCGCCGCGGCCGCGTCCTGCGTAAGGCCCCCGGCAAGGAGCGCGCGGACATCATCGACTTCGTCGTCGTGCCGCCTGCGGGTGGCGAGGCGATCCAGTACGAGACCGAGCGCAGCCTGCTGCGCCGTGAACTCGCGAGAGTCGAGGAGTTCGCCTACCTCGCCAAAAACGAAGCGGTCACACTCGACGTGCTGCGCCCCGTGCGCGAGCGCTACGGCCTCTTCGACACCTGAGACCCCACAGCAAGATTCCCCCCAGTCATCCCCATCCTCCACTTCAAATCAGGAGTAACCCGTGAGCGACGAAGCAGTCGATCAGCCCTCCTCACGGACAGTGCGCGATGTGCTGAGCGAGCTGTCGCCGGCTGCCAAGATCCTCGTACAGAGGGTCATCGACCTGGAGAACGAGAACATCCACATCCGGGAAACGACGAAGGTGGTCCCGGGCATTGTGGACGCCGTGAGGGAGTTGACCAAGTGAAGCTGCTCAAGCTGACCCTGAAGAACTTCCGCGCCTTCTACGGCGAGCAGGACCTCGACCTGTCCGTCGAGGACGGCAAGCCGGCCGTGATCATCTTCGGTAACAACGGTGCCGGCAAAACCACCCTGCTCAACGCGTTTGCGTGGGTTCTGTACGGAACCTTCTCCGACGACGTCGAGCAGCAGCACCGCGTGATCCATGACAAGAAGTGGGCAGACACCCCCTTCGGGGAGGCGGTCACGGCGTCGGTCCGGCTCGACTTCGAGCACGAGGGCATCCGGTTCTCCGCGACTCGCGACGTCACCGTCAACAAGCAGAAGGCAGAGCAGCAGGAAGTCACGCCTGCCCTGACCGTCACTGAGATCGGCCCGGACGGCGAGGCCAAATCTGTTGCGAACGGCCAGGACCGGATCGAGAAGATCCTTCCGAAGGGCCTGCGCCAGTTTTTCTTCTTCAACGGCGAGCGCATGGAGAAGATGTTTTCCGGCGACGACAACAACGAAGAAGTCAAGAAGGCCATTAAGACCCTCCTCGACCTGGAAACGATTGAGCGCGCCATCGAGGACCTTCCGAGGGCTGCCAAGAAGCTTGCCCGGGAGATCGACTCCAAGGGCGACAACCGGCTGAAGCAGCTCACGGATCATATGGAGGCCCTGGAGACACGCCAGAAAGTCGAAGTGGAAGGGATGCTGCGCCTATCGGAAGACATCAGCGCCTACCAGCGGGAGATTAAGGCCATCGGCCAGGCGCTGCGCCAGAACGAGCAGGCGGAGCCGCTGCAGAAGGACCGCGAGCGGTTGACCCGTCGCATCGACCAGGCGCGGGAGCATCTCGCGGACCACAAGGGTCGCAAGCGAGAGCTGCTGTCGAAGCGCGGCTTCCTGGCACTCACCGCTGGACTCGATGGCAAGGTGATCGAACTCGCCGATCGGATGCGTGAGCGTCGGCAGTTGCCCGCAGGCATTCAGCGCACCTTCATCGAGGAAATCCTCGAGGAGCATCTGTGCATGTGCGGACGCAGCGTCGAGGAGGGGACACCTGAGTACGAGGAGCTAGACAGGCGCAAGTACAACGCCGGCCTTGAGGATGTTCAGCACCGCTGGATGCACGTCAGCGGTGAGGTTCGCAGCATGGGTGACAACCGTCAGGAGCTTTTTGCCCAGCTCACCTTGAACGCGTCTGACATTCAGAAGGCGGACGATGACATCAGCCAGTTGGAAGCGGAGCGTTCCGAGGTCGACCGCAAACTGGAAGGCGTGAATGTCCAGGACGTGCAGCGCCTGGTCGAGCGCCGCAAGGAGATGACCAACAAGGAGACCGAGGCCCGCGTCGCGCACAAGGAAGCGGAGAACCGGGTCGCTTCGATCAAGCAGGAACTGGAGAGCGTCGCCCGCCAGTACAAGAATGCAGACGCGAAGAACAAAGAGTCCCGTAGGATCCAGCACCAGGTCAACTTGGTCAACGAGGTGCGTGACGCACTGATTGAGATCCTCACCATTAAGACGGAAGAGGTCCGTGACCAGCTAGACAAAAAGGTCAAGGAAGTTTTCTCCCGGATCTTTATCAAGAGCTATATCCCCGAGCTGAACGACGACTTCGAGCTGGACCTGCGCACGCCGAGCGGGGTGGCCATCCGCTCCACCGGCGAGAACCAGATCCTCGGGCTCAGCTTCGTGGGCGCCGTCTCCGAGGTCGCCAGGAACATCAATGCCCGGAAGAACCACACGGACGAAGCGGCGCTCGAAAGCAGCGGCAGCGGCGTCTACCCGGTTGTCATGGACGCACCCTTCGGCAGCCTCGACCTCACCTACCAGGAAGAGATCTCCAAGGCACTGCCAGCACTGACGTCGCAGATCATCACCCTGCTCTCGCAGTCGCAGGCCCGCGGCAACGTCATGGCGAACCTGCAGCAAGCGGCCAACCGCATGTACGTGCTGCGCTCCTACACACCGAACAGGGCGGCTGACGAAGAGACCATCGAGATCAACAACCGTGCCGTGCCGTACGTCTCCTACGGCGACTTCGAGCACACCGTCCTGGAGAAGGTGACCGTCTGATGGCCTCTACGGACCGCTTCCGCCGCCCTCACTCCTATGAGCAGCTGCTGGCCAAGCTCACCGACAAGAAGACCGGGCCGTTTGCGACCCTGGTTGATGCGATGATGTTCGCCGCGGTGCTCGGGCGCCGCAAGGGCGAACGCAAGTCCTTCGAGCAGTCTGATGAGCCGATTCGCCTTGCCCTCATGGAGGGGCGGCTCTACGGCGACATCCTCCTCGACATGCTTGCAGCAGTTGAACATGAGGACGACCCGAAGATCCTCGGTGATGAGCGCCAGGCTGACCGAGTCCTCATCTTCGAGGAGTACGCAAACGGTGGCCTCGCGTTTCTGCAGACGGTGATAAGCCGTCAGTCGAGCCAGGACCTGGACACCATCGTCTCGAACCTCGTCCTAGAGGGCCTTCGCAACCATCCGGAGGAGAAGAAGGACGACGTCGGCGAGATTCTGGCGAGTGCTTCCCTGGACTGGTAAGGACACGAAATCTGGACCGGCACCTGATGCAGAAGCAGAGGTGCCGGTCCAGAACTTCACAGGGAAGGCGGTGTTCAGCCCTGTCAACGAGGCCAGGTCCGGACTGCCAGGGTCGCCAGTCGCTCCTGCCGGGACTGGATGGCCTCCGGAGTCCACTCAGGGCACTTGCCGACCTCGTGAGTTAGCGCGAACTGGGAAGCCTTGAGCACTTCAGCCTTATCCTTGAAGGGCTTGTTCCCGAGGGACGAATTGGCGCTGACCTGCAGCAAGACCATGTTGCCGATGCGATAGATCCAGCTGTCCGCGTCCTCCTGATTGCCGCTCACCAAGATGAACTCCGACCAGTCCCCGATCACCGCGTTCTGCGGGTAGACGTGCTCGAGATTGATCTCGGTGGGATTGTCGTTGGGGATGAACTCTGGCTGTGCCTCGTTCTTCTGGGTTCTCTCCAGAGCGCCCAGATAGTACCGGGCTATCTTGGTTGCCTCGGTACGCCCCAGGGCGGTGAGGGCGAACTGCGCCTTAAAGTCGGTGTCGGAGGCGATGAGATCGTTCACGCGGGTACGGATCTCGGCGATATCCGTGATGGCGCCCTTGCGAATTTCCACCGCAATCTGCGAGTAGACGTCCTCGTAGCGTCCTCGGTTGATCGTTCCCATGATCATTCCGCGCACGGACCAGCTAATCAGAGCCTTGAGCAACTTCTCGATCTGAGCCGGCGGGAGGTGCTCGACGGCAGCGAGCAGCAGGATCTTGTTGGGGACGAGGTTGAACAGGACGAGCGTACCGAGGGCTGGCTTGCGCCCCGGGCACTTCTCCTGCCAGATCTCGTGATTCAGGTCGGACAGCGCAGCGTAGATACGGGCGCCAGTCAGGAGTCTCTCGGAGAACGTCAGAGCGTCCTGGCTCTGAACTACCTGCTTCCGCATCTCGGCGTACAGGTCGCGCTCGGTGACCTTGCCGACCTTTGAGCTCCAGTAGTGGCGCAGGAACTTAGTGAACTTGTCATCGGCGGCGGACAGGGACAGGGCGCCGATGCTCTTGTGCCAATTGTTCCGCACCGAGTCCAGGTGCACCTTGGCTGCGCCGAAGAGATGGTTCTTCAGAAGGTCCGCAGTGGTCAGATCGGCGCCTCGGTTGTTGAGCGTCTCGAAGATGACGTACGCGTCCGCCTCGGAGGGGGTCTCAACCACAGCGAGCTGTGCGTGGTGCTGGATGTACTTGACCCACTTCTTGAGCTCGTTCGTGGCCGACTGGCCGTGGCGGTCGGCGAGATCCGAGAGCTGCTTACGGAAGTAGCGGTACGCCTTGATGATGTCGGAGTCACTACGCTTTTTCGCTGCGAGCGGCAATCCTGTGCCAGCGACGATCCCGTGGTACGGGGGATGGTCGTCCTCGTTGAGCTTGAGGTGTGGCTCGGTGTCCTCCGCATCCCACGCTTGACTGGCCAGGAAGTCGGCCTCGATCCGATGCGCCTGCGTGTGCCCGAGTTCCTTCAAGGTCTCTCGGATGGCAGCGATCAGCAGGGAAGACGTGACGAGCCGCTGCTGTCCGTCGATGATCTTCTTGCGGTCGTCGGGGCCGTCCTGGGTCAGGACGATGGTGCCGAGGAAGTATTCCTCGTCCGTCCCTGCCTGGATCGCACGGCTCAGATCGGTCCAGTAGTCCTGGACCTCCTGGTCCACCTTCCAGCAGTACGAGCGCTGGAACTGGGGGACTACCAGCCGATTGTTACGCAGGATCTCGCCTATGCCGAGGAGGTTGAGCTGGAGGGAAGTGCCGCTGTGACCCGATGCCATGCGGAACAGTCTAGGTTGCGATAGGTCAGATGACCTGCTAATTCTGAATGATCGTCACTTCTCGGATTGAGGTCATGGCCGATCGAGTAGGCCAGCCCCTCAAAGCGAGTGACTGGCCCCTCGGCGGACGGCAGCAGTGCCCTAAGCCGCTGCGACGGATCCGATCAACCCCTCGATCGTCGTCATCTCTTTGTGCGCTCCGAGATAGCCGATCCCCCGCGCCAGGTGGATGTTGAGCGTCTTGGAGACGTTCTCGTCCGTCGGCTCCAGGCCGTCGGTGACGCAGCGCTGCTTGAGGAGGGCCAGGTAGAGGTCGCCGTGCTGACCGGCGAAGGTCTTCCAGGACATCTCGACGTTGGAGTCGGTGACGACGTCTCTGACCAGGGGCGTGGAGGCGTCTGCCAGGGAGAGGGCCAGGGCCCAGCGGCACAGGACATTCCACTGGGAGATGCCAGTGGTGCGCTTGAGGCGCACCAGACGGTCCTTGCTCGGGGTGGCGAGGCGGACGTTCTCAAGCGACATTCTGGGCTCCTGTATTCCACCAGTAGCCCTCGACGACGTTCGTGGTGAACTCTGTGTCGTCGTGGACAAGGGTATACGTGTGGGCGACGGACTTCTTCAAGCGACCCAATAGGTACTCGTCGATCTCCTCGTCGGTCGACAAGAGGAGCACCTGGCGGCTTGCATTGGGGAAGTACCGGTCCACAAGATGTTCACGATGGCGGCTGTCGAGACGGCCCAGAGGGGTGTCGATGACGTTGGGCAGGCGATTGCCGGCAACCTTCATCAAACCCCAGAGCAACGAGACCGCGAGAAGCTGACGCTCACCAGCGCTGAGGCGCCCCGGATCGATCCTCTCGCCCTCGGCGTCGGTCAAGGTCAGAGTGAACTTGCTGGTGTCGATACGGATGTCCTGGACCAGACCCTGCTTACGCATCAGGTCCTTGAAGCTCTGGAGCATCGCGACTTCGAGTCGGCTGGTGTGCCGCTGAAGCAGAGCTCCGCGGAAGCGTTCCAGGGTGGCGCGTGCCCTCTCCGAGTACGTCTTGATCCGTTCGACTTCCTCGGCTTTGACCTTGGTGCGAACGAATTCCTTGTGGGCGCGCTTAAGAGACTCTGTGACGCTGTCGCGCCGACGCTTCAGCTCGTCGAGTTGGGCAGCGTGTCGCTCATAAGCTGCCTCTTCCCTGGCTACTGCTTGAAGCTGTTCTTCTCGCTCACGCTGCAGTGCCTCTACTTTGCTCTGTTCCGGGACAGCAGCGAGCTGCCGATCAAGTTGATCCAGATGCTCAGCCGTCTCGGCGGCTTGCTTCAACAGATCTGCGCCATGGGCCCTGTCTCGTACGAGGACTTCGTCCAAGACCGCAAGCTGCGCTAGCGCATCGTGCGGAAGGTTGAATCTGACTTCCAAGTCGGCCAATTTGGAACGCTCGACTCGGTCAGCCTCGAGCTTGTCCACGATTTCCTTGCGGGCTGCGGCAGGCAGGAGGTCTAGAACCCACTGGTCTCGCTCAGTCAGGATTTCGAGTACTTGGCTCACCCCAGCAGCAGTCTGCTCGCTTTCAGCTTGCTTCCTGACCTTCTTGAGCTGATCTCTCAACATCAGGAGCGGAAGCGGACCAGCGGCAACTTGAGCCAGGCCCGCACGCAGTTCAGCGAGCTGTGCCGAAACTTGCTTGTGCTCGGTCTCAAGCTCCACACGGCGCTCGAAGAGGCTTCCGCCTGCATCGGCGAAGGCACGCTCCAGGGAATCGAGCCTTCTCTTTGCCTGGCCAAGCTCAACGGTGCGGCGATTCGCCAGTTCCTGGTGGGCAGTCCCATGCTGGGCGAGGACAGTCTCACGCTCACGCTCCAGCGTATGGATGTCGTCCATGAGGTGCTGTTCCTCGTCGGACAACTTCTGCCGGCGTTGGAGAGCTACGAGGTCAGTGCGGAGCTGCTGGACAGTGCTGACCCCGAGCAGGGCGTGCACTGCGGATTCGATGACGGAAGAGGCCCGCTCCGGATCGGCCAATGACTCGATCTTCTCGCCGTCGAAGAAGGCGAGGGAGGCGACCTCCAGGGGCAGGAGGTCCTCGATGTGGTCTGCCCAGCCCTCGCTTAGAAGCCGGCTGAACTTTCCCTCTGGCTCTACGCCCCGACCTGGCTTCAGCTTGTCGCCAAACTGTTCATCGACGAAGACGCTCAGGAACTCATTGACAGACTTCCCGCTCGTGCGCCAGTTTCGAATGACTCGGTAGTAGTGCTCCCGACCATCCACGGTGACGGTGAACTCAAGAGTGATTGCTGAGCCACGCGAAGGATCTGCTTGACGGTTGATGCTCTCACGAAGGTACGTCTCGTAGGGCTTGTTCGCACGACCGCTACAGCGTGCGCGCGCACCGTAGAGCACCAGTTGAATGGCGTCGAGCAGTGTCGTCTTACCGCACCCATTGAGGCCGCCGATCAAGATAATCGGCTTGTTCTTCTTGGGAGTGAGGTCGAGCGACTGCTTGCCGCGATAGGCCCCGAATTCCTCGAGGGTGATCTTACGCAGGAGCATCGAGGGTGATCTCTTCGTCGAGGGTTAGGTTCTTTTCGAAATCGTCACGCAATTTCTGCCGGCGCTGGGCGAAGTCAACGGCATCGGCGTGGTCTTCGTAGTACCCCTTCTGCACTGCTTCCTCCAGCGCCTTGAAGAGCCCTGCACGGCGCGTCATTGTGCGGTACTTGCGTTCCACTGAGAGCAGTTCGCGGACCATGTTGTAGTGAAGCTCGTCGCCTTCGCAGAGTTCCTTGAGGATCTCCATCTCGTCGGCACCCATGACTAGTTGCTCGTCGAGAGGCCCACCAGGGAATTCTTCGTCCGTAGCTTCCCTGTAGATCTGAGGGAGTGAGTCCTCGACTTCATGCTTGTCGAACACCCAGATACGGCGGATCTCATGTAGTTCATCGAGTGTGATCAGCTCGATGTTGCGGACATGCTCTGGGGTGTTCTCGTTCGTCCGGATCCACGTCTGCGCGGAGAGTAGATCTCGGAGCCACGCCTCGCGGAACTTCTGAAGGTACGGGCCGTGGATGGCGCCGTCGTTGAACAGCATGACCTTGCCGTTCATGCGGCGGAAGTCACGAGCCGGCTTGTCCGGGCGGGGGTAGGGCACCTTCTTACCAGGCGGGAGGTCGGGGTCGTTTGCATCTTCGATGAAGCCAAAGGGTGAGTCCAGTTTGTCGCGTAGATCGAGCAGCGGCAGCATCCACTCCTTCTCGTCATCGTTCTGGATCATTGCGGACATAGACTTGTCCTGCTCGACCAGGGTGCAGGTCCAGCAGCCGAAACGGCTGGAGCCGCATGACGGGGTGGTGGAGTCGACGACGAGTGGGCATTCGCCATCAGCCGAGGCGCCTTGGTACATCGTGAGCAGGTCATGGTTGTTGTACCCCCAGGGATTGGGGACCTGCATCAGGAATTCCCAAACATCGTCATTGGTCCAGTCTTCGACTGGGCTGTAGACCAGCGAGTTGGGGAGATTGGCGTTTGGTGAGAGGCGGTCGCGTACCCGGCGCTTCTCATGCTTCTCCATCGCGCGAGCCCGCGCCTGGCTCTCCGCCTTGCGGATGCCGAGGACCATGATGGCTTCGCCATGTGCCGCAACAACGTTACGGATGAAGGAGTTCGACGGCTTGATCTTCAACCGCTCCGTGCACCAGCGGAACTTGGGGCGAGGGGCAGGGTAGCCGCGGCCGATCAAGTTGACCCAGAAGGTGTCCTTGATTTCGGGAGTCAGACGGTGTGGCTCGATCGGGAGGTTCTGCTCTGCGGCAGCCTTGGCCATGGTCTCCAAGGACGTGGTCACCCAGGCGGCGACTACTGGGTTCTCAACCAGAGTGTCCGTGCTGATGACGTGGACCGGCTTGGTCCGCTGCTCGGCCGGCAGTTCCTTGAGCGCGGACCAGACGAGCTGAAGTACAGCGGTGGAGTCCTTGCCCCCGCTGTAACCGATGACCCAGGGCACCTCATCTGCCGTGTACAACTCACGTACTTCATTGGTCAGCTCGGCGGTGACCTCGCTGAGCGCGCGTCCGTCGAAAGGCTTGCGCCGCACCGGCGTAATGGGGATATTGAGAGGGATGGTCATGCGCCGCCTCGCAGATAGGCGTCTTCCACTCGCTGCTCTTCGGGGCTAAGGGCGAGTCCGAGATGGTGACGCAGGTAGTTCACGGTCAATGTGACGTTCTGGTGGCTCTTTGAGACGCGTCCGCCAACAATGGCACGTCCTTCCCAATCGGCGTTCGCGCGGGACCAATTCACCTTCTTAAGTGGAGTGAGCCTCTTCTTCCATTTAGTGACGGCGGTAGATTCACGGAAGAGGGAATTTCCGATCCGCCCGAGCCCGTGCAAGGCAATTCCGTGGCTGTGGATATAGTCGCGGCGCATCTCTTGAGCAGGGAGTTCGCGATTCCGTACCATCGCCCATTCGGGAAGACTTTGATCAATTGCCTCCCAGTAGGACTGGGCGAGCTTGGTGGCTTCGTCGGGCTTCAGGTCCAGGCCCTGCAGTAGCGCATGAGTCCCGTAGTACAAAGCACTCAAAGTGAACATCTTCGAGGATCGCGCGGAGAGGTTGCTCTTCTCCATCTCGACGTACCCATTGAAGACGGGAGAGAGGGAAGCCAGTGCTCGTGCTGTCTTCGCTTCTTCGTCGCGGTGGTCATACAGCACACCGATAGAGCGAGCGGGGCGGACCGCATGTCGATTGAGATCGGCGAACATCTGCTGGGAGCGCGCCAGTCCAGCGTCGTGGAAGAAGACCACAGCGATCGTCTCGTCACCGAGGTCGGGATTCTCCTTGAGGGCCTGCTCGATCGCGGCGCGGCGATGCTGGCCGTCATTGATCAAGAATCTGGAATCCATGGGGATGCGAAGCTGCCCCGTGCGCATGCCGGGACCCTCGGCTGAGTGACCTTCGAAGGACATATCGCCGTCGACGGACGCGGTCAGGGCGCTGAAGACGTAGTCATCCGGGTTGTCCAGGATGTACTTCGTCAGGGCGGGCAGACGCCCCTTGTTGAGGACGCGTTGGGCGCGCAGTTCGGCGGACAGGTCGTCCTCATCGAAGATGAAGATCTTCGGGATCAGGCGCATGGGACACATCGAGGTGTAGAACTCGCGTCCCGCCTGGACCCCGCGGATGGCGGGGAAGGTGTACTCGAACCCGACCGATGTCCTGGGAGCGACGACTTTGGCCCCTACTTGGGCCGTTACTTGGGTCTCCACCCCCGCAACTCTAACGTAAGTACGTCACTCAGTTGACGTACTCGTCAAGGTTTCTGACGTGTATTGAGGGTGTAGATGACGTACGAGTCCCATCTGTGCGGCGTGCGAGCGCGCCGAGCTGAGGTGTCGCTGAGGATGACGCGGCGTACTGCGTGTGTTGACGTGTGTGGGTTCTCCATGCCCGGCGGGGGGAGACGCGTGTACGTTAACGACTTGACGTACATGTCGATCCGGGATCAGGTCAAGGCAGGGTGAGTGCTGTGGTGGTGTATCTGGATGTGGCGGCGACAACGCGCGTGGAGCCGCGGGTTGCTGCGATGGTGCTCCACTGGATGACCGAGGACTTCGGCAATGCTGGCAGTCGCACCCACGAGTACGGGGCACGTGCGAAGAAGGGCGTCCACGAGGCGCGCGCGTTCATCGCTAGGACGGTCGGAGCCAAGACTGAAGAGGTGATCTTCACGAGCGGTGCCACCGAGTCCAACAACATCGCCCTGCTCGGGCTCGCCGCGCATGGGCAGAAGTCCGGGCGGCGACACATTATTACCTCTGCGATTGAACACAAAGCGGTCATTGAGCCCTTGCTGCACTTGCAAAGTAGGGGGTTCGAGGTGGAATTCCTTAAGCCGGGGCCCAGTGGTCGCCTTTCAATGGAATCCGTGCTGGAGAGGCTGCGGGACGACACGCTGCTCGTATCACTGATGCATGTGAACAACGAGACGGGTGTCATTCAGCCGGTGGCTGAGCTTGCGCATGAATTGCGCAAGACGCAGACGTTCCTCCACGTCGATGCCGCTCAGGGGTATGGGAAGGTCCCTGAGGATCTGAAGGCGCCCGTCGACCTGATGAGTATCAGTGGACACAAGATCGGTGCTCCCAAGGGGATCGGCGCCCTTGTCGTCCGCCGTCGTGGGTGGGACAAGATCCCGCTCGAGCCGATCATGTTCGGTGGAGGTCAGGAGCGGAAACTACGGCCAGGCACCCTGCCAGTACCTCTGATCATGGGCCTCTACGAAGCTGCGAAGATCTTCCAGGAGGGGCGGGAGCGCTGGGAGCGCGAGGCGACAGACATGCGGGAGCGCATGCTTGCTGCGCTCGGGAAGACACGCTTTCGTATCAACGGCGACGAGGGGCACTCCGTGCCGCACATCCTCAACGTAACCTTTGACGGGCTCAACGCCGAAGCGCTGATCGTCAGGCTCAAGGACCAGGTCGCCATCGCAACCGGGTCGGCGTGCACCAGTGCCTCGTACACCCCAAGTCATGTCCTCATGGCGATGGGGCTGCCCGAGGACGTGGCGACAAACGGGCTGCGATTTTCCTGGTTTCCTGGCCAGGTCACGGACTTCGGCCCGGAGGAGCTGGCGGAGACCATTGCACGCATGCAGCCGGAGGGCTAGCTGAAACGGCCGGCGGTCAGCTTTCCATGCGGCGCACCAGACGATGGCCGCGCAGTTCACGGCCACAGCGGATGAGCTCGGCTTCCCAGCCGTTCTCGGTCCCGATCATGTGCGGGTGTGCGTAGAGGCCAGCCTTCAGCTCAGCTTCTGTCAGACGCTGGTACCGGGGAGCATCGGGGTCGTCCTGCGTCAGGAACTCGTGCTTGCGGTGGAGCAAAGGGCGGTTCGCCGAGTTCGCGTATGACATGTGCGAGGTCTCGAGTGTCTGGAGATCGATGTGGTACGAGGAGAGAAGTCGCGGATGCGGGTTCTTGTCGAAATCCGGGTAGTCGAGCCAACTGACCCCTCGGCCCTGGTGCTTGAGCTTGGCGATCGTCCACTCCTGAGGGCGTCCGGCGGCGATCGAGGCACAGTGCTCGTACAGGCGCAGGATGGTCGGCATGTCGTCGACGGCCCGGCGATGCACGTAGAGGGCAGTGGGAGTCAACTTTCCGACGTCTGA
This sequence comes from Streptomyces sp. NPDC096193, assembly GCF_040302905.1. Taxonomy (NCBI): domain Bacteria; kingdom Bacillati; phylum Actinomycetota; class Actinomycetes; order Kitasatosporales; family Streptomycetaceae; genus Streptomyces; species Streptomyces sp. NPDC096193. The sequence continues at coordinate 195,194 of NZ_JBEOSJ010000005.1, read as the reverse complement.
GGCGTTCATCGCGCCGCGCACGTACGTGTCGTCCCGGAGCTTGAGGAGAAGCCGGTCGGAGCGCTGACAGGCTTCCTTGTACGAGGAGAAGAAGGCCCGGACGTCCAGTTGTACGCTGAACGGGAGGCTGCTGAACGGACCGCGGCCGTTGAAGAGTTCAACGGCGAGGAATAGCAGCGTGTTGAGGGTAGTGCGCTTGCCTCCTTCGATGACCTTTGCGGGATCGGCGGAGTCGCGGACCAGCCGCCTCAGCTCGCCGGGCTTCAGATGCGCCAGGAGCTCTGCCACGTTGTGCGGCATCTCTTCCACCCTTGGCGGGCGGCCCCGGCGCTCGACATGGTCAATGAGTGCAGTGATCGCTGAGGCGGTGTCTTCAGAGGCGAGCCACTCGGCATCCGGAACGATCCGGTGCGCGAGGCAGCTCAGGCGCGCGGCATCGTCCTTGAAGGCGTAGACGACGCCCGGAGCAGCGGATACGCAGCGAGTTCCAGTGACCTCTTCTACATAGTTCCGGAGTTCGCTGGCGCCGAACAAGTGCTGGAAGGTCTGTCGGCTGGTGAGAAGGCCGTCGCTGAACGCTTCGCCCTGAACCTTGGACTTCTCCCAGGTGAGTCGGGCGGAGACAATGAGGACGGTGTTGGCCAACTCCCATGCCTGCAACAGAGTGTGGCGACGTTCTGCGGGGTCCTCGATGACGTTCAGGACGTAGGTGAGGAGCACAGTGTCGGCCGACTGCGGCTTCGATTCTGAGCGGTAGTACGGGTCCCATCCCGTAATCCTGCAGTCCAGTCGCTCGAGGGAGCGCACGTCGTCGCCCCGCCCGCAGCCGTAGTCGAGGACTGTCCGCCCGGGGGCGAGCTGCCTGTCTGCGAGGGCCTGACGTGCGGGGACGGAGAGTACGGCTCGTGCGATCGCGGTGAGGCGGCGTTCGCTGTTCCAGGTGGGCTGCATGATGTCCTCGCCAGTGCGGGGAGTTGGACGGTCGCAGGGTAGTGGTCAGGCGGACTGGCGCGGAGGGCGATCGCCTGATGACCAGCCGACCGTGTAGGGACTCAGATGTCATCCGCTTATCGATCTGGGGCCTGGCCTGGTCGAACAGGGTTCCTAATGGGGTAGTCGCGTGAGGCCCGACGCATGACTGCAGGGACTCTTGGTAGTTCGGGGGCGCGAACCAAACCTCTTACCAGAGGCCCTGTTGTCGCAGACTTTCGCGCTCGCGTACCTGGAGTCCAACTCGTCCTCCCTGTCGTGTGACTGCCTCGCGCACAGGTGCGGCAATGCGGCAGACCGGCCGGACCTTACCCGGTGCTACGGCTCCGACATGACGGAGGCGGAGTGGCAGGTCGTCCGGATGGTGCTGCTGGTTCCGGCCCTGGTTGGAGGGGCGGGGCGGGCGGCCGGAGGCTACTGCCGCTGCGTGATGCTGATGCGTTCGCGTCGTCTGATGCGTGACTACGAGACGCTGCCCGCATACACGAGGCCACGGTGCTGTGGTCGATGACCATGCTGCTGTGCACTTCGCCAACGAGTGTTCCACGATCGGCACCCCGAAGGGCTGGCCCAGGCGCGCGAAGTCGTCTGCCTGATCAGTCGACGACACAAACACGAGGCGGCGACGTCTGGCATCGAGGTGCAGACTGTCGCCAAGCTGTTTGTTCTTCACCGAATCAGGAAGCTATGTCTCGTGAGTCCGGAGACCGGGCCTCCGCGCCGAGACTCAACGCGCCAATGTCACGACGATCCAGTGCCACGACTGTCCCTGGTGCTCGGTGTCGACTTCGTCGAGGATCGACCAGCCCGCCATCCATCGCCCTCCACCGTGGTATTTAGCCCTACAGGAGCACGTGCAGTAGGGCAGCCTCGCGTTCTTGCAGCTCGATGTGCAGGCTTCACGGGGATTGAATTCCCGACCGACCACGATGCGTTGGTTTCTGGCCAGCAACTGCCCGGTCAGGTGAAGGAAGCGTCGGTTAGGGACCGTCCAGCATCCTCGGTGCCCATTCCACTCGGGCGGGCTCCCGGCATAGTCAATGATCCGCGCTTCATGCTCCCAATTGGTGCGCCGTGGAAGCCAGATACCCACTGGGCCAGTGGCCGGAAGTGCGATCGACGGTAAGTGCTGACCGTCCCACGTAGGGAGCCACACCGGCGGCTCAAGGAAGGATGGTGCTGGGGCTGTAAAGCGCTTCGCGCGGAATGCGCGGCCCGGTACTGTTGATCGTTTGCTTCTGGTTGCGAGCGCTTCGGAGGCCGGCATTCCGGAGGCGTAGCACTGGAACGGGCTATCGCGGCGATGATGCGGGACGAAACAGCCAGCTTTGTCGATAGCGACAGCCTGCCGACAGGTCGCGCATATGGCGTTGGCGCTCAAATGGGGGCCTCTCGTGTCCTCAGCGGGCAACCTACGCCTTACGGAGCGTACCGACACCGACATCGCCTTGTGGCCCTATCCCGCAGACTCGAGCATGGTTCGCTGCCGATTTCCCTTGGTCGATATGGCTGGGCACGTTTGAGGGGCGGGCGCTTCGGGACGCTGAGTGCCGGCGGATCGTCGGCAATGAGTGCAGCGTCGTCCGTCTTCGAGCCAGAGGAGTGGAAGCTCCGGTCAGCCCCGCGGGCAGGGCCGGGGGAAATGATCTTCGAGATCGCGGGAAACGACCTGTGAGAGCTGGCGCAAGGCGCCTGATCAGAGCATTTCGTCGGTTCCCCACAGAACAGATGGAAGCCCCGTAGGTCATCGACCTACGGGGCTTCTTCGCGTCCCGGACTGCTGCCTGGACTGCCGTGCTCGGCTCCCTGCTCGGCGGCTCGCTGCGCGATCGGCTTCGTGGTCGAGGGCGGTCGGCGTCGTGATCGAGGGCGGGCCGGATCCGTGGTCGGAAGCCGCCGGCAGGTGTGGGATACGCGACTGTGCGACGTTCGTCGCTCCCGTCCGCGACCAAAGTGGGGCGTGGGCGTGGCGCGGGATTCTCTAGGGTGCCGTCGTGAACGCGTCGACGAAAATCCGGGCCGGTGTCCGGGCGGGTTGGTCCTGGATGGCCGCCCCCGAGCTGTGGTCGCCGCGGCGGACGGCCGGCGAGGTGGTCCTCGGGCTGGTGCTGGGCGTCATGGTGGCCGGTACCGAAGAGTTGATGGGCAGCGAGGGAGCACGGCTGCTCGCCGTCGATGCCGCGGCCACGCTGCTCTCGCTGCTGCGGCGCCGGATGCCCACACCCGTACTGCTCGTCACCGCGGTCCTCGCGCCGCTGGTGAGCGGCTTCGCGCCGCTGTTGCTGATCGTCGGCTGGTCGGCGGGACGCAGGATCGTCGGTGCCGGGCGGGTGATGGCGGCGTTCACCGTGGCGTACGCCCTCTTCATCGGCACCACGCTGCTGGACGGCTGGTCCCCGTCGGCGACTCTCACCCTGGTGCTGCTCTCCACGCTGTACTTCCTCGCGACGACGCTCGTGCCCGGACTCGCCAGCCGCTACTGGACCCAGCGGCGGACCCTGCTGCACGCGCTCCAGGAGCGCAACGCGCAATTGCTGCGCGAGCGGGCCATGGTCGCCGGACAGGCCCGGCTGATGGAGCGCCAGCGCATAGCCCAGGACATGCACGACAGCCTCGGACACCAGCTGGCGCTGATCTCGGTGCACACGGGGGCGCTGGAGGTGGATCCGCAGCTCACCCCGCAACAGCGGGAAGCGGTCGGCGTGCTGCGGAACGCGTCCGTGACCGCCATGCACGAGCTGCGCGAGGTCGTCGGCATCCTGCGGGACGGGGTCGAGGCTCCGTCGGCGCCGGTGGACGACTCGGGGCGCGTCACGCGGGGGACTGCCGGCATCGAGGGACTCGTCGAGGCCGCCAGGGCCGCGGGGAACGAGGTGCGGCTGCGTCGCGCAGGCGACGAGCGGCCGCTCGCGGCTGCGGCCGACCATGCCGCCTACCGCATAGCGCAGGAGGCGCTGACTAACGCGTACAAGCATGCTCCCGGCGCCCGGATCGACGTGGAGCTGCGCTACGAGCCGGACTCCCTCGTCGTGGAGATCGTCAGCGGGCCGGTGGACACGGCGGCCCGGGGCGCGGTCGTCAGCGGCGGGCAGGGGCTCACCGGGCTGCGTGAGCGGGCGAGGCTGGTGGGCGGGATCGTCCATGCCGGTCCGGCGAGCGGCGGCGGCTTCCGGGTGGCGGGGATGCTCCCGTACGGCGTGGTCGAGGCCACGCCGCTCCTCGCCGCCGAGGACGACTTCCATCAGCAGTCGTCGCGGGTTGTCTACGACGACGGGGTTCCGGTCATGGACTGGAGCGTCACCGAGCGGCTTCCCGTGGGCACCCGGCAGGTAGGGCACCGAAGCGGTCAATGGGCTTACCCCGGCGGGCAGTTGACCTTCCCGGGCGTCGAGGGACGGAGCAGGGTCGGCGGTATCGCCATAGGGTGCGGGATCACCCTGGCGGCCCTGTTGGTGCTCGGGGCCGCCGCGATCTTCGGCTTGTTCTTCCTCGTGGGCTCGATGGACGAGGGGATGATCGACCCGGCCGAGTACAGGAGCGTGCGGATCGGGGACGGCGAGGACGCGGTGCGGGACCGGCTGCCGCCCGGGGACTCGATCATGACCACGGGCCTGAGTGGGAAGGGCCCGAAGGAGCCCGAGGGCTCCGAGTGCCTGGTGCTCATGTCCTCGGAGGTGGGGGACACCATGGAGACCGAGCCGGTGTTCCGGTTCTGCTTCCGGGACGGCAAGCTGATCGAGAAGAAGGCGTACGAGGTCGGTCGGTAGGTTCGGGGCCTGCGACGCGCGCCGTGTGGCGTGGCCGGCAGGTGCCGGGTGGTGGATGCCCGTCGGTGGGTGCACGTCGCATGGGGCGGGGCCGGTAGGTGCCGGATGGTAGGTGCCCGGTGGTGGGTGCCGCTCGGTAGGTGTCGTGCGGTAGGTGTCGTGCGGCGGGTGTGAGTCGGTGGGCCGTGTTCGACGTCGGCCGGCGGATACGGGCGGGTGGGAAGTGGACGGGATGGGGCCGGCGGGGGTGCCCGGAGTGCCGATCCGGGTCGTCATCGCGGATGACGAGCCGCTGATCAGGGCGGGAATCCGGATGATTCTGACGTCGGACCCCGGCATCCAGGTCGTGGCCGAGGCGGCGAACGGACGCGAGGCCGTCGACATGACACGGGCGCACGGCGCCGACGTGGTGCTGCTCGACATCCAGATGCCTGTCATGGACGGCCTCACGGCGGTGGGGGAGTTGCGCAGGGCGGTCCCGGCGGCGCGGGTCATCGTGCTGACGACCTTCGGTGAACGGGACAACGTCCTGCGGACGTTGGAGTCCGGCGGTGCCGGATTTCTGCTGAAGGACACCGCGCCCGCGGAGCTGATCGGAGCCGTACGAGCCGCTGCCGCAGGTGACGCGTACCTCTCCCCCGGTGCGACGCGGCACGTGGTCGACCAGCTGGCGTCCGGGAGGGCGGTTGCGCGCAGCGAGGAGGCGCGAGCCCGGGTGGCTGGGCTGAGCACCCGGGAGCACGAGGTACTGGCGCTGCTGGGTGAGGGGCTGTCCAATGCGGACGCCGGGAAGCGGCTGCATATGAGTGAGGCCACGGTGAAGACCTACGTCAGCCGGATTCTCGCGAAACTGGAGTGCGAAAACCGGGTGCAGGCGGCGCTGCTGGCGCGGGATGCGGGGCTAGGCGGCTGAGCTGCCGGGTGCCAGGCGTGGGTCTGGGCGCGTGAGGTGTCGGACGACTGGTGCCGCTTGAGCTGTCGACGACTGATGGCCGTGTGAGCTGTTGGGCGACCGGTTGTTGCGTGCGGGATGGGGCCGGCGGGGGCGCTTCGGCGGGTGTTGCTGCGCGCTGTGCCCGCCGGGGTCGCTTGGGCGGGCACCGACGTTTCACGTGGAACATCCGCGCTGACCGTTTCACGTGAAACGTCCGATGAGCCCGACGTCCGGGCGCCCCGTCCCGGCCTTGTTCCGGGGCTGATCAGGCAGCGAAACGCGCGGCCAGCGTCTTGCCCTTCTCCGCGGCCTCGTCGAGCGCCTTGGTCTTCGACGCGTCGGCGAGCGGAATGAACTCCGTCATCTCCGGCTTGGAACGGGCCAGCGTCATTTCCGGAACGATGAAGTCGACCGTGGCGCCGAGCATGCCGGTGAACACCTTCTCCAGGTAGTTCTGCACGAACTCGAAGTCCTCGCGCGGTGTTCCGGGGGCGTACGAGCCACCGCGGCTGGCGACCACCGTGACCGGGGTGCCGGCCACCGGGCCGTCAGGGGTGCCGGCGTTGTGGCCCACGATGATCACGTGGTCCAGCCATGCCTTGAGGGTGGACGGGATCGTGAAGTTGTACATGGGCGCGCCGATGAGGACGGCGTCGGCCGACTCCAGTTCGGCGGCGAGTTCCGCGCGCAGTTCGTTCTCGATCCCGGCGGAGACGGCGGCGATGTCCAGGTGGGGCAGGGGAGTTGCGGCGAGGTCACGGTAGATGACCGTGCCGTCCGGGTGCTGCTCCTGCCAGGCCTGCACGAAGGCGGCGGTGATCTCGCGGGAGGCAGATCCCTGGGGGAAGAGAGCGGAGTCGAGGTGCAGCAGCGTGGCCATGAGGTTCTCCATAAAGGGGGCAGCTGAGAATCTGTGCGTACGTATGGATAGCATAGTAGCTTACTTTTCATAAGTGCCTAGTTTCCGCGCAGTAGTCTGGAGACATGGCGGAACACAGCGAAGAGGCTTGCAGGCGGGTCGACGGGGGGATCGCACGTGTCTTCGGGCTGTTCGGCAAGCGGTGGACCGGGCCGATCGTCTCCGTGCTGATGCAGCGCGCCGTGCACTTCGCGGAGCTGCGCCGGGCGATCCCTGGCATCAGCGAACGGATGCTCTCCGACCGGCTGGCCGAGCTGGCGGCCGCGGGGCTGGTCGTGCGGGAGGTCGACGAAGGACCGCCGCTGCGGGTGGCGTACCGGCTGACGGCGGCCGGAGCCGCGATGGAGCCCGCCCTCAAGGAACTCGGCCGCTGGGCCGACGAGCATCTGCCGGGGGATCGAGAAGCGGGGACCTGCTAGTCGCGTTTCGGGGTGCCCTGTTCTGCGGTCCTGTCCCCCGGCCGTGCGGATCAGTGCTGCCGCGGCCCCTCGGCGGCGGAGTTGTAGCGCAGGAGGTAGTCGGCGAAACGGTCGAGATCCTCGGCCGGCCAGTCGGCCAGACGCTCCTGGTAGGCGGCCTGGCGGCTGGCGTGCGTGGAGGCGAGCGCGGCGGATCCCGCGGCGGTGGGGTGCAGGACCTGGACGCGGTGGTCCGCCGGATCTGCTCTGCGCTCGATCAGACCGAGTTTCTCCAGTGCCGAAACCTGCCTGCTGACCGTCGACTTGTCGAGCATGTAGTGCGACGCGAGGTCGGTCGCCCGGCAGCCCTGTTGATCATGGATGTGCGACAGCAAGGTGTACGAGACGAACGGCAGCTCGGGATGGAGACGGGCGGCCGCCGCGCGCGCCCGTCGGGCGAAGGCCGTCAGCTCGCGCTGAATGGTGTCGATGGAGCTGTCCCGTGCGCGTGACATGCCGCCCTCCTCGCCTTCAGTTGCACGGTACAACGCGCGATGCGCCGGACGGCCGCCTCGCCGGACCACGGGACGCCCGGGCAGCGGCCCGGGTGGTGATCGTCGCAGGCTGTGGAGTCTTTCCGGGGTTATCCACAGGGGCAGACGTCCGTCGGTACGCGGCGGTACGGTCAATGGCAGTTGATGTTGTGCAGGTTCGGGACGACGGGGGCAGGACGCCATGGGCGACGCAGAGACGGTGCAGCGGATGGACACCAGCGGACTGGGGCCGGAGTCGGCGGGGACGTCCAGCGCCAAGGGCGGAGGCCGCATCCCGGTGGTGCCCGGCTTCGCCCGGCGCAAGGGCGGTCAGGGCGTCACCGGTGTCGCACCGGCCACGCGGTCGCCCAAGCAGGAGGGCAAGGCGCTGCGTGATCGGGTCCCTCGCTCCTCGCACGACTCGCTGGTGCTGGCGGTGGACCGGCCGGACGCGGTCGCTGCCGTCGAGGAGTCCAGCCGGGGCCGGGTTCCGGGGCTGACGCCGATACGGGTGGGGCGGATGGCCGCATCACCGTTCGCCTTTCTTCGCGGCTCCGCCGGGCTGATGGCTCACGACCTCGTGGGCACCCCGGTCACCGGAGTGAGCGCCCAGCTGTGCGGCGACGCCCACGCGGCGAACTTCGGCATCTACGGCGACGCCCGCGGGAACCTGGTCATGGACCTCAACGACTTCGACGAGACCGTCGTCGGCCCCTGGGAGTGGGACCTCAAGCGGCTCGCCGTCTCGCTGGTGCTGGCGGCGCGCGTCGCCGGAGCCGACGAGGACGTCTGTCGTGCTGCCGCCTTCGACACCGTGGGCGCCTACCGGCGCACCATGCGCCTGCTGGCGCGCCTGCCCGTGCTGGACGCCTGGAACGCCATCGCGGACGAGGAGCTCGTCTCCCACACGGACGCACGCGACCTCGTCGGCACCCTGGAGCGCGTCTCGGAGAAGGCGCGGAAGAACACCAGCGCGCGGTTCGCGGCCAAAGCGACGGAAGGGGTGTCCGAGGATGGCGGCGAGACCTGTCGCTTCGTGGACGCGCCTCCGGTGCTGCGGCGGGTGCCCGACGCGGAGGCCGCAGCGGTCGCCGCGTCACTGGAGGAGTACCTCGGCACGGTGTCGGAGGACCGCCTGCCGCTGCTCGCGCGCTACGAGATCCACGATGTCGCCTTCCGTGTGGTGGGCACGGGAAGTGTCGGCACCCGTTCGTACGTGGTGCTGCTCCTCGACCACCGCGGTGAGGCGCTGGTGCTCCAGGTGAAGGAGGCCCGGCCCTCGGCGTTGCTGCCGTGTCTGGAGGCCGCCGGCTTCGAGGTGCCGGAGGTGGAGCACGAGGGCCGTCGGGTGGTCTTCGGACAGAAGCGTATGCAGGTGGTCAGCGACATCCTGCTGGGGTGGACGACGGTCGACGGACGGCCTTTCCAGGTACGGCAGTTCAGGAACCGCAAGGGCAGCGTGGACCCCACCGCGCTCACCGCCGACCAGTTCGACGACTACGGGCGGATGACCGGCGCGCTGCTGGCCCGGGCCCACTCCCACAGCGCCGACCCGAGGCTCCTCGCCGGCTACTGCGGCAAGAACGAGGAGCTGGACGAGGCCGTGGCCGGCTTCGCGATGCTCTACGCCGACCGCACCGAAGCGGATCACGAGGAGCTGCTGGCGGCGATCAAGAGCGGACGGATAGCCGCTGAGCTGGGCGTGTGACAGCGGGCTGCACCGCGCCCGTAGGCTGGCCGGGTGACCAAGGATGCACCCGGCGGCCGAACGGCCCGGAGCGACGAAGAGCAGCACGTGCCACCGAGGCCGGAGGCGCGGCTGGAAAAGGCCGTGTACGCGGCCGAGCAGGCGCTGATCGAGTTCGAGATCGCTCTGGAGACGTTCCGGGTGGAAGTGGAGAACTTCTCCCGGCTGCATCACCAGAAGCTGGGCCCGATGTATGCGCGCCTCGACGAGCTGGACGCCCAGATCGCCGAGGCCAAGGCCGCGGCGAGCGGTGACCCGGAGGATCTGCGCAAGGCGCAGGAGGCCCGGGCGATGGTCATGCCGATGCCCGGCATCGACGAGCTCTTCCACGACTGGATGGACTCCGACGGCCTCTCCCCCGAGGCCGCCGCGATGCTCAACGATCAGCCCGTCCGGGCGCCGAAGCGGGTGCGGCCGAGCGAGGAGGCCCGCAAGCTCTACCGCGAGCTGGCACGCAAGGCACACCCGGACCTGGCGCAGGAGGAGACGGAGCGTGCCCGGCGGGAGGAGTTCATCACCCGCGTGAACGCCGCCTACGCGCTGGGGGACGTGGGCCGGCTGCGCGAGCTCGCCGACGAGTGGGCGGCCGGGCCCGTGCCCGAGGCCCGGCTCAGCGAGAGCGAGGAGCTCTACGCCCGGCTGGAATGGCTCTCACAGCGCAAGGAGCTCCTTGCCGCCGTGGCCCATGAGCTGGAGGAGAGCGCGATCGGCGCCATGCTCCGGATGGCTCCCGAGGACCCGGACCGGCTGCTGGAGGAGATCGCCGAGCAGCTGCTCGCACAGGTCGCCGAGCGCGAACGGGAACTGGCCGGGTTGGTGGAGTAGGTTTTTCGAGGCTGTCCATATTCCGATTCCGGCCGCGACCTCCCGCCGCGTACGTACGAGAGAAGGCATGACTCATGAATTTCGCCCCGCTGCCGTCGGTGGACGTCGCGACCGTGCCGGCCGACGGCCTGGTGCTGGACGTCCGGGAGGACGACGAGTGGGCGGCCGGGCATGTCGAAGGCGCGCTGCATGTGCCGATAAGCGACTTCGTCTCGCGGTTCGGCGAGGTGACCGAGGCCGTCAGCGAGGGACACCGGGCGTATGTGATGTGCCGGGTCGGCGGCCGGTCGGCGCAGGTCACCCAGTACCTGGTGCAGCAGGGGATCGATGCGGTGAACGTCGAGGGCGGGATGCTCGCCTGGGACGGCGCCGGGCGCCCGATGGTCACGGACAACGGATCGCCGGCGTTCGTCCTCTGAAGCTCCTCTGCTGAGCCCTGGCCTGCCTCTGGGGGTGCGGGGCCAGGCGCTCGTCTGCTGTGGGTCTAGCCGAGGGGATGGGCGGCCAGCAGGTCGCCCAGGGCCTCCTCATGGGCCGCTGCGGGGCCGAGGGAGAGTTCGAGCTGCTTGGCCCAGGCGTGATAGCGGTGCAGCGGGTAGTCGGTGTCGGCGCCGAAGCCGCCGTGGAGATGCTGAGCGGTCTGGACGACCCGGCGCACCCCCTCCGAGGCCCAGATCTTCGCCACGGCGACATCGCCGGCCACGGGCAGCGGACCGCCGACACCGGCGCTGCCCCGGGCGGGCGTGAGCCGCCAGGCCGCCTGCCACAGCGTCACCTCTATCGCCCGCAGGTCGATGTACCGGTCGGCCGCCTGCACGGCGACGGCCTGGAAGGTGGCGACGGGGAAGCCGAACTGTTCCCGTTTGCCGGTGTAGGCGCTCGTCATGGCCAGTACGCCCTCGCCGAGACCGAGCGACAGCGCGCATGTGCCGGTGGTCAGCAGGTGGCGCAGCCACTCCCAGGCACCTTCGGCATCGATCAGCTCGGAAGCGTCGACCCGTACGGAATCCAGCGTGATCTCGGCGAACCGCTCGCCGCTGGTGGAGATCTGCTCGGCCGGCACCATGCCGTCGCGGGTCCGGGGGATCAGCGCCAGGACTGCCTGCCCGTCGGGTGTGTGCGCCGGTACGGCGATGCGGTCGGCCGAGTGCGCCCAGGGGACACCTGACTGCACACCGTCGAGCAGCCAACCGCCTCCCCGGCCGGTGTCCCGACCGGCCTCCAGGCCGATGTCCCGCCGCGCCGTGACAGCGAGTTCGGCCGGGTCGTGTCCCGTACGGCCGTTGGCTCCCACGGTGATGACCAGTTCACCGCGGCCGACCCGAGGGAGGATCTCGTCCCTCAACCTGGCGCTGCCGTAACGCTCCACGGCCATGGCGACCGCGCTCGTCTCCAGCAGAGGTACCCGGGCCAGCACCCTGGCCGACTCGCGCAGCACCAGACAGAGGGCGATGGGGTCGAGACCTGCTCCGCCGTACTCCGGTGACACCACCAGACTCAGCAGGTCGGCGTCCGCGAGCTTGGCCCACAGCGGCCGGTCGAAGTCGTCGGCCACCGCGCCCGCGGTGAGCGCGGGGCTCGGCACGCCGTCGGGCGCGACACCCGAGAACACCGCTTTCGCAGCCTCGACGGCCGCCTGCTGCTCCTCGGTGAAGGTGAAGTCCACTGCCCTGTCCTCCCACACGCCGGCGGTGCATGAGCCGCTTACCAGGTTCAGTTCCGCAGTTCACATCTGACGGGTCGTCAAGATAGAACAGGTTCCTGAAAATGAACACAGCTCGGCAACGCGGGCGATGTCGGGTCCCCGGCGTTACGGGTCACCGGCGGGACGGGGCCCCGGTACTACGGGTCACCGGCGGGGCGGGTTTCCGGTGCTACGGGTCACCGGCGGGGCGGGTTTCCGATGGGGTCAGCGGTCGAAGTCGAGCTCCACTTCCGCTGTGGCCGGATGGGACTGGCAGGCCAGGACATAACCCGCCTCGGTCTCCTCGGGCTCCAGCGCGAAGTTGCGGTCCATCCGGACCTCACCCGAGACCAGGAAGGCACGACAGGTGCCGCAGACACCGCCCTTGCACGCATACGGGGCGTCCGCACGGCTGCGCAGCACGGTCTCCAGCAGCGATTCCCCGTCCTGCACGGGCCACTTGCCGGACCGGCCGTCCAGGGTCGCCGTCAGCGAGGCGTGCGCGGGAGCGCTCATCGGCTCGGCGGTGGGCGCCGAGCCGTCGTCCACATGGAAGATCTCTTGGTGGATACGGCTCCGGTCGACACCGAGCTGACGCAGTGCCCGCTCGGCGCCCAGGACCAGGCCGAAGGGGCCGCACAGGAACCAGCCCTCCACATCCGCCACCGGGAGCAGGGACGGCAACAGGGCGGTCAGCCGTTCCCGGTCGAGCCGTCCGGACGGCAGACCCGACTGCTGCTCCTCCCGGGACAGGGTGGTGACCAGCTGGAAGCGGTCGGGGAAACGGTCCTTGAGGTCCGCCACCTCGTCCAGGAACATCGTCGACGCCACGGTCCGGTCGCTGCGGATCAGACAGAACCGGGCTTCCGGCTCCCGGGCCAGCAGCGTGGCCGCCATCGACAGCACCGGAGTGATGCCGCTGCCGCCGACGACCGCGGCGAAGTATCCGGGCCGCGGTTCGAGCAGGAAGCGGCCCATCGGGGGCATCACCTCCACCGTGTCGCCCACGGCGAGCTCCTTGAGCGCGTACGTCGAGAAGTCACCTCCGTCGACCAGGCGGATGCCCACACGCAGCACCGGATCGGTGCCGGGGGGAGAGGCGACGGCGCAGATCGAGTACGTACGGCGGATTTCCTCGTCCCCCACCAGCCGGCGCAGCGCCAGATGCTGGCCGGGGGTGTGGCGGAAGGTCTCGCACAGCTCGGGCGGCACCTGGAAGGTGACCGCGACCGAGTCGTCCGTGAGCTGTTCGACCTCGCTGACCCGGAGCGGATGGAACATCTACAACTCCTTGAAGTGGTCGAACGGTTCACGGCAGTCGACGCAGCGGCGCAGCGCCTTGCACGCGGTGGAGGAGAACCTGCTCAGCAGCTCGGTGTCGGTGGATCCGCAGTGCGGGCAACGCACCGAGAGGGTGAGCGGGATCGGGCCCTCAGCAGGCTGTGGCCGCGGCGGCGCTATCCCGAACTCGGCCAGCTTGCGCCGGCCCTCCGCGCTGATGTCGTTCGTCGACCAGGCCGGGGAGAGGACCTTGACGACCGAGACCTCGGCGACGCCGTGATCGTGCAGCACCTGCTCGATGTCCGTCGTCATGGCCTCGATCGCCGGGCAGCCGGTGTACGTCGGGGTGAGTTCCACCTCGACGCGCCCCGGGCCGAGGATCTGGACCCCGCGCAGGACACCGAGCTCCTCCAGCGTGACCACGGGAAGCTCCGGGTCGGGCACGGAGCCGGCCAGCCTGCGCAGCTCGGCCTCGAGCCGGCTGTCGTCACCGGCCTTCGGCTCGCTCGCCGTCCGGTGGGCGGCAGCGGGCCGGGCTGACGTGGCGGCCCGGTCGGCGTCGGTGCGGCGGTCCGCGGTGAGGTGGGCGCCGGTCACCATGACGCCCCCGGGTGGCTGCGGTGCAGATGCTGCATCTCGGCGAGCATCCGGCCGAACGACTCCGTGTGCAGTCCCTGACGCCCTGCGCCCGCCGCCCATGCGCCGACCCTCGGCCCCTCGGGCACGGTGAGCGTCGCGCGGGTGAGGACGTCCGTCACCGTCTCCAGCCAGCGCGCCTCCAGCGCCTGCTGGTCGACGTCCAGTCCTTCGACCGGCTCGAACATCTCGCCCGTGAACTTCCACAGCGACTGACAGGCCCGCTGCATGCGCTCGTGGCTTTCCTCGGTACCGTCACCGAGCCGCAGCGTCCACTGCTCGGCATGGTCCTGGTGGTACTCGACTTCCTTGACGGCCTTCGCCGCGAGCCCTGCGAACTCGCCGTCCCCGGCAGCGAGCTGCCCGTACAGCAGCCGCTGGTAGACGGAGAAGTAGAGCTGGCGGGCGATGGTGTGGGCGAAGTCGCCGTTCGGCTGCTCCACCAGCTGGAGGTTGCGGAAAGCCCGCTCCTCGCGCAGATAGGCCAGGTCGTCCTCGTCGCCGACGAGGGACAGCAGGACGCGCGCCTGGCCCAAAAGGTCCAGCGCGATGTTCGCGAGGGCGACGTCCTCCTCCAGCACGGGTGCGTGGCCCGCCCACTCCCCCAGCCGGTGCGATAGCACGAGCGCGTCGTCGCCGAGGGCGAGTGCCGCGGCGTTCGCCGTGGTGGTCACAGGTGCTTCACCCCGTCCGGGATCTCGTAGAAGGTCGGGTGGCGGTACGGCTTGTCGGCGGACGGCTCGAAGAAGGGGTCCTTCTCGTCCGGCGAGGACGCCGTGATCGCTGTGGAGGGCACGACCCAGATGGACACGCCTTCGTTCCGCCGGGTGTAGAGATCCCGGGCGTTACGGAGGGCCATCTCGGCGTCCGGGGCGTGCAGGCTGCCCGCGTGGGTGTGGGAGAGGCCGCGGCGGGAGCGTACGAAGACCTCCCACAGGGGCCAGCCGGTCGAACCGCTCATGCCGTCGCCTCCTGGGGCTTCGCCTGCTGTGACTGATGCTTCTCGGCGTACGCGGCGGCCGCATCCCGGACCCAGGCGCCCTCTTCGTGCGCCTGGCGACGCTGGGTGAGCCGCTCTTCGTTGCAGGGGCCGTTGCCCTTGAGGACGTTCTGGAACTCGGTCCAGTCGATCGCGCCGAAGTCGTGGTGCCCGCGCTCCTCGTTCCAGCGCAGATCGGGGTCCGGGAGGCTCAGGCCCAGTGTCTCGGCCTGCGGAACGCAGATGTCCACGAAGCGCTGGCGCAGCTCGTCGTTCGAATGGCGCTTGATCTTCCAGGCCATGGACTGCGCCGAGTGCGACGACTCGTCGTCCGGCGGGCCGAACATCATCAGCGACGGCCACCACCAACGGTTCACGGCGTCCTGCGCCATGTCGTGCTGCGCCGGTGTCCCCTGCGACAGGGTGAGCAGCAGCTCGAACCCCTGGCGCTGGTGGAAGGACTCCTCCTTGCAGATCCGGACCATCGCGCGGGCGTACGGACCGTAGGAGCAGCGGCACAGCGGCACCTGGTTGGTGATCGCGGCGCCGTCCACCAGCCAGCCGATCGCGCCGACATCGGCCCAGGTCAGCGTCGGGTAGTTGAAGATCGACGAATACCTCTGACGGCCGGCGTGGAGCTTGTCGAGGAGCTCGTCGCGGCTGGTCCCCAGCGTCTCGGCGGCGCTGTAGAGGTAGAGCCCGTGGCCGGCCTCGTCCTGCACCTTGGCCATCAGGATCGCCTTGCGCCGCAGGGAGGGCGCTCGGGTGATCCAGTTCGCCTCGGGCTGCATGCCGATGATTTCGGAGTGGGCGTGCTGGGCCATCTGGCGGACCAGCGTCGCCCGGTAGGCCTCGGGCATCCAGTCGCGCGGCTCGATGCGCTCGTCGGCAGCCACGGCAGCGTCGAATACCGCCTCGTAGCCATCCGCAGTCACTGCCGTCATCCGGGCCCCCTACCGACCGATCGTTCGGTTCATTGACTTCAATGGTGAGTCGACGGGCCTTAAGGTGTCAACCCTGTGGATGACCGAGTGCGCCGAAGGGGACCGGGGGCGGGATGGACTCCTACAACGACGAGGACGCCGAAGGCGCCGCAAGCAGGGGCTCCGCGGTGCCGCCGGAGCGCGCCTTCCGGCCGGTGAGGCAGGCCGCGCAGGCGTCGGACGGGTCCCAGCGCGCTTCGGAGGGGGCCGGGGACCGTTTGCCGGACCAGGACCAGGACCAGGGCCAGGACCAGGACCAGGGCCAGGGCCCGCTCCCCGCTTCCGAGGACGGTCCGTCGCCGACCTCCCGGGGTGAGACCCCGCAGGCCGCGGAGTCCGCGGCAGCCGCCGTGCCCGGGCCCCGGAGCGGGACCCCGCACGAGGACCCCTTCCCGCCGGACGCGGCCCCGGACCCGTGCCCGGGGGCGGACCCGGCCCCGGACCCGGACGGGGACCCGGCCTCCGTGCGGCTCGATCCCGACGCCCCCACCCGCGGTATCGCGGCGCTCTCGCTGCCCTACCAGGTCGCCGTGGCCGTCTCGCTCGCCCTCATAGCCGTGCTCGCCGGCGTCCATGTGGCGATGGTGTTTCTGCACGTCGCCCCGTCCAACACGGCGAGCAAGGAGTACGGCAAGGCGATCGACGCCTGGATCTATCCGGAGTTCGAGCAGAACTGGAAGCTCTTCGCCCCCAATCCGCTCCAGCAGAACGTCGCCGTCCAGGTGAAGGCCGAGGTCACCACCCCCGACGGCGACCGCAGGAGCACCGGCTGGATCGATCTGAGCGCCGAGGACGGCGACGCGATCCGCGGCAACCTTCTCCCCAGCCACACCCAGCAGAACGCGCTGCGCAGGGCCTGGGACTTCTACATCAACTCGCACGACGACAAGAACCGTTCCAGCGGCCTGCGCGGCCGGCTGTCCGAGAGCTACGTTCGCCGGCTGGTGATGGCCCGCCTCGAACGGCACGACGTCGGCGGAGAGGTCGAGCGCATCCAGCTCAGGTCGTCGACCAGCGCGGTCAAGGCTCCGGACTGGAGCAACGAGAAGATCGATCTCCGCCCGCAGTTCCGGGTCCTGCCGTGGTGGACCGTCACCGCGGCCGATCTGCCCGGGGGAGTCGACAACGGTCGTACGGAGGCGGACCGGTGAGCGACGCTTCCGAGCGCGGGAACGGCGGATTCGTCCAGCGCGTCACCGCCACGGCTTTCGGGCCGTACCAGACGGCCGTCGTGCGGATCGGATTCGCCGCCACCTGGCTGCTGTTCCTGCTGCGCGAGCTGCCCAACCGCCACGAGATGTACGGACCCCAGGGGCCGTGGAGCTGGGAGATGGGCCGCCGGCTCATCTCCGGCAACGACGCCTTCACGGCGCTCATGTGGTCGGACAGCACTCTCTGGTTCGAAGTCGTCTATGCCGTGGCCGTACTGTCCAGCGCCCTGCTGATGGTGGGCTGGCGGACCCGCACCATGTCCGCGCTGTTCATGATCGGCGTCCTGTCGCTCCAGAACCGTTCGATCTTCATGGGCGACGGCGGCGACAACGTGATCCATCTGATGGCCATCTACCTGGTCGTGACGCGCTGCGGTCAGGTCTGGTCCCTGGACGCGCGCCGCGCCGCCCGTGCCACGGAGCGGGAATCGGGGTCGCGGGAGTCCGGGGTACCGGAGGCCGGGGCGCGGATGCCCGAGGCGCCGATGCCCGCGGTGCAGCAGACCGACCGGGTCGGCCCGCTTCTGTGGACCGTGCTGGGAACCGGCCTGGTCATCGCTACCTTCTTGAACGAGACCGGCTGGTTCATCCTGCTGCTGCTCTGGGTGCTGTGGGTGGGCCAGGGGCTCTGGTGGATGGCGAACCGGCGAGCCCCGCGGGGTGAGCCGCGCATTCTGCTGGACGCTCTCGCCAATTTTGCCCACAACGCCGGGCTTGTGGTGATCATGGCCGAGGTCTGTCTGATCTACGCCACCGCCGGCTGGTACAAGATCCAGGGCTCGCGCTGGCAGGACGGCACCGCGCTCTACTACCCGCTCAAGCTCGACTACTTCACCCCGTGGCCCGCGCTGTCCGATCTGCTGGCCTCGGGCGGACTGATGGTGATGGTGCTGACGTACGGCACGGTCGTCGTGCAGGTCGCCTTCCCCTTCACGCTCTTCAACCGGCGCGTCAAGAACGTCCTGCTCGCGGCCATGATGCTGGAGCACGCCGGCATCGCCTTGCTGCTCGGACTGCCGTTCTTCTCGCTGGCGATGATCGCCGCCGACGCCGTCTTCCTGCCGACCGCGTTCCTGGTCTGGCTCGGCGCGCGGGTCGTCCGGGGCCGGGACCGCCTGTTCTCGCGGGCGCCCGCCGTACCGGAGCAGCGGCAGGAGAGTCCGGAGCAGCCCCGTACGCTCGTCGGGTGAGCACCACCCGAGATGCGATCCACGACGATCACGATCCGCTGCAGTACGACGAGGGCTTCGGGCCCGAGGTCGGCGTCGGCCCCCATCCGCTGCCGTGGCCGGAGGGCGAGCACTACGACGCCGACCTCCTGGCCAACGGCGACCGCCGCAATGTGGTCGACCCGTACCGGTACTGGACGCGTGAGGCGATCGTCGCCGACCTGGACACACGGCGGCACGGCTTCCATGTGGCCGTGGAGAACTGGGGCCACGACTTCAACATCGGCTCGGTGGTACGGACCGCCAACGCCTTCCTGGCGCGCGAGATCCACATCGTGGGCAGGCGGCGCTGGAATCGGCGCGGTGCCATGGTCACCGACCGGTATCAGCATGTGCGGCACCACCCGGACACGGCATCGCTGACCGCGTGGGCCGCCGCTGAGGAACTCCCGATCATCGGCATCGACAACCTGCCGGGTGCGGTGCCGCTGGAGAGGACCGAGCTGCCGCGCCGCTGTGTGCTGCTCTTCGGGCAGGAGGGCCCGGGTCTCACCGAACAGGCTCGCGAGCACGCGTCGATGGTGTGCTCCATCGCCCAGTTCGGCTCGACGCGGTCGATCAACGCGGGAGCGGCCGCGGCGATCGCCATGCACGCCTGGGTACAGCGGCACGCGCAGATCCCGTCGCCCTAGGAGGACGAGCCATTCTCCGGCCCCCCACGCCCGCTGACCGGTGCCTCCCGTGCCGCGGACCCCGGTCGGCCGGGGCCCGCGGCACGGAGCTTTTCTCAGGCCTGGCGGCGGACCTCCACCACCCGGAAGCGGTTGGATACGAAGGCGCCGTCGCACAGGGCCGCGTTCGCCGCGGGGTTGCCGCCCGAGCCGTGGAAGTCCGAGAAGGCCGCCGTCTGGTTGACGTAGACCCCGCCCGTCAGGTTCAGCGAGAGCTGCGCCGACTCGTCCAGGCAGACGTCCTCGATCGCGCGCTCCGTCTCCGGTGAGGTGGTGTAGGCACCCACCGTCATCGCGCCCTGGTCGCGGACCGTGCGCCGCAGCAGCTCCAGCGAGTCCGCGGTCGAGTCCAGGGCGACCGCGAACGACACCGGGCCGAAGCACTCGGTCAGATAGACCGCCTCGGTGTCCGGCTTGGCACCGTCGAGCTTGACGATCACCGGCGTGCGCACGACGGCGTCCGGGAACTCCGGATTGGTGATCTTCCGCGAGGGAAGCGCCACTTCACCGAGACCCGCCGCGCCGTCCAGGCGGCCCTTCACATCGGGATTGACGAGCGCGCCCAGCAGGGCGTTCGCCCGGGCGTCGTCGCCGAGCAGTCCGCCCACCGAGGCCGCCAGGTCGCCGACCACCTCGTCGTACGACTTGTGGCCGGCGTCTGTCGCGATGCCGTCGCGCGGAATCAGGAAGTTCTGTGGGGTGGTGCACATCTGGCCGCTGTAGAGGGACAGCGAGAAGGCCAGGTTGGACAGCATCCCCTTGTAGTTGTCCGTCGAGTCGACGACGACGGTGTTGACGCCGGCCTTCTCGGTGTAGACCTGCGCCTGACGGGCGTTGGCCTCCAGCCAGTCACCGAACGCGGTCGAACCCGTGTAGTCGATGATCTTGATCTCGGGACGCACGGCCAGCGTCTTGGCGATGCCTTCCCCGGGACGCTCGACGGCCAGAGCCACCAGGTTCGGGTCGAAGCCCGCCTCGGCGAGCACCTCGCGCGCCACGCGCACGGTGAGCGCCAGCGGGAGGACGGCGCGGGGGTGCGGCTTGACCAGGACGGGGTTGCCGGTGGCGAGCGACGCGAAAAGGCCCGGATAGCCGTTCCACGTCGGGAAGGTGTTGCAGCCGATCAGCAGGGAGATGCCGCGGCCGGCCGTGGTGAAGGTCTTCCGCAGCTCCAGCGGGTCCCGCTTGCCCTGGGGCTTGGACCAGTCGGCGGCCGCGGGGGTGCGGATCTGCTCGGCGTAGGCGTACGCCACGGCTTCCATGCCGCGGTCCTGGGCGTGCGGGCCGCCCGCCTGGAACGCCATCATGAACGCCTGCCCGCTGGTGTGCATCACCGCGTGCGCGAACTCATGGGTGCGGGCGCTGATGCGCGAGAGGATCTCCAGGCAGACCAGGGCGCGCGTCTCCGGGCCGGCCTCACGCCAGCCTGCCATCCCCGCACGCATGGCGGGGAGCAGGACGTCCAGGTCGGGATGCGGGTACTCGATGCCCAACTCCGGGCCGTAAGGCGAGACCTCGCCACCCGTCCAGTCGTCGGTGCCCGGCTGGTCCAGGTCGAACCTGGTGCCGCGCAGGGCTTCGAAAGCCGCGAGTCCCTCGGCCGGCGCGCTCTCGCCGTACGCCTTCGGGTGCTCGGGGTGCGGGGACCAGTAGGCGCGGGTGCGGATCGCCTCGAGGGCCTGGTCGAGCGTCGGCCGGTGGGTCTCGGTCAGCTGCATGACGGACCAACTCCTCGTCGAGCTGGGCAGGGATGGAATGACAGAGTTAGAGTAACCGAACGATCGGTCGGTACAAGGGGGCCTGTCAAACCTGTGGACAACGCATCGGGGAGGATCCCTTCCATGACCGCCATCGATCAGAGCCGTACCGTCGCCGTGGTCGGCACCGGCACCATGGGGCAGGGCATCGCCCAGGTCGCCCTTGTGGCGGGCCATCCGGTGCTGCTGCACGACGCCGCGCCGGGGCGGGCGGACGAGGCCGCCGAGGCGATCGGTGCGCGTCTGGACCGGCTGGTCGAAAAAGGCCGGATGACAGCGGTCGAGCGGGACGCCGCACGGGCGCGTCTGCATCCGGTGGCGGACCTCGCCGAGTTTGCCGACGCGGCGCTCGTCGTCGAGGCGATCGTCGAGCTGCTGCCGGTGAAGCAGCAGCTGTTCGTCGCCCTGGAGAAGATCGTCGCGGACGACTGCCTCCTCGCGACGAACACCTCGTCCCTCTCCGTCACCGCGGTGGCGGGCGCCCTGAAGAACCCCGGCCGGTTCGTCGGTCTGCACTTCTTCAACCCCGCGCCCCTGCTCCCCCTCGTCGAGGTGGTCAGCGGCTTCGCCACGGAGAACGCGGCCGCCACGCGCGCGTACGCGACGGCGAAGGCCTGGGGGAAGACCCCCGTGCGCTGCGCCGACACCCCGGGCTTCATCGTCAACCGCATCGCCCGGCCCTTCTACGCCGAGGCCTTCGCGGTCTACGAGGAGCAGGCCGCCGACCCGGCCACGATCGACGCGGTGCTGCGCGAGTGCGGCGGTTTCAGAATGGGTCCTTTCGAGCTCACCGACCTGATCGGCCAGGACGTCAACGAGGCCGTGACCCGCTCCGTGTGGGACTCCTTCTTCCAGAGCCCCAAGTTCGTCCCGTCGCTCGCCCAGCGCCGGCTGGTCGAATCGGGGCGCCACGGCCGCAAGAGCGGACGCGGCTGGTACTCGTACGCGGACGGGGCGACCCGGCCCGAACCGCACACCGCTCCGGCCACCGAGCCGCCGTCGGAGATCACGGTCGAGGGCGACCTCGGTCCCGCACGGGAGCTGGTCGCCCTGCTGCGCGAGGCGGGCATCACCGTCCGTGAGACGGAGGAGGACCGCGGGACCCGGATTCTGCTGCCCAGCGGCGGCCAGCTGGTGCTGGCCGACGGCCAGACCTCGGCGGAGTTCCGCGACGTCGTCTACTTCGACCTGGCCCTCGACTACCGCGCCGCGACCCGGATGGCGCTGGCCGCGTCCGAGGTCACCGAGTGGGAGACGCTGCGGCAGTCCATCGGCCTGTTCCAGGCGCTCGGCAAGAGCGTCAGCGTCATCCGGGACGTTCCCGGGATGATCGTGGCCCGCACGGTCGCGATGCTCGTGGACCTCGCCGCCGATGCCGTGGCCAAGAAGGTCGCGACCGCCGAGGACATCGACACCGCGATGCGGCTGGGTGTCAACTACCCGCTGGGGCCCGTCGAGTGGGGCCGCCGCCTCGGCCGGTCCTGGGCGCACGAGCTGCTGGACGAGCTCCACGCGCGCGTGCCCACCGGGCGCTACGGGCCCTCCCTGGGGCTCTACCGGCAGTCGTACATCCGCACCGAGAAGGACGAGGCAGGCGCATGACGACGGCCAGGCGGGACACGTACACGCCCGAGACGCTGCTGACGGTTGCCGTGCGGATCTTCAACGAGCGCGGCTACGACGGCACCTCGATGGAGCACCTCTCCCAGGCCGCCGGTATCTCCAAATCCTCGATCTACCACCACGTCGCCGGCAAGGAGGAGCTGCTGCGCCGGGCCGTGAGCCGGGCGATCGACGCGCTCTTCGCGATCCTGGACGAGCCGGGAGGCCTGCGCGGGCGCGCCATCGAGCGGGTGGAGTACGTCACCCGGCGCACGGTGGAGGTGTTGGTGGCAGAGCTGCCCTATGTGACGCTGCTGCTGCGCGTCCGGGGCAACACCAAGACCGAGCGGTGGGCGATGGAACGCCGCCGCGAGTTCGACCAGCGGGTCGCCGATCTGCTGAAGGCGGCGGCGGCCGACGGGGATCTGCGCGCCGACGTGGACATACGACTCGCCACGAGGCTGCTGTTCGGCATGGTGAACTCGCTGGTGGAGTGGTACCGGCCGCACGCGAGCGGGGGCTACGACGGGGACCAGGTCGCCGAGACTGTCGTGCGGCTCGCCTTCGACGGCCTGCGGACGGACTCCGCCGAGGGCTGACCGGAGCCCCCTCCACACCTGCGTACGCGCCCGGGCTCCCGGGATGCCGAACCCCGTTCACTCGGCCCGTCCGTCGCGCCACCGCACCGCGCCGTCCGTCCGGGGCCGGACTCCACCGGCAGGTCCACTCGCACGGCCCAGGGCTCCGGCGTCCGCGCCGCAACCGCTCGTCCGATCACAGCGGTTCGATGTCGGGGGCCCCCGCAGGACCCGGCCCCGGGTCGAGGTCCGTTTCCTCGAAGACCAGCAGCGTGCGCGTGGAGAGCACCTCCGGGATGGCCTGGAGCCGCGTCAGGACCAACTCCCGCAAGGTGCGGTTGTCCGGGGTGTGCACCAGGAGCAGGACGTCGAAATCGCCGCTCACCAAAGCGATGTGCGCGGCGCCCGGCAGCGCCTGGAGCTGCTCGCGCACGGTCCGCCAGGAGTTCTGCACGATCTTGAGGGTGATATAGGCGGAAGCGCCCTGACCTGCGCGTTCGTGGTTGACCCGGGCGCTGAATCCGCGGATGACGCCGTCGTCGATGAGCCGGTTGATCCGCGCGTATGCATTGGCGCGTGACACATGGACGCGCTCGGCCACGGAACGTATCGAGGCGCGGCCCTCCGTCTGGAGGATGCGCAGGATGTCGCGGTCGATGGCGTCGAGCGGGCGAGCCGGAGGGCCCGTGTCCGCACGGTCCCCGCCGTCGGCCATTTGTTCAGCTGCCATATCCCCCCGCCTCCCTGGCATGGACGACCTGTCTCCATCACAGGCTGTGGAGAACCGTTTGTCCACAGGCTGGAGGTGCCTGTAGCCAAAATGCGTCCACGACCGAACAATCGGTAGGTGAGGCGGGCCACACCCCGGCCGCTTCGTCGTCGCTCCCAGGAGGAGGTGCTCGCTGTGCGAAAGAGCAGCATGACGGTCCAGGAGCTGCCCGGCGCCGTCGCGTACCGGCCCACGCCGCCCCCGGCATGGAAGCCCCGTACGGACCCCGCGCCGCTGCTCCCGGACCCGGAGCCGTACCGCGTGCTCGGTACGGACGCCGCGGCCGGCACCGACCCCGAGCTGCTGCTGAAGCTGTACGCCCAGCTGGTGCGCGGCCGCAGGTACAACGTGCAGGCGACCGCCCTCACCAAGCAGGGCAGGCTCGCCGTCTACCCCTCCAGCACCGGGCAGGAGGCGAGCGAGGTGGCGGCCGCGCTGGCCCTGGAGGAGCGCGACTGGCTCTTCCCCAGCTACCGCGACACGCTCGCCGCCGTGGCGCGCGGCCTGGACCCCGTGCAGGCGCTGACCCTGCTGCGTGGCGACTGGCACACCGGATACGACCCGCACGAGCACCGCATAGCGCCCCTGAGCACCCCCCTCGCCACCCAGCT
The DNA here is from genome assembly GCF_040302905.1 of Streptomyces sp. NPDC096193. Classification (NCBI taxonomy): domain Bacteria; kingdom Bacillati; phylum Actinomycetota; class Actinomycetes; order Kitasatosporales; family Streptomycetaceae; genus Streptomyces; species Streptomyces sp. NPDC096193. The sequence continues at coordinate 171,090 of NZ_JBEOSJ010000005.1, read as the reverse complement.
GCCCCACGCCGTCGGACTGGCGCATGCCGCCCGGCTCAAGGGGGACGACGTCGTCGCGCTCGCCATGGTCGGCGACGGCGGCACCAGCGAGGGCGACTTCCACGAGGCGCTGAACTTCGCCGCCGTCTGGCAGGCCCCTGTCGTCTTCCTCGTGCAGAACAACGGATTCGCGATCTCCGTGCCGCTGGCCAAGCAGACCGCCGCCCCCTCGCTCGCCCACAAGGCCGTGGGGTACGGCATGCCGGGCCGGCTGGTCGACGGGAACGACGCCGCCGCGATGCACGAGGTCGTCGGTGACGCGGTCGACCGGGCCCGCCGCGGGGGTGGGCCCACGCTCATCGAGGCCGTCACCTATCGCATAGACGCCCACACCAACGCCGACGACGCGACGCGCTACCGCGGCGACGCCGAGGTCGAGGCCTGGCGGGCGCACGACCCGATCCGGTTGCTGGAGCGTGAGTTGACGGAGCGAGGGCTGCTGGACGACGAGGCCAGGGAGAGCGTCGCGGCCTCCGCCGAAACGATGGCGGCGGACCTGCGCGAGCGGATGAACGCCGACCCGGTGCTCCAGCCGATGGACCTCTTCGAGCATGTCTACGCCGAGCAGACCAGCCAGCTGCGTGAGCAGGCCGCGCAGCTGCGCGCCGAGCTCGACGCCGAGGGAGAAGCACGATGACCACGGCCGCGGTGAAGCCCGCCACCATGGCGCAGGCCCTGCAGCGCGCCATGCGCGACGCGATGGCGCAGGACCCGACCGTCCATGTGATGGGGGAGGACGTCGGCACGCTCGGCGGAGTCTTCCGGGTGACGGACGGACTCGCCAAGGAGTTCGGCGAGGACCGGTGCACCGACACACCGCTGGCAGAGGCGGGCATTCTCGGCGCCGCGGTCGGTATGGCGATGTACGGGCTGCGCCCCGTCGTGGAGATGCAGTTCGACGCCTTCGCGTATCCCGCGTTCGAGCAGCTGATCAGCCATGTCTCGCGGATGCGCAACCGCACCAAGGGCGCCATGCCGCTGCCCATCACCGTGCGCGTGCCGTACGGCGGCGGGATCGGCGGCGTCGAGCACCACAGTGACTCGTCCGAGGCGTACTACATGGCGACCCCCGGGCTCCATGTCGTCACGCCCGCGACGGTCGACGATGCGTACGGCCTGCTCAGGGCCGCGATCGCGTCGGACGACCCGGTGGTGTTCCTGGAGCCGAAGCGGCTGTACTGGTCGAAGTCGCAGTGGTCGCCGGAGGCGCCCACCACCGTCGAGCCGATAGGCCGCGCCGTGGTCAGGCGTCAGGGACGCAGCGCCACGCTCATCACCTACGGGCCCTCCCTGCCGGTCTGCATGGAGGCGGCGGAGGCCGCCGCGGCCGAGGGCTGGGACCTCGAGGTCGTCGATCTGCGGTCCCTCGTGCCCTTCGACGACGAGACCGTCTGTGCGTCCGTGCGGCGTACGGGACGGGCGGTCGTCGTCCACGAGTCCACAGGCTTCGGCGGTCCCGGAGGGGAGATCGCCGCGCGGGTGACGGAGCGCTGCTTCCACCATCTGGAGGCTCCGGTGCTCAGGGTGGCCGGGTTCGACATCCCCTATCCGCCTCCGATGCTGGAGCGGCACCATCTGCCGGGAGTGGACCGGGTGCTGGACGCGGTCGCGCGACTGCAGTGGGAGGCGGGGAGCTGATGGCACAGGTGCTGGAGTTCAAGCTGCCGGACCTCGGCGAGGGACTGACCGAGGCGGAGATCGTGCGCTGGCTGGTCGACGTGGGAGATGTCGTCGCGATCGACCAGCCCGTGGTCGAGGTCGAGACGGCGAAGGCCATGGTCGAGGTGCCGTGTCCGTACGGCGGTGTGGTCACCGCGCGGTACGGCGAGGAGGGCACCGAACTGCCGGTCGGCGCACCGCTGCTGACGGTGGCGGTCGGCGCCTCGTCGGCGGTGGACGGCACGGAAGCCGGCTCGGCGGCCGAGCCTGTGGCGGCGTCGTCGGCGGAGGCCTCGGGTGAGGCGTCCGGCAATGTGCTGGTGGGGTACGGGACGGGTGCGCCGGCGGCTCGCCGCCGCCGGATACGGCCTGCTGTCCCGGATGCCGCAGCCGCCGCAGCCGCCGCGCCCGCCGCGCCCGCCGCTCCTGCCGCGCCCGCCGCTCCTGCCGCGCCCGCCGCTCCTGCCGCGCCCGCCGCTCCTGCCGAGCGAGCTTCCGCACCGTCGGTCCCCGAGGCGTCCGCGTACGTCGGGCCCGCACCCGCCCCCGCCCTCGCTGCTCAGCCCGCCGTCGCGGGTCACGCGGGACTCAACGGCGGTGCGGCCGTCCGGGACGGCGCGAACGGGCCCGTGCCCGTCATCTCGCCGCTCGTGCGCCGGCTCGCCCGGGACAACGGCCTGGATCTGCGCCAGTTGACGGGCTCCGGTCCGGACGGCCTGATCCTGCGGTCGGACGTCGAGCGCGCCATGGCCGTGGCCGCGGCTTCGCCCGTGCCCGCCCCGGCCACCACCGCCCCCGTCGCCGCCATCCCTGCGGCTGTGGCACAGACCGGGACGCGCGGTGAACGGATACCGCTGCGTGGTGTTCGCGGCGCCGTGGCGGACAAGCTGTCCCGCAGCCGCCGCGAAATACCCGAGGCCACCTGCTGGGTGGATGCGGACGCGACCGAGCTGATGGCCGCCCGTGCCGCGATGAACGCCGCGGGCGGACCGAAGATCTCGCTCATCGCGCTGCTCGCCCGGATCTGCACGGCCGCGCTGGCCCGCCACCCGGAGCTCAACTCCACGGTGGACATGGAGGCCAGGGAGATCGTCCGGCTGCCCGAGGTCCACCTCGGGTTCGCGGCACAGACCGAGCGCGGTCTGGTCGTTCCCGTGGTGCGGGACGCCCAGAGCCGTTCGGCCGAGTCGCTGAGCGCGGAGTTCGCGCGGCTCACCGAGGTGGCGAGGCAGGGAGCGCTCACACCGGGGGACCTGACGGGCGGGACGTTCACGCTGAACAACTACGGGGTGTTCGGCGTCGACGGCTCCACGCCGATCATCAACCACCCGGAGGCGGCGATGCTCGGGGTCGGCCGGATCGTGCCCAAGCCGTGGGTGCACGAGGGGGAACTGGCCGTGCGCCAGGTCGTCCAGCTCTCGCTCACCTTCGACCACCGGGTGTGCGACGGCGGTACCGCCGGAGGCTTCCTGCGGTACGTGGCCGACTGCGTCGAGCATCCCTCGGTGCTGCTGCGCACTCTGTAGGCGCACAGCACGGCCGGGCCGGGAAACAGCTCAGCACCGCGCAAAGCGGCAGAAAGCAGAGCGCCGAGGAGCGGCAGCAGCCGAGCATCAGCCGACCAGCAGAGGAGCGGACGCAGAAAGCACGAGGGCGGGATCAAGAGAGATCCACTGAGGGGTCCCCGGCCGGGCCGTCGCGGACCATACTTCAGGCATGACCGCGTATGACGCCATCGTGCTGGCCGGGGGAGCCGCCAAGAGGCTGGGCGGAGCCGACAAGCCGGCGCTGAGTGTCGGCGGACGGCCGCTCCTCGACCGCGTGCTCACAGCCTGCCGCGACGCCGGGCGGACCGTGGTCGTCGGAGGCCGCAGGGCCACCGCCCGTCCTGTCGTCTGGGCACGGGAGGACCCCCCGGGCGGCGGACCGCTCGCCGCGCTCGACGCCGGAGTGCGGCAGACCGCCGCCGATGCGGTCCTCGTCCTCTCGGCCGATCTGCCGTTCCTGGGGGAGTCCACCGTGCGCCGGCTGATCGGCACCCTCGGCAGCAGCGGGCGGGAGGCGGCGCTGCTCACCGACCCCGACGGGCGTGACCAGCCGCTCGTCGCCGCCTACCGTACGGAGCCGCTGCGCCGCGAACTCGCGCTGCTCGCCACCGAATACGGGAGCCTGACCGGGCTGCCGTTGCGTCTGCTGACGCAGGAACTCGACCTCGCCCGGATCCACGCGGAGCCGTTCGCCTCCTTCGACTGCGACACCTGGGAGGACATCTCCGCGGCCAGGGCCCGCATCAGGGAGCATGGGAACGTGCTGGACGAATGGATCACCGCAGTCAAGGATGAACTGGGCATCGAGCTCGACGTCGACACCGGCGCCCTGCTCGACCTCGCCCGTGATGCCGCGCACGGCGTCGCCCGCCCCGCCGCTCCCCTCACCACGTTTCTGGTGGGGTATGCGGCGGCGAAAGCGGGTGACGGCGGGCCGGAAGCGGTCGCGGAGGCTTCCCGGAAGGCCGCCGCTCTCGCCAGACGCTGGGAGGCGGAGGCCCAGCAGTCGGTGCCCGAGTCCGCCGGGCCGGACCAGGCCGACGCCGGATGAACGGTCGCAAGGGCGAGGTCGGCGCCGAGCCCGAGTCCGACGGAGTCGAGGAGGCCCTGGCGCTGCTCAGCCCCCAGTCGCGCCAGGAACACACCCCCACCGGCAGCCGGCCCGCGGCGCCCGAAACCGGCGGGCACCGTGCGACGGCGTGGCCGGCGGCCCGGGCTCTCGCCGCGCGTATCGGGCGCAACGCACCCGCTCGCACCCGGAAGGTCCCGTTGGGACAGGCCGTCGGCCAGGTGCTGGCGGAGCCGCTGACCGCGTTGTGCGATCTGCCGTCCTTCGACACCTCGGCCATGGACGGCTGGGCGGTGGCGGGCCCCGGCCCCTGGCGGATCCACGACGACGGTTCGGTCCTCGCGGGCCGTGACGACGCTCCCGAGCTGGAGGACGGCTCGGCCGTACGGATCGCCACCGGCGCCCGTATCCCTGCCGACGCCACCGCGGTGATCCGCACCGAGCACGCCCGCACCGACGCGGACGGCCGACTGCTGCACGCCGAGCGGGCCGTGACGCAAGGTCAGGACATCCGTCCCCGCGGACAGGAGTGCCGATCCGGCGACCAGCTCCTGCCCACCGGCTCCCTGGTCTCCCCCGCCGTGCTGGGTCTCGCTGCCGCCGCGGGCTACGACGAGCTGCTCACCGTTCCCCGGCCGCGCGTCGAGGTCCTTGTCCTCGGTGACGAACTGCTCACCGAAGGACTCCCCCACGACGGCCTGATCCGTGACGCGCTCGGGCCGATGATCGGTCCCTGGCTGCGGGCCCTCGGGGTCGAGGTCGTCGCCACCCGCGCGCTCGGCGACGACGCCGACGCGCTCTACCGGGCCGTCACGACGTCGGACGCCGATCTCGTCATCACCACCGGCGGTACGGCCGCGGGGCCGGTCGACCATGTCCATCCCGTTCTGCGGAAGGTGGGCGCCGAGCTGCTGGTCGACGGCGTGGCCGTACGTCCGGGGCATCCGATGCTGCTGGCAGTCCTCCCTCCCGCCAAGAAGCTCCCCGTGCGGCATCTCGTGGGTCTGCCGGGCAATCCCCTGGCGGCGGTGTCCGGGCTCCTCACCCTTGCCGAACCTCTGCTGCGGGGGCTCGCGGGGACAGCGGCCACGGCGGGTTATCTCGCGCCCGTCCGTGATGAGGTCCATGGGCATCCGTACGACACACGGCTGGTGCCCTTCGTGCACCGGGGTGAGGAACTGGTGCCGCTGCACTACAACGGGCCGGCCATGCTGCGGGGCATCGCTGCGGCCGATGGGCTCGCCGTGGTGCCGCCCGGCGGCGCACGGCCGGGGGACGAGCTGGAGGTTCTCGACCTGCCGTGGACCCCGGGGACTCCCTCGACCGTCGACGGCGGGTGTTTCACGTGAAACTGCCCGGCCACGACGCCATGGCCCGGCGGGCGGAGGAGTTTCTCGTCACCAGCCGGGTGAAGCTCCCCCGCCAGGTCGTCGATCGCCCGCTGCGTCAGGTCGCCAAACGGCTGCTGATGGCTCTCGGGGTCCTCGCCATCACGGTGCTGCTGGTGTGGATGGATCGCGCCGGGTATCACGACAACTCGGACGACTCGGTCGACTTCCTCGACTCCGTCTACTACGCGACGGTCACGCTCTCCACCACGGGCTACGGCGACATCGTCCCGTACAGCACCGGCGCCCGGCTGACGAACGTACTGCTGATCACGCCGCTGCGCGTGCTCTTTCTGATCATCCTGGTCGGCACCACCCTTGAGGTCCTCACCGAACGGACCCGGGAGGAGTGGCGGCTGAACCGCTGGAGGCTTCGCTTGCGCGATCACACGGTCATCATCGGCTTCGGAACGAAGGGCCGTTCGGCGCTCCAGACGCTGACGGCGACCGGCGTGAAGCAGGAACAGATCGTCGTCGTCGACCCCAGCGAGAAGGTGATCGAGACGGCCAACGCCGAGGGCTACGTGGGAGTGATCGGCGACGCCACCCGCAGCGACGTGCTGCTGCGGGCCGAGGTGCAACGGGCTCACCAGATCGTCATCGCGACCCAGCGGGACGACACGGCGGTGCTGGTGGCGCTGACGGCACGACAGCTGAACCGGAAGGCGAAGATCGTCGCGGCGGTGCGCGAGGAGGAGAACGCGCCGCTGCTGCGGCAGTCCGGTGCCGACGCCGTCATCACCAGCGCCAGCGCGGCGGGACGCCTGCTGGGCCTTTCCGTGCTCAGTCCCAGTGCGGGCGCGGTGATGGAGGACCTCATCCAGCAGGGCTCCGGGCTCGATCTGATCGAACGGCCGGTGATAAAGGCCGAGGTCGGCCTCAACGTCCGTGAGACGAAAGACCTGGTGGTGAGCGTGCTGCGCGGACACCGGCTGTTGGGGTACGACGATCCTGCCGCCAGTCCGCTGCAGTTGACGGACCGGGTGATCACTATCGTGCGGGCCGACGAAGGCTCACCGCTCAACAGCGTTGAATAGGCCCGCACGGGGGTAGCCTCGCCGCCATGCATGCGATCACGATTCCCGAACCCGGCGGTCCCGAGGCGCTTGTGTGGGCCGAGGCGCCCGATCCCGTACCAGGCGAGGGCGAGGTCCTCGTCGAGGTCGCCGCGAGCGCCGTAAACCGCGCCGATCTTTTGCAGCGGCAGGGCTTCTACAACCCTCCGCCGGGCGCCTCCCCCTATCCCGGCCTGGAGTGCTCCGGCACCATCGCGGCGCTCGGACCCGGGGTTTCCGGCTGGTCCGTCGGCCAAGAGGTGTGTGCGCTGCTCGCGGGCGGCGGCTACGCCGAGAAGGTCGCCGTACCGGCAGGCCAGCTGCTGCCCGTCCCCCAGGGGGTGGACCTGGTGACGGCGGCGGCGCTGCCCGAGGTGACCGCGACGGTCTGGTCGAACGTCTTCATGATCGCGCACCTGCGTCCGGGCGAGACGCTGCTGATCCACGGAGGTGCGAGCGGCATCGGCACCATGGCGATCCAGCTCGCCAAGGCGGTCGGCGCGACGGTGGCGGTCACAGCCGGTGGGCCCGAGAAGCTGGCGCGCTGCGCCGAACTCGGCGCGGACATCCTGCTCGACTACCGGCAGCAGGACTTTGTGGAAGAGTTGCGGAAGGCGACGGACGGGGCGGGCGCGGACGTCATCCTCGACATCGTCGGCGCGAAGTATCTCGACCGGAACGTGCAGGCGCTCGCGGTCAACGGCCGGCTCGCGGTGATCGGGCTCCAGGGCGGCGTCAAGGGGGAGTTGAATCTGTCGACGCTCCTGGGCAAGCGCGCCGCGGTGACGGCGACCTCGCTGCGGGGCCGTCCGCTCGGCGAGAAGGCGGCGATCATCGCAGCCGTACGTGAGCACGTCTGGCCGTTGATCGAGAACGGGCGGATCCGTCCGGTGGTCGACCGGCAGATCCCGCTCGCCGATGCGGCGGAAGGGCACCGCGTGCTGGAGTCCGGCGGGAACGTCGGGAAGGTGCTGCTGGTCGCGCGCTGATCCCGCACCCGGCACTGCACCCCGCGCACCCCGCACCCGCGCCCTTCGCCGCGCCTCGCTGCGTCCCGTCGCGCCGCCGGTCACCGGTACACCACGCGGCGCCCTGGGCCCCCGGTCGCCCGACAAGGCACAGCGGGCCGGTCAAACGCTGTTCTCCAGCGTCTGACCGGCCCGCCGGCCGGAGTCCGTGTCAGAGGATCCACACCGGAGGTTCCTCACAGAACCTCCGTGTCGGTACGTCCGTGTCAGTACGCCCGTGTCAGTACGTCCGTCCGTGTCAGAGGTACGGGCCCGAGCGAAGCGCTCCGTGCGGCGGGTTTTCCTCGTCCTCGTGGGAGGCGCCCGGCGGAAGCGCACGGCGCATCTGTTCCAGCTGGGCGCGCGCCGCCATCTGCTGGGCGAACAGCGCCGTCTGGATACCGTGGAAAAGACCCTCGAGCCAGCCCACCAACTGAGCCTGCGCAATTCGCAGTTCGGCTTCGGAGGGGATCGCCTCGTCGGTGAACGGGAGCGAAAGGCGTTCCAGTTCCTCGACGAGTTCGGGCGCGAGCCCGTCCTCCAGCTCCTTGACCGAACCGGCGTGGATCTCCTTGAGCCGTACACGGCTCGCCTCGTCCAGAGGTGCCGCCCTTACCTCCTCCAGCAGCTGCTTGATCATGCTGCCGATACGCATGACCTTCGCCGGCTGTTCCACCATCTCGGTCAACGGGACCTCCCGTGACTCATCGTCTCCGCCACTGCCGCCGAGCGCCATTCCGTCCTGTCCCACGACAAGAACGTGGGGGCTCTCCTGCGACCGTTCATTCCTCGGCATCTCCATGCCGCCATTCTCTCGCACATGTGCGTCATCACACGGTGTGCCCCCGTACGAGAGTGATCCACCCTCGTACGGGGGCACAAAAGCGCAGGCAGTGCGATCAGGAGCCGCTCACGAGCCGATCAGGACGCGATCCGGGCCGATCAGGTCGCCTCGCGGCGTGACAGGGCGCCACGGGAGCGGGTCACCAGTGCCGCCAGCAGGGCCGCGCCCACGGGGACCGCGACCAGCAGCGCCGCCAGGGTCGCCCAGGGCACGAGGATCGGCACGTACGGAATCGAGTCACTGCCGGCGTAACCCTGGTCGAGGGCATCCTCGTACCACTTCACTTCCTGGCGCTTCTCGGTGAGCCGCAGCCCGATCGCCGGGAGCACTCCGGCCGCCGAACCGAGCACCACACCCATCGCGGCGACCACCCCGCACTGGAACCCGCTGAGCGTCCTGCGCACGCGGGGCGGGGCGCCGACAGCGGCCAGCGTCTTCAGGTCGGCCTCGGCGTCCGCCTGGGCGAGACCCGTGGCGATCCCGGCCGCGCCGATGGTGATCAGACCGGCGAAGACGGTCAGTGCCAGCAGGATGATGCTGCTCTCGCTGGTGTAGCCCTCCTCGACGTGCAGATTGACCTCGGAGCCGGTCTTGTCGAGCTCGGCGTCCAACTGCTGGCGCTGCTCACTGCTCGGCATCTTGTCGGTGGAGTAGTAGGCGCCGAACGGAACCGTCTGCACTCCCGCGGCCTTGGCGGCGGCGGGCGACATGATCATCGAGACCCCGTAGGACTTCTGCTCGGCGTCGGCCAGGTAGCCGACGAAGGTCTTGACCTCGCCGGGGGCCTCCTTGCCCTTCTCCTGGGCCTCGTCGGCCGCCTGGGTATCGGTGATCAGCCGGATGCCGATGCGGCCCTTGGTGTCCACATTGCGCTTGTCGAACGAGACGATCTGTCCCGCGGCCAGTGCCTTCTCGGCCCCGGGGTCCTCGATGCCGAGGACCTTCATCAGCTTGCCGTCGCCGACGAGCAGCCCGCCGTCGGTGTAACTGACGCCGTTGCCGTCCTGGCAGCGCCAGTCCTTGGCCAGCTTGCGCCGCTCGGCCTTGCTGAACTTGGCCGACGGGTCGTCGTTCGGATGGGCCGGATCCGTGCGCCACAGCGGGCACTGGTTGGCGAGAGGCACGATCACCTCGTACCGCCCGCAGCCCTCGCCGCCGTCGTACATCGAGCAGCCTGCCTTGCCGACCGAGACCCGGTCCACGTCCGCACGGACATCGACGGGGAGCATCTTCTGCACTGAGGCGCGTACGGAGGGCACGTCACGCCCGCCGTCCTCGTCGATCATCACGGAGACCGCGCCGTGCGGCAGCCGTGCCTCGTAGTCGGCCTTGCTCTGGGCGTCCGTGCTCGCGGCGTACGTCGCCACCGCGACCGTGCCGGCGACGGCGGCCAGCACCGCGGCGACCGCGGGAGCCGTACGGCCCCGGTTGCGCACCGCGTCACGCAGGGCCAGACGCGGGGACAGCGGCAGGATGCGTCCCGTCCGGCCGAACAGGCCGACCAGGGCGGGAGTCAGGGCGACGATGCCCAGTTCGGCGAGGGCGCTGCCGCCCGCCACGACGATGAACTGTTCGGTCATCGTGGATCCGTAGAGCGCGATGGCCGCGCCGAGAGTGACCGCCACGAGACCGATCACCGGCAGCACCCGGCTGCTCTTGCGGACACCGCGACGGCCGGTGAGCGATGCCAGCACCGACTGGCGGGAGGAGGTGATGGCCGGCACCAGTGCGGCCATCACACCGGTGAACACCGCGAGCAGTCCGATGCCGAGGAGTTCCAGCGGCCGGATGTCGAAGCTGCCGAAGCGTGCGCCCATGTAGTTCTCGAGAACTGGCCGCAGCGCGAAGGTGAGCAGCAGTCCGAGGATCGTGCCGACGACGGCCGCGGCGATGCCGATGACCAGCCCGCCGGAGAGGACGATGGCCCGGATATGGCGTCGGTCACCGCCGTTGGCTCCCACCAGACCGAGCTGTCGGCGCGAGCGCCGGGCGCCGACGGCGAAGGCCGGGCCGGCCAGCAGACAGATCTCCAGCATGGCCAGACCGACGACGGTTCCCGCCGCGGCGAGGGTGGCGGCCTTGGCGGCCGTGCTCTGCTCGAAGTTGCCCCAGCCGTCCTCCTGGAACAGCGGAACCTCGGAATCGGCCGGCGGTTCGAGGGCGACGGCACGGGACTCGACCTTCACGCCCTTGGCGTTGGCCGCCTTGACCATGTTCCACGTGAAACCACCAGAGACCTTCACCAGGTACGTGGTGGAAGCCGACGAGGTCGGCAGGCCCGCCCTCTCGAGTGCCTTGTCCAGGGGCGTGAGCAGCGCCCCGGGGAGCGCGTTGACCTGATCGGTGTCCAGCGCGTCCGGGAGTTCGTAGGCGCCCACGATCGTGTACTCGCGGTCGAGGCCGCGGGCGGTGACCTTGGAACCCACCTTCAGGTCGCTGTTCTCCAGGAAGTGCGTGGTCGCCGCGACCTCGTCGTCCTTCTTCGGGAACCGGCCGTCGGTGACGGTCAGCATCCCCGTGACCATGGAATCGGACGCCTTGATCTCGCGGACCTCGGTGTTCAGCAGACCGTGGGCCGTGCGCAGTTTGGCCCGGCCGATGGTGTCGGGCAGCGACGTCGAGCCCGCGGGCAGCGCCTTGCTGATATCGCCCTTCCCCTCCGGGTAGGGCCGGTTGTCGAAGTTGCCCACCGGCATGTAGTTGTCGCCGTCGGGGGACTGCATGAGGGGCGCCCCGCCCATACCGGGGTCGTCCAGCCGTGCGTCGGCGGTACCGAGCTTGCGCTCCATGGTCTGCGTGGTGGAGAGCTCCGCGCTGCGCAGAGTCAGGTCCGCGGCGCTCACACCGAGGATGGGCAGGGCGATCATCGCGAGGACGAGGAAGCTGCGTCCCTTGTAGCGCCAGGCGTCACGGCGGGCGATACGGACCGCGGCGCGCCAGGAGTGGTACGAGCTGTTCACAGTTCGGCCGCCTGGCCCGAGAGCAGCGAGTCGGCCTGGCTGCGGATGGTCTGGTCGACGACGGCGCCGTCACGCAGGAAGACCACACGGTCCGCCCAGGCGGCGAAGCGCGGCTCGTGCGTGACGAGGATGCCGGCCGCGCCGGCGTCGCAGCGCGCGCGCAGCAGCGCGAGCACGGACTCGCCGGTCTCGGAGTCCAGGGCGCCGGTCGGCTCGTCGGCGAGGACGAGCCGGCGCTCGCCGACCAGGGCGCGGGCGATGGCGACGCGCTGCTGCTGGCCGCCTGACATCTCGTCGGGGAAACGGTTGGCGAGATGTCCGAGGTCCATCTCCTCCAGTGCGGCGACGGCCTCGTTGCGGGCCTTGCGGGCGGACATGCCGTCCAGTTCGCGCGGCAGGGAGACGTTCTCGGCGGCGGTTAGCGCCGGGATCAGGTTGTAGTCCTGGAAGACGTATCCGATGCTGCGGCGGCGAAGCGCGGCGAGTGTCTTGCGGTTGGCGGTGGTGATGTCGGTGTTCTCGACGATCACCCGTCCCGAGGTGGGGGTGTCGAGCCCGCCCGCGATGGTCAGCAGCGTGGACTTGCCGGAGCCGGACGGGCCCATGACGGCGACGAGTTCGCCCGGGAAGACGTCGAGGTTGATGCCGCGCAGGGCATGGACCTCGGTGGCGCCGCTTCCGTGGACACGGGTCAGCTCCTGCAGCTGCAGGACAGGCTGCTGTGACTGCCGTGTCTGCTGTGGTTGCTGCGACGCGTGTGACTGCTGTGACATGCGATCGGACATGGGAGGATCCCCCTTGGACGGACGGGTGAGCGGAAGTCTGACGGGCGTGAGGCCCGGAGGGGCCCGAGCGCGGTGCTCGGACAGTGGGGTCCGGAGCGGTGCTCGGACTGTGGGTCCGGAGCGAGGTGCTCGGACGTGGGATCGGGGCCCGGGAACTGCCCGGCGGCCGGGCGGAGTCGGCCCCGGCCGGGGGGCCTGTCGCTAGGCCGTGGACTGCCCGGAGCGATCGGGCTGCGGGGACTGCGAGGCGTGTGCCGACTGCGTGGATTGCGCCTGCTGTCCGAGCAGCGAGCCAGCCGTCGGGCGTGAGGCTCCCCGCTCGGCCTGGGCGGAGAGCCTGATGAGCCGTACTTCGCAGTGGTCGAGCCAGCGCGCCTCGGCCTCGGTCTGGAAGATCAGCTGTTCCAGGACGAGCAACCAGGCCACGTCGTCGCGCTCCTGCGAGCCGCCGCTCTCGATGGCGGCCAGCGCCTGGGCCTTGAGCCGGGTGTAGTCCTGCATCGCCTTCACGGTGTGATGGCGTTGGGACTGGATGACGGCACGGATGTCGACGCCCGGAGCACCGATCGCCATGGCGAGCTTGATGGCGAGCTCGTCCCGCGGCGGGTTGCTCCGGTCCACCGGAGTCTCGAACCAGCTCGTGAGCTCGGTGTGCCCGGCCTCGGTGATGACGTACAGCGCGTGGCCGGCGTCATCCGCGCCGCTCTGGGCGACCATGCCGTCGCGTTCCAGGCGGTTGAGGGTCGTATAGACCTGACCCACGTTCAGCGGCCAGGTGGAACCGGTGCGGGACTCGAACTCCGTGCGGAGCTGTGAGCCGTACCGCGGACCGTGTTCCAGGAGGGCGAGGAGCCCGTGACGGATGGACATACTCGGTATGTATACCGGGTATGCCGGTGCGCGCCAACCATCGGGAGGCGGAGCCGTCGCCTCCGTCGTAAGGAGGACAGGTGCCTCAGCGACGCCTCATCCGTACGGCCAGGAAGCCGATTCCGAGGCCCATGAGAGCCATCCCGATGCCGAGCGACAGTGGCGAGATCTGACGGGCGACGGCCTCGGGGGCGGCCTGTTCCTGCTGTTGACGTGCGGCGGCGGGTGCGAACGGGGTCGAGGGAGGCACCGGCTGCTCGGCGTCCTCCTCGTGCTCCTCGTTCTCCTCGTGCTCCTCGTGCTCCTCGTGCTCCTCCTCCGTCCTGGGTTCCTCCTCCTCCGTGAGACGGGGGCGCGGCGGATGGTGATGCTTGCGGGAAGGGGGCGCCGGTGCGGACGGAGACGCCGAAACGGACGCGGAACGCGTGGCGGAGGCGGTGCCGGACGGGGTGTGCGAGGGCTTGGCGGAGCCGGAGGGCGTGCTCGGGCTCACGCTCACCGGGGGCAGCGGCCGCCCCGGCCGGGGCCGGCCCTCGCCGGCGGGCCTGCCCGCGAGGGAGGACGACGCCGTCGGTTTGCCGGAGGGGGCGGCTTCGGGGGTCTCGGACTCGTCCGCGTGCGCCGGATGGGCGACCAGCAGCAACGAGGCGACCGCGATGGCGCACCGCGTGCGGAGCCTTGGAGTCACCGGGTGACCCCCTCCCGTGCCGAACCGCTGTGTTGATGGACTCAGCGTCACATGACGTACCAAGGACGGCATCTCGGGCACCGGCCGTCCGGGTCATCGGCCCCGGCACCACGAACGGCCCGGCACGCGTGATGCGTACCGGGCCGTGCCGGAAGAGACATGTCACAGGAGACGTGTCGAAAGCAAGGAAGCGAAGGAGACGAAGGAACAGAAGGAACAGAGGAACGAAGGCGTCAGCCGGACTTGCCCGTGGAGATCGTCAGCTCGAACTCCTGGCTACCCGGCAGGATGGCAGCGCCCTGGCTCGGGTACTGCTCGACCACGGCGTCCTTGGGCCACTGGGGGTTGTCCTCGGTCTTGACGACCCACGTCCAGCCGGCGGCCCGCAGACAGTCCTTGACGGACAGTACGTCCTTCCAGCGCAGGTCCGGGGCCACGACCTTCTTGGGGTCCTGGCCGTCCTCCGTCGCCCCGGAGCACTTGGTGGCCTCGATGGTCCGCGTCCGGTCCGGGGCGAGCTCACCGCCCTGCTGCTGCGACGAGCTCGAACTCGGGTCCCCGCCCGCGTTGTCGTTCTTCCCGTCGTCCTTCATCGAGATGACCGCGATCAGACCGCCGATCGCGAGCAGTGCGACCGCGATCGCACCGATGATCACCGGCATGTTCCGCTTGCCGCCGCTGCCGCCGCCCGGGCCGGTCGTGGCCGTGTGCGGGGACATCGTGTACGGAGGCGGCGTCGAGGCCAGGGGTCCCGCCGTCTGGTACGCCGGAGCCGGAGTCTGCGGATAGCCGTAATGCGGAGCCGGGGTCGGGACGGGCGCCGGGGTCGGCGGGCCGTACGGGTTCGGCTGGTACGGCGTCTGCACGCTCTGCGGCGGCGGCGCCGACTGGTCCAGCGGCGGGAAGACGGCCGAGCCGACACCCGAGCCGCTCGCGGCCGGGGCGCCACCGACGATCACTGGGGCGCCCGTCTGCCCGGCACCCATCACCCGTGCGCACTCGTCGCGCATCGCGGCCGCGCTCGGGAACCGCTCGTTCGGGTTCTTCTTCAGCGCGCGGGCGACAACGGCGTCCATCGCGGGGGTGACGGAGCGGTTGATCGAGGACGGAGCGACCGGCTCCTCCTGGACATGCGCGTACGCGATCGCCAGCGGGGAGTCGGCGTCGAACGGGAGCCGTCCGGTGAGCAGCTGGAAGAGCATGATGCCGACGGAGTACAGATCGGAACGGGCATCCACGGCGCGTCCCAGCGCCTGCTCCGGCGACAGGTACTGCGGCGTGCCGACGACCATGCCCGTCTGCGTCATCGAGGTGACGCCCGACTGCATGGCGCGCGCGATGCCGAAGTCCATCACCTTGACGACGCCGCGCTTGGTCATCATCACGTTGCCGGGCTTGATGTCCCGGTGGACCAGGCCCATTTCGTGGCTGGTCTCCAGTGCGGCCAGCACATCGGCCGTCACCTTGAGCGCCTTCTCGGCCGGCATCGCTCCGTGCTGCTGGACGTCCGCCTGCAGCACGGATCCGAGGGGCCGGCCCTCGACGTACTCCATGACGATGTACGGCATCAGCGAGCCGTCGAGCTCGTCCTCGCCGGTGTCGAAGACGGAGACGATGTTGGGGTGCGACAGCTTGGCGACGGCCTGGGCCTCGCGGCGGAAGCGCTCACGGAAGGACTGCTCGCGTCCGAGTTCGGTGTGCAGCGTCTTGATGGCGACCTGGCGGTCCAGCGCCGAGTCGTACGCCAGATAGACGGAGGCCATACCGCCCTCGCCGAGCAGGTCGCGGAGCTGATACCGGCCACCCGCCACGGACCCACCCGCATAGCGGCCCTGCGCGCCGTCCTGGCTCATGACTGTGCTTCCCCCTCGGCGCGAACACCTGACGGCCCGCGATGGCCCGCGTCGCCGCGTGATCCGTGATGCATGACGTGATCCCTATTACGGGGCAAGTCTGCCCGAGGGGTCCGACACGTCAAGCCGGGTGCCCGTTCCGTGACCGTACGCACAAGAAGAGTCTCGGACTCGTTACAGGAAAAGCATGGAATTTGCGCCGCCGGACCGGCAGCGGGTTTGATGGCCGGTCCATCTCGAGCAGGCGCGTCTCGCAGAGGCTGTAGCGTGAGGCGGCACAAGCACCCTGAGGACGACAGCGATTCCCGCACGCACCCCCAAGCACGCGGACAGACACGACGGCGAGGAATGATGGCACCCGAACCCGAAGCAGGCGGCGGCGTGCCGGATGCGGCGGACTCCTGGGGCACCGGCGGACTGGTCGGTGACGGCCGGTACCGGCTGACGCACCGCCTCGGCCGCGGCGGCATGGCCGAAGTCTACGCGGCGGAGGACGTACGGCTCGGTCGGACCGTCGCGGTGAAACTGCTGCGCGCCGACCTTGCCGAGGACCCTGTCTCCAAGGCCCGCTTCACCCGCGAGGCACAGTCGGTCGCGGGCCTCAACCACCATGCGATCGTGGCGGTCTACGACTCCGGTGAGGACGTCGTGGGCGGCCAGTCCGTGCCGTACATCGTCATGGAGCTGGTCGAGGGCCGCACGATCCGCGATCTGCTGCTGAACGCCGAGGCCCCGCCGCCCGAGCAGGCCCTGATCATCGTCTCCGGCGTCCTCGAAGCACTCGCGTACTCCCACCAGCACGGCATCGTGCACCGCGACATCAAGCCCGCGAACGTCATCATCACCAACTCGGGTGCGGTGAAGGTGATGGACTTCGGCATCGCGCGCGCCCTGCACGGGGCGTCGACGACGATGACGCAGACCGGCATGGTGATGGGCACACCCCAGTACCTGTCCCCCGAGCAGGCGCTGGGCAAGGCCGTCGACCACCGGTCCGACCTCTACGCGACGGGCTGTCTGCTCTACGAACTCCTCGCGCTGCGGCCCCCCTTCACGGGTGAGACCCCGCTTTCGGTGGTCTACCAGCACGTCCAGGACATCCCGGCCCCGCCGTCCGAGGTCTCGGACGTGGTGCCGCCGGAGCTCGACGGCATGGTGATGCGCTCGCTCGCGAAGGACCCGGACGACCGGTTCCAGAGCGCGGAGGAAATGCGCGGCCTGGTGCAGTACTCGCTGCAGATGCTCCAGCAGCAGGGCAGCCACAACGGCAGCTGGAACACCGGGCCGGTCATGCTGAACGACGGCGGGCCGACGCCCGCCATGGGCACCACCGGGCCGACCGCCGTGCACCACCCCGTGCACGGCGACACCTCGCAGGGTCCGCTGCTGCCCCCGCCCAACCCGAACGACGGTGCGTACGACGGTCATCGGCCGGGCGGCCGCAAGGGCCGCAGCAAGGCATGGCTGCTGGCCGTGCTCGCCGTGGTCGCCGTCGCGGCCGGCATCGCCTTCGCCCTGAACAAGGCGGGCGACCCGGGCAGCACGCCCTCCGACAAGACGTCGGTCTCCGAGACACCCACGACGCCGGACGAGACGCCGACGCCGACCGAGGAGGAGACCCAGCCGACGGAGGAGCCGGACACCAGCACCGGCGGCAACCAGGAGCCTTCGAAGGAGCCGACCTACACCCGGCCGGTCACGCCGAGCGACCCGCAGACGACGGCGGGCCCCACCGACCAGCCCACGGATCAGCCGACCGAGCCGACGGACCAGCCCACGGATGAGCCGACCGAGCCGACGGACCAGCCCACGGATCCGCCGACGGGCGGCACCAGCGAGGGTGCCAACGGTGATCCGGGCGACCCGGGCGGCACCGAGGGCGACTGACGTCCGGCCGGGTGCTCCGGGGCACCCGGGCTCGGCGCGGAAACCGGGTGCAGGGCACCGGGGCTCGGCGCCGGGGCCGCCGTCTAGGCCGTGAAAGCGTCCCGGACCGCCTCGTACTCGCTCGTCCACCAGACCGCCAGGGCCGACACCGCGGGAAACTGCGGGTCGGCCCTTCGGTCGTTCAGCTGGTAGCGCCAGCGCAGTATCCAGAAGTCGTTGAGCCGTTCCCACCACACGCGGTGCACCGCCGCCGCGAGCTCCGCCGCGTCCGCGCCGGCGGCCCGGCGGTAGGCCCGGGCGTACGCGCGCACCTTCGGCAGCTCCAGTTCGCCCGCCGGCTGGACGAAGAAGATCGCCGCCGCCCGTACGGCCTCCTCGGCGCGCGGCTGCACGCCCAGCCGGTCCCAGTCGACGATCGCCGCGGGCTCCGCGCCCCGGTAGAGCAGGTTCAGCGGGTGGAAGTCGCCGTGCACCCAGCCGCCCGCGGAGCCCGGCGGCGGTCTGTGCCCGGCATGGCGCTCCAGCAGCGCCCGGCGCTCCACGAGCCGGTGCTCGGCGAGGGCGTCGAAGGCGTCGTGGGGGCGGGCGGCCCGTGCCAGGGCCAGCAGTTCGTCGATGAGCGCGAAGGTCTCCTCGGGGTCGGCGCTCTCGTACTCGCCGAGTTCTGTGTGGTCGACCTCCATGACCTGGTCGAGGCAGGTGTGGACGAGGCCCAGGAGGGAGCCGAGCCGACGGGACTGGGCCGTCGTGAGGTGGGCGCCGTCGCGGTGGCGCCCGTCGACCCAGGGGTGCAGGGCGTAACAGCGGCCGCCGATCACCGCGACCGTGCCGCCTTCGGTGTCCTCGACGGGCGGGGCGACCGGGACGCCGAGCGCCTGGAGCCGCTTGGTCGCTTGGTGCTGACGGGCGATGGCCTCGTGGTCGCCGTCGAGGTGGTGCTTGAGGAAATAGGCGCCGCGGGTGGTGGACAGCCGGTAACCGCGGTTGAGGAGGCCCAGGGTGACCGGCTCGCAGGACAGTGGTTCGCCCGGGTCCTCGTAGCGGCGCAGAAGCGGGCCGAGGGGTGGGGCGGTTGCAGATGAGCGCGGCACCCGCCAGATGTTAGATCACGCAGCGTGTCGGGTGGGACGCTCTTCGAGATAGTCCATCGTGTGCACGGTCACGAACCGGGGTTCGATCCGCAGATAGACAGGATCGAACGCCTCGCCGTTCATGTGGTGCGGCTGCTCCCCGAAGAGCCGCAGCTCCTCCTCGGACGGTTGGACCACCTCCGCCGTACCGCTGAACTGCACGGACCAGCGGACCGCCGCACCGGAGTTGAGGTTGTCCGCGCCGTAGGCCACCACGCTGCCGCTGGACGCGCTGTGGTAGCCGAAACCACGGTGTATCCGCAGGACCACGCTGCCGTCCACCACGATGTGGCGGGCCGGCGCGACGAACGGCATGGCCCGCATGCTCGTCGCCAGCCGGCCGTACGGCACACGGCCGAGCAGTTCGACCGCGCGGGTTTCCTCGGTGGACATGACTCCACTCTCCGTGACGGACGCCCTGCCCGACAGGGCCCGCTGCCCTCAACCCGCAGGGACGAAGGTCCCGGCGGCGGTGGCCGGAACGGGTCGGCCCGGACGGGTGAGCCGGGACGTCAGCGGTACTCGCGCTCCGCCTGCATCCGGGCCACGTAGGCGGCGGCCTGCGAACGCCGCTCCATGCCCAGTTTGGACAGCAGACTCGAGACGTAGTTCTTGATGGTCTTCTCGGCGAGGTGCAGCCGCTCGCCGATGACGCGGTTGGTCAGCCCCTCGCCGATCAGGTCCAGGATCCTGCGTTCCTGCTCGGTCAGGGCCGCCAGCTTCTCGTCGTTCTTCGGGCTGTCGCCGCCGCGCAGCCGCTCCAGCACCCGGGCGGTCGCCACGGGGTCGAGCAGCGACCGGCCGGCGGCCACGTCCCGTACCGCCGTCAACAGCTCGTTGCCGCGGATCGCCTTCAGCACATATCCCGACGCGCCGGCCATGATCGCGTCGAAAAGTGCCTCGTCGTCGGAGAACGAGGTGAGCATCAAACATTTGATGTGCTCATCGGCGGAACGGACCTCGCGGCACACCTCGACACCGCTGCCGTCGGGCAGCCGAACATCGAGAACGGCGACATCCGGGCTGGTCGCGGGGATTCTGACCAGGGCGTCTGCCGCCGTGCCCGCCTCTCCGACGACCTCGATGTCCTCTTCGCCGGCGAGCAGTTCGTGGACTCCGCGGCGCACGACCTCATGATCGTCGAGAAGGAATACGGTGATTTTTCCGTCTTCGGGCACGAAAGCAGTCTCACACATCTACTCTTCCCGTGCCCGGGGTGCCCGGGATAACGTGCCCGTGTTCCGGCGGCCTGCAAGGCTGTGACCAGTGGTTGTTCCCGTATTTCGCGATTTACTTGGATATCCAAGCAAAATCGCAGGTCAAATGGGGTTTCGCAGTAATGCGGCCCACTGGGTAACGTGCCTTTGGCAGGGCGCTCGCCGGGGCACCTGTCACGCCTGTTCCCGGCTGCGTCGCACCCACCCCGTGCACGGGTACGGGAATCAGGCGAGCCGCACTGGTTTACCCGGCGAACCCGGGGGCCGGACCGACGGAGGAGCACGCACGTGACCGTGGAGAGCACTGCCGCGCGCAAACCGCGACGCAGCAGCAAGCGCGTCAGCGCCGCGAAGAAGCCACAGGGCTCGGAGCCCCAGCTCGTACAGCTGCTGACGCCCGAGGGCGAGCGGATCGAGCACCCCGAGTACAGCATCGATCTCACGCCCGAGGAGCTGCGCGGCCTGTACCGCGACATGGTTCTGACGCGCCGCTTCGACGCCGAGGCCACCTCGCTGCAGAGGCAGGGAGAGCTCGGGCTGTGGGCATCACTGCTGGGCCAGGAGGCCGCACAGATCGGATCGGGCCGCGCGCTGCGCGACGACGACTACGTCTTCCCGACCTACCGTGAGCACGGCGTCGCCTGGTGCCGTGGTGTCGACCCCACCAACCTGCTCGGCATGTTCCGCGGTGTGAACCACGGCGGGTGGGACCCGAACACCAACAACTTCCACCTGTACACGATCGTCATCGGCTCGCAGACGCTGCACGCCACCGGCTACGCGATGGGCGTGGCCAAGGACGGTGCCGACTCGGCCGTGATCGCGTACTTCGGTGACGGCGCATCCAGCCAGGGCGACGTCGCGGAATCGTTCACCTTCTCCGCGGTCTACAACGCTCCCGTGGTGTTCTTCTGCCAGAACAACCAGTGGGCCATCTCCGAGCCGACCGAGAAGCAGACCCGGGTGCCGCTCTACCAGCGCGCCCAGGGCTTCGGCTTCCCCGGCATCCGGGTCGACGGCAACGACGTGCTCGCCTGCCTGGCCGTGACCCGGTCCGCGCTGGAGCGCGCCCGCCGCGGCGAGGGCCCGACGCTGGTCGAGGCGTTCACCTACCGCATGGGCGCGCACACCACCTCGGACGACCCGACGAAGTACCGGGCCGACGAGGAGCGCCAGGCGTGGGAGGCGAAGGACCCGATCCTGCGGCTCCGCACGTACCTGGAGAACGCCGTTCTCGACAAGGACGAGGCCGAGGCCTTCTTCACCTCCCTGGAGGAGGAGAGCGAGACGCTCGGCAAGCGGGTCCGCGAGGCGGTGCGGGCCATGCCCGACCCCGACGACCTGGCGATCTTCGAGAATGTCTACGCAGACGGGCACGCCCTCGTCGACGAGGAGCGCGCTCAGTTCCTCGCGTACCAGGCGTCCTTCGCCGAGGAGGGCAACTGATCATGGCCGCCACCAAACTTCCCCTCGCCAAGGCGATCAACGAATCGCTGCGCAAGGCCCTGGAGACCGACCCCAAGGTCCTGATCATGGGTGAGGACGTCGGCAAGCTCGGCGGCGTCTTCCGGGTCACCGACGGGCTGCAGAAGGACTTCGGCGAGGAGCGGGTGATCGACACCCCGCTCGCCGAGTCCGGCATCGTCGGTACGGCGATCGGTCTCGCACTGCGCGGATACCGGCCCGTCGTGGAGATCCAGTTCGACGGCTTCGTCTTCCCGGCGTACGACCAGATCGTCACGCAGCTCGCGAAGATGCACGCCCGCGCGCTCGGCAAGATCAAGATGCCGGTCGTCATCCGCATCCCGTACGGCGGCGGCATCGGCGCGGTCGAGCACCACTCCGAGTCCCCCGAGGCGCTCTTCGCCCATGTGGCCGGCCTCAAGGTGATCTCGCCGTCGAACTCCTCCGACGCGTACTGGATGATGCAGCAGGCCATCCAGAGCGACGACCCGGTCATCTTCTTCGAGCCCAAGCGCCGCTACTGGGACAAGAGCGAGGTCGACACCGAGGCGATCCCCGGCCCGCTCCACACCGCCCGTGTCCTGCGGACCGGCACCGACCTCACGCTGGCCGCGTACGGCCCGATGGTGAAGGTCTGCGCCGAGGCCGCTGCCGCCGCCGAGGAGGAGGGCAAGTCCGTCGAGGTCCTGGACCTGCGATCGATGTCGCCCATCGACTTCGACACCATCCAGACGTCGGTCGAGAAGACCCGCCGGCTGGTCGTGGTGCACGAGGCCCCCGTCTTCTACGGCTCCGGCGCGGAGATCGCCGCTCGCATCACCGAGCGGTGCTTCTACCACCTGGAGGCGCCGGTGCTCAGGGTCGGCGGGTTCCATGCGCCGTATCCGCCGGCGCGGCTCGAGGAGGAGTACCTTCCGGGTCTTGACCGGGTGCTGGACGCCGTCGACCGCTCGCTCGCGTACTGAGGAGTGCCGTGACCATGACTCAAGACACTTCGCTCCGCTTCCGCGAGTTCAAGATGCCCGACGTGGGCGAGGGACTCACCGAGGCGGAGATCCTCAAGTGGTACGTGCAGCCCGGCGACACGGTCACCGACGGCCAGGTGGTGTGCGAGGTCGAGACGGCCAAGGCGGCCGTCGAGCTGCCCATCCCGTACGACGGGATCGTGCACGCCCTGCGCTTCGAGGAGGGCACGACGGTCGACGTCGGCACCTCGATCATCACGATCGACGTGGCGCCGGGCGGCGGTGACGCGGCCCCGGACGAGCAGCCCGAGGCACAGACGGAGGCGGCACCGGTCGCGCCCGTCGCCGAGGAGGAGGCTCCCAAGGGACGCCAGCCGGTCCTCGTCGGGTACGGCGTCGCCGAGACCTCCTCCAAGCGCCGCCCGCGCAAGCCGGGCGCGGGGCAGGGGGTGCCGGCTCAGCCCGCCGCCGAGGGCGCGGGCTCGCACCGGCCGCAGGCCGCGGCGCCGCAGAGCCCCGCCGCCGCGATCCAGGCCGAGATGAACGGGCACGGCGGCACCGCCGCACCGGCCCGCCCGCTGGCCAAGCCCCCGGTCCGCAAGCTCGCCAAGGACCTGGGCATCGACCTGGCGACGGTCACCCCGACCGGGCCGGACGGCATCATCACCCGCGAGGACGTCCACGCGGCGGCCGCCCCGGCGGCCGCGCCCGCGCAGGCCCCGGCTCCGGCCCCCGAGCCCGTGGCCGCCGCCGCGGTGCCCGCGCCGGTCGCGGCCGGTGCGCGGGAGACGCGTGTCCCGATCAAGGGGGTGCGCAAGGCCACCGCGGCCGCGATGGTCGGCAGCGCGTTCACCGCGCCGCACGTCACCGAGTTCATTACGCTCGACGTGACGCGGACCATGAAGCTCGTCGACGAACTCAAGGCCGACAAGGACATGGCCGGGCTGCGGGTCAACCCGCTGCTGCTGATCGCCAAGGCGCTGCTGGTCGCGATCAAGCGCAACCCCGGGGTCAACGCCGCCTGGGACGAGGCCAACCAGGAGATCGTCCAGAAGCACTACGTGAATCTGGGCATCGCCGCGGCCACCCCGCGCGGACTGATCGTGCCGAACATCAAGGACGCGCACGACAAGACCCTGCCCGAACTGGCGCAGGCGCTCGGCGAGCTGGTCGCCACCGCCCGCGAGGGAAAGACCACGCCGGCGGCGATGCAGGGCGGCACGGTGACCATCACCAACGTCGGCGTCTTCGGCGTCGACACCGGTACGCCGATCCTCAACCCGGGCGAGTCCGCGATCCTGGCGGTCGGTGCGATCAAGCTCCAGCCGTGGGTCCACAAGGGCAAGGTCAAGCCCCGTCAGGTCACCACGCTCGCGCTCTCCTTCGACCACCGGCTGGTCGACGGCGAGCTGGGCTCCAAGGTGCTCGCGGATGTCGCGGCGGTCCTGGAGAACCCGAAGCGGCTGATCACCTGGGCCTGACCGGCCCGGCCCTGACCGGTGCTGAACGACGAGGTCCCGTGACGCCCGGCGTCACGGGACCTCGTTCGGTTCACCGGTGAATTTGGTGCATCAGTCGCGCTGCGCGCCGGCCGGGAGCGAGCGCACCTTCATCGTCGTGGCGGTACTGGAGCCGAAGCCGAAGTCCAGCAGCTTCGCCGCGTCCTTGGTGCGCTCGGTGACGCTGGAGCTGCCGAGGACGACGCCGACGTAGGTCTTGGTGCCGCGGGTGGCGGCGAAGACGAGGCAGTAGCCGGCAGCCGTGCCGGTGCCGGTCTTCACGCCGATGGCTCCGCTGTACGAGCCGAGCAGGGTGTTGGTGTTGTACCAGGTGTACGTGCGGGTGCCGCCGGTGCTCGTCGTCGCGGTGGTCTTGTACGACGTCGCCTTGACCACCTCACGGAAGACGGAGCTGCTCACCGCGTGGCGGGCGAGCTTCGCCAGGTCCCACGGGGTGGTGTAGTTGTCGCCCCTGGCGGAGATGCCGTCGAACGAGTCGAACTTGGTGTTCACCAGGCCCAGTTGCCTGGCCTTGGCGTTCATCTTGCCGATGAACGAGCTGGTGCGGGCGGCGGTCGTCGTCCCGGTGCCGAAGGTGTCGGCGATCGCGTACGCGGCGTCGCAGCCGGACGGCAGCATCATGGCGGAGAGCAGCTGGCGGACCGTCAGCTTGTCGCCGGTGCGCAGGTCCGCGGTGCTCGCGCCCTGCCTGACAACGTAGTCGCGGTACACCTGCTTGACGGTGACCTTCTTGTTGAGGTCCACGCCCTTGATCGTGAGAACCGTGATGGCGGTCACGAGCTTCGTGGTGCTCGCCATCTGGCGGCGGGTGTTGTTGGCCTTGCCGTAGATCGGCTTGGCGTCGAGCTGGTCGAGCAGGAAACCGCCCTTGGCGGTGATGGACGGGATCGGCTGCGCGGCCTGCGCGGGTGCGGCGAGAGGTGAAGCCGTCAGCAGCAGACCGCTCGCGAGAGCGAGCGTGGCTGCTCTGCGCAGGCCTTTGTGGCTCGATATCACAGAAAACTCTCCGAGTTCGCAAATGCGTCTGAACAAGGCCGAAAGGGACATGGCGAAAAGGGGGTCCCGTTACGAGACTCGTGACCGTGCCCGAAGGATGTAGTCCTGTGCGCATCTTGTCGGACATTTCTGTTCCTGCTCGCCCGTCCCGGCCGCCCGTCCTGCATCGTGGACATGGCTTTCTGATGCACCTGTCTTGTATCTAAGCTGTGCGCATGCCTGCCGCAGCCCCCGCCGCCGACCGCGTCTACACCCACGTCAAGCAGGCAGTCCTGGACCGCCGTTACGAGGGCGGGACCCTTCTCACCGAGGGTGAACTGGCCGATGCCGTAGGGGTGTCCCGCACGCCCGTCCGTGAGGCCCTCCTCAAGCTGGAGGTCGAGGGGCTGATCAAGCTCTATCCGAAGAAGGGCGCCCTCGTCCTCGCCGTCTCCGCGCAGGAGATCGCCGACGTCGTGGAGACCCGGCTGCTCGTCGAGGAGCACGCCGCCCGCAAGGCCGTGCCCGCCCCGCCACAGCTGCTCGCCCGTCTTGAGGAGCTCCTGGAGCAGCAGAAACGGCAGGTCCAGGAGGGCGACTTGGCGGCGGTCGCCGTCACCGACCGGTGCTTCCACGCCGAGATCGTCCGCAGCGGGGGCAACGAGATCCTGTCCCGCATCTACGACCAACTCCGCGACCGGCAGCTGCGGATGGGCGTCGCCGTGATGCACTCCCACCCCGACCGGATCACCAAGAACGTCGCCGAGCACAGCGAGATCCTGGACGCCCTGCGCGCCGGCGACCCGGACCTGGCCGCCGCTCTCGTCCACCGGCACGTCGGCTGGTTCAGCAACCTGGCGCGGGGCGAGGTCCGATGACGACCCACGCCGCGCTGCCGGGAGACCCTCCGGGCGGCCGACGCGCCGCCGCCGTCTGGGGCATCGGCGTCGCCGTCTACTTCGTCGCCGTCATCTTCCGGACCTCCCTCGGCGTCGCCGGCCTCGACGCCGCCGACCGCTTCGACGTCAACGCCTCGGCGCTGTCCACCTTCTCCATACTCCAACTGCTGGTCTACGCCGGCATGCAGATACCCGTCGGCCTGATGGTCGACCGGCTCGGCACCAAGAAGGTCCTGACCCTCGGCGTCGTGCTGTTCACCGTCGGACAGCTCGGCTTCGCGCTGGCCCCCTCGTACGGCACGGCGCTCGCCGCCCGCGCCCTGCTCGGCTGCGGCGACGCGATGACCTTCATCAGCGTGCTGCGGCTCGGCAGCCGCTGGTTCCCCGCCCGGCGCGGGCCGCTCATCGGGCAGGTCGCCGCCCTCTTCGGGATGGCCGGCAACCTCGTCTCCACCCTCGTCATCGCCCGCATGCTGCACGGCATGGGCTGGACCGCCACCTTCGCGGGCAGCGCCGGGGCCGGTGTGCTGGTCCTCGTCCTGATGCTGGTCTTCCTCAAGGACCACCCGAAGGGCCACGAGCCGCCGCCCGCCCAGCACGCGGGAGCCGCGTTCGTCCGCAAGCAGATCGCCCTGTCCTGGAGTGAGCCCGGCACCCGGCTCGGTATGTGGGTGCACTTCACCACCCAGTTCCCCGCCATGGTGTTCCTGCTGCTGTGGGGGATGCCCTTCCTCGTCGAGGCCCAGGGGCTGTCCCGGGAGACGGCGGGCTCGCTGCTGACCCTGGTCGTGCTCTCCAACATGGCGGTGGGGCTGGTGTACGGGCAGATCATCGCCCGCCACCACGCGGCGCGCGCTCCGCTCGCGCTCGGCACGGTCGGCGCGACCGCGCTTCTGTGGGCCGCCACGCTCGTCCATCCCGCCGACCACGCCCCGATGTGGCTGCTGATCACGTTGTGCGCCGTGCTCGGCGCCTGCGGGCCCGCGTCGATGATCGGCTTCGACTTCGCCCGGCCGGCCAATCCGCCCCAGCGGCAGGGCACGGCGTCCGGGATCGTCAACATGGGCGGCTTCGTGGCGTCGATGACGACGCTGCTGGCCGTGGGCGTGCTGCTGGACGCGACCGGCGACAACTACCGGATCGCGTTCTCCTCGGTGTTCGTGCTGGAGGCGCTCGGGGTCACGCAGATCCTGCGGCTGCGGGCCCGTACGGCGCGCCGGGAACGGGAGCGGCTGGTGGCGAGCCGGGTGGAGGCGGTGCACGTCCCGGCATAGGGGCCGCGTCGGGACGCACCGCCCCGGGGCGCGCTGCGCCGGCTCACACTCGCGCCGGGCCGCACTGCCCCGGTCCGCGTGCCCGGGCGGACCGGCGCGCGGCGGCCGGCGGGGGGTCTCCGGGGGCCGTCGACCTCAGCCGCACCGCGTGAGCGTCAGGGCGTGACCGCGAACTCCCGCAGGATCGCCGTGGCCAGGTCCTGGTCGCCGTCCACCTTCACCCGGTCCACCGCCGCCGTCGCCCGCATACGTCCGCACGCCAGCCGGTGGTACGTCTCCCAGTCCATGGCCAGGGTCACGACGGGCCCGAGCGACGGTGCGCCGTCGACCGTTCCGCGTCCGTCCGCGTCCACGCGGACCGTACGCAAGAACTCGACCGGACCGTGGACATCGAAGACGACCGCCGAGTTCGGCGGTGCGCCCGCGTCCTTGGCGACCGTCTTCGGGAGCGCCTCCAGCAGGCAGTCCCGGGTGATGTAGGCGCCGGGGGAGTCCTCGTTGCCCGGCCGGCCGATGGCGGCCCGCAGATCCTGTTCGTGCACCCAGAGATCGAACGCGCGCATCCGCATGGCGAGTTCGAGCGTCTGCTCGGCGCCCAGCGGCGCGCGGACCACCGCGTCGGGGCCGCGGGTCTCGTTGCGCAGCTGGCGGGCGCGCCGAATCATCGTGTATTCGAGCTCGGAGGTCATCTCCGGGGCCGTGTGGTGCCGCCGCACATCGACCTGCATCTCCATATAGCGCGCGAAGTCGCTCTTCACGTGGTAAAGATCACGCGGCAGTGTGTGGATCGGCCGGGGATCGCCGAGCATCTCGCACTCCATGCCGATGACGTGCGAGACCACGTCACGCACCGACCAGGCGGGGCACGGCGTCGGACGGTTCCACTCACCCTCGACGAGCGGCTGCACCAGCTCGGCTATCGATTCAAGGGAGTGGGTCGAGGCGTCGGCGTAGGTCTGGAGGCTGGGATGGACGGTCACGGGACCCCTCGGCGGTTCTGCGGTACGCGGGCTGGGCTGCTGCTGACTGCTGGGCTGCGTGGGAGGCTCGGCAGTTAAGTTACGCTGCCGAGCGTCACCCCGGCAGTGCTTTCGTGTGACGATCGTAGGCCCGCCCCGAGGGCTCGAATGCCAGGACGGTGGTAGTGTGCGCGCCTCTCTCATCCAGATCGCAGCAGACTCGGACGAAACGGTCAATTCTCGTAGGCTGCGCGCGGCTTCACTCGTTCGTGAGCAGCGCGGCGCGGATCTGGTGGTCCTGCCCGAGTTGTGGCCGGTCGGAGCGTTCGCGTACCAGTCGTTCGAGGACGAGGCCGAGACACCGGAGGGGCCGACGTACGAGGTGATGGCCGGGGCCGCGAGCGACGCGGGCGTCTGGCTGCACGCGGGTTCGATCGTCGAACGCGACCCCGGCGGCACGCTCTACAACACCTCCCTCGTCATCTCCCCCACGGGCGAACTCGCCGGTACCTACCGCAAGATCCACCGCTTCGGCTTCGACAAGGGCGAGGCGGTGATGATGGGCGCGGGCGCGAACCTGGCGACGGTCGCGCTGCCCGATCTGACCATCGGCCTCGCCACCTGTTACGACCTGCGCTTCCCCGAGCTCTTCCGGGGCCTGGTGGACGCGGGAGCCGACCTGTTCGTCGTCCCCGCGGGCTGGCCCGCCCGCCGCCGCGGCCACTGGACCCTGCTGGCGCGCGCCCGCGCGGTCGAGAATCAGGCGTACGTCCTCGCCTGCGGTACCGCGGGCACCCATGCGGGCGTCGAGCAGGCGGGGCACAGCATCGTGGTCGACCCGTGGGGCGAGGTGCTCGCCGAGGCGGGGCCGGACGAGGAGATCCTGACCGTCGACCTCGACCCCGTGAAGGTGGAGGCGACGCGGGATCAGTTCCCGGTGCTGAAGGACCGGCGCCTGGGCATGGCGACGCCCGACATCCTGCGCTGAGCCGCTGAGCCGCCGATCTGCTGAGCGCTGAGCCGCCGAGCCGCTGCCCGGCTGAGCCGTCGGGCCCGTCCCGTCCGGGGGCGGGCCTTCGCCTGCTGGGAGTTATCCCTCCCCCGCCGCGGCGGGAACGACGGCGGGCGGCTCGCGCCCTGGCTCCCGCCGAACACCATCACCCGCGACGATCGCCCATCGGTGTCCCGCCCCGGCCCCGTCGCCCTGGTGATCCGGCAGGCCGTGCCCCGCACCACCCCCCGGGGCGGGGCACGGCCGCTCAGTCCTCTTCGCGCTCCTTCTCCGCCATCCGGATCACGCACACGGCCACGGCGATCATCAGCGCGGCGTCCGCGTCCTCCCGGACCACGTTGACGGCGTACGTCTCCCGCACGTGGAACCACTGACGCGAGATGTGCGCCAGCAGCTCACCCTCGTACTCGACGACGAACTCCCGGTCGAGGATGCGTCCGCTGACATCGAGCTCGGTGCCTTCGGCGAGGGTGACGCGGTAGTGATTGCGCAGCAGCGACAGCCGCTTCCTGCGGATGGTGGCGAGGGTGCGGTCGTCGCGCTCGATGGTCATCGTGTCCCGCAGGCTGATCAGCTTCTTGCGGAGCGTGACCAGGATCATGCCGTTCGGGTCCTTGAGCTCCAGGGTGTCCCGGAGGCGCAGCGCCTTGCCGTCCACGAGGAAGGCGTGTCGGCCGTGCTCGTCCTCGATCCAGTAGTCGTCGCCGATCGCGAGGATTTTGTCGCGCACAAGATATTTCATACGGAATGCGTACCCCGGGCGGCGACGCCGGATGGGGTGACGGCCGCACGTGCACGCGTTCGGGCGTCCGGGCCGGCTCCATCCTCGCCGGGGCTGCCGTCCGCCCTGCCTGGGCCCGCAATCCGGCACTCACGCCCAGGTGGCAAGCTTGAACCATGAACGATGCCGCCCCGGCGCCCACCCCCGCGCCCCGCAAGCGTGCCCGTGTCCGTGCCCCTGAACTGGTCGGCAAGGGCGGCTGGCTCAACACCGGTGACAAGCAGTACGCACTCGCGGACCTCCGCGGAAAGATCGTTCTGCTCGATTTTTGGACGTTTTGTTGCATCAACTGCCTCCATGTCCTCGATGAGCTCCGCGATCTCGAGGAGAAGCACCGCGACACCGTTGTGATCATCGGGGTCCACTCGCCCAAGTTCGTCCACGAGGCCGAGCACCAGGCCGTCGTCGACGCCGTCGAGCGGTACCAGGTGCACCACCCCGTCCTGGACGACCCCGAGCTCGCCACCTGGAAGCAGTACGCCGTCCGCGCCTGGCCCACGCTCGTCGTGATCGACCCCGAGGGGTACGTCGTCGCGCAGCACGCCGGTGAGGGGCATGCGCACGCCATCAGCAGGCTCGTCGAGGAGCTGGAGGCGGAGCACGAGGCCAAGGGGACCCTGCGGCGCGGGGACGGACCTTATGTGGCGCCCGAGCCCGTCGCCACCGATCTGCGCTTCCCGGGCAAGGCCGTGCTGCTGCCGTCCGGGAATCTCCTCGTGTCCGACTCCACCCGCCATCAGCTCGTCGAGCTGGAGCCCGACGGGGAGAGCGTCGTGCGGCGGATCGGGGACGGGATCCTCAATGAGCCGCAGGGGCTCGCCCTGCTGCCCGACGGGCGGGTCGCCGTCGCCGACACCGTGAACCACACGGTCCGTGCGTACGACCCGGAGACCGGCGCGTTCGAGACGCTCGCCGGGACCGGCCGGCAGTGGTGGCAGGGCTCGCCGACCGGCGGTCCCGCGCTGGAGGTGGCGCTGTCGTCGCCGTGGGACGTGGCCTGGTGGGGCGGGAAGCTGTGGATCGCCATGGCCGGTGTCCACCAGCTGTGGACGTACGACCCGGAGACCGGGACGGTCGAGGCCGCGGCGGGCACCACCAACGAAGGCCTTGTCGACGGGCCGGCCGCCGAGGCCTGGTTCGCGCAGCCGTCCGGGCTCGCCGCCACCGAGGAGCGGCTGTGGATCGCCGACTCCGAGACGTCCGCGCTGCGCTGGATCGGCCCTGATCTCGTGGTGCACACGGCGGTCGGCACCGGCCTCTTCGACTTCGGGCACCGGGACGGACCGGCGGAACAGGCCCTGCTCCAGCACCCGTTGGGTGTCACCGCCCTGCCGGACGGGTCGGTCGCCGTCAGCGACACGTACAACCACGCGCTGCGCCGGTACGACCCGTTGAGCGGCGAGGTTCGCACGCTGGCGACCGATCTGCGGGAGCCCTCCGGGGCCGTTCTCGTCGGTGACGACATCGTCGTGGTGGAGTCGGCCCGGCACCGGCTGACCCGGCTGCGGCTGCCGGACGAGGCGGTACGGGTCGAGGCCGTCGCGCACCGTACGCAGCGGGCGGCGACCGAGGTCGCCGGTGGCGCGCTGCGGCTGGACGTGGTCTTCCAGGCCCCGGCAGGCCAGAAGCTGGACACCCGGTACGGGCCGTCCACCCGGCTGCTCGTCTCCTCGACGCCGCCCGAGTTGCTGGTGGCCGGCGAGGGCGCCGGCACCGAGCTGTCGCGTGATCTGGAGATCGATCCGGCGGTGGGCGAGGGCGTGCTGCACATCTCGGCGATGGCGGCGTCCTGCGACGA
Source organism: Streptomyces sp. NPDC096193 (assembly GCF_040302905.1). Taxonomy (NCBI): domain Bacteria; kingdom Bacillati; phylum Actinomycetota; class Actinomycetes; order Kitasatosporales; family Streptomycetaceae; genus Streptomyces; species Streptomyces sp. NPDC096193. The sequence goes on along the minus strand of NZ_JBEOSJ010000005.1, from coordinate 139,445 downwards.
TCCGGCCGGGGGGATCGAGGGCGAGTACCCCGCCTGCCATGTGCACCAGCAGGACTGGGGCGTCCCGGTGAAGGTGACGGCGGACGGGGCGGCCCGGCTGCCACTCGTCCTCGCGGGGATGGACGAGGGCCGCTAGACCGCCGGGCCGCGGTGGGGCTCAGTGGAACAGGCCCTGCCGCGAGGCCGGCCCCGCCGTCTCACCTCTTGGCCGGTGCGGTCGTACTGCCGGACGCGACTGCTTTGGAGGAAGCCGGATTCGTACGCCTCGTCCTCGGCCCGCGGCGGCCGGTCGTGGTGCCGCGAGCACCCAGGCGGTGGGCGGTGCCGTCCGAGCCCTGTCCCGGACGTTTCGCGATCGCCGAACGCGCCGCCGGGACGCGGGAGTTCAGCCCTCCAGGAACGACGCGAGGGCGTTCGCCAGCAGGTAGGGGTCGTCGGAGCCGCACAGTTCCCGCGCACTGTGCATGGACAGGATCGGCACACCGACGTCGACGGTCTGGATGCCGTGGCGGGCCGCCGTGATGGGGCCGATCGTGGTGCCGCAGGGCATCGCGTTGTTCGACACGAACGTCTGCCAGGGCACGCCGGCCTTCTCGCAGGCCGCGGCGAATACCGCGCGGCCGCTGCCGTCGGTGGCGTAGCGCTGGTTCACGTTCACCTTGAGGATGGGGCCGCCGTTCGCGCGCGGGTGGTGCGTGGGGTCGTGGCGCTCCGCGTAGTTGGGGTGCAGGGCGTGGCCGGTGTCGGAGGACAGGCACACGGAGCCGGCGAAGGCGCGGGCCTTGTCCTCGTAGCTGCCGCCGCGGGCGAAGACCGAGCGTTCCAGGACCGTGCCGAGCAACGGGCCGTCGGCGCCGGTGTCGGACTGGGAGCCACTCTCCTCGTGGTCGAAGGCGGCGAGCACGGGGATGTACGGCAGGCCGGGCGACGTGGAGACGGCGGCGAGCGCGGCGGTGACCGCGTGCACGGACAGCAGGTTGTCCATGCGCGGTCCGGCGAGCAGTTCGCGGTCGCGGCCGAGGTAGGCGGGCCGCTCCACGGAGTGCACCATGAGGTCCCAGCCGGTGACGTCGCCCTCGGTGAGACCGCTCTCTTCTTCGAGGAAGCGGATGAGATCGCCCTCGTGGACGTCGCCGAGGCCCCAGATCGGCTGCATGTGGCGCTGCTTGTCGAGCTTGAGGCCGTCGGTGTGCACGGAGCGGTCGAGGTGGATCGCCAGTTGCGGCACGCGCAGCAGCGGCCGGTCGATGTTCACCAGGCGGTGGGAGCCGTCGCGCAGGCTCAGCCGGCCGGCGATCCCGAGGTCGCGGTCGAGCCAGCTGTTGAGGAGCGGGCCGCCGTAGACCTCCACGGCGACCTGCCGCCAGCCGTGCGTACCGGTGTCGGGCAGCGGCTTGACCCGCAGGTTCGGGGAGTCGGTGTGGGCGCCGACGATCCGGAAGGGGGTGTGCGCACTCGCTCCTTCGGGCACGAACCAGGCGATGATCGCGCCGCCGCGGAGCACGAACCGGCCGCCGGTGGTCCCGTCCCAGGCGTCGGTCTCCTGCACCTGGCGGAAGCCGGCCTTCTCCAGCCGTTCGGCCGCGGTCGCCACCGCGTGGTACGGCGTCGGCGAGGCCGCCAGGAAGGCCATGAGGTCGTCGGTGTGTCCGCGGTCGAAGCGGGCGGGGGCGCTGCTGCTCATGGAGCCACCTTAACGAGGGGGCCGCGACGGGCGGAAAGGGAAAGCGGCCCGCCCCCCGAGGGGGAGCGGGCCGCACGAAGCGTGGTCGGTCAGAACGACGCCTCGTCAAGGTCCATCAGCGAGAGGTCAACGGTCTCCGCGAGGGCGCGCTCGGAGGAGACGCCCGGCAGGACGTTGGCCGCGAAGAACTTCGCGGCCGCGATCTTGCCGCGGTAGAACGCCACGTCCTTGGCGGACGCGGTCTCCAGCTTCTCGGCGGCGACGGCCGCGCCGCGCAGCAGCAGGTAGCCGACGACGACGTCGCCGGAGGCCATCAGCAGCCGCGTGGTGTTGAGGCCGACCTTGTAGATGTTCCTGACGTCCTCACCGGTGGCGATGAGGTCGTTCGTCATGGTGCCGACGATCGCCTCGAGGTCCACCGCCGCCTTGGCGAGCGCGTCGCGGGCCGGGGCCAGCTCCTCGCCGCCGGTGCCGACCGCGAGGAACTTCTTGATCTCCTCGGAGAGGGCGTTCAGCGCCTGGCCCTGGTCGCGGACGATCTTCCGGAAGAAGTAGTCCTGGCCCTGGATGGCGGTGGTGCCCTCGTAGAGGGTGTCGATCTTGGCGTCCCGGATGTACTGCTCGACCGGGTACTCCTGGAGGTAGCCGGAGCCGCCGAAGGTCTGGAGCGACTGGGCGAGCTGCTCGTAGGACTTCTCGGAGCCGTAGCCCTTGACGATCGGCAGCAGCAGGTCGTTGAGGGCGACGAGGGCGGCGGTGTCCTCGCCGGCGGTCTCCTTGGCGGCGATCTCGTCCTGGATGGAGGCAGTGTAGAGGACCATGGCGCGCATGCCCTCGGCGTACGCCTTCTGCGTCATCAGCGAGCGGCGCACGTCGGGGTGGTGCGTGATGGTGACCTTGGGCGCGGTCTTGTCCGCGAAGTTCACCAGGTCCTGGCCCTGGACGCGCTCCTTGGCGTACTCCAGGGCGTTCAGGTAGCCGGTGGAGAGGGTGGCGATGGCCTTCGTGCCGACCATCATCCGGGCGAACTCGATGATCATGAACATCTGGCGGATGCCGTCGTGCTTGTCGCCGATCAGCCAGCCCTTGGCGGGGTGCTGGTCGCCGAACGTGATCTCGCACGTGTTGGACGCCTTGAGGCCCATCTTGTGCTCGACGTTCGTGGCGTACACGCCGTTGCGCTCGCCCAGCTCGCCGGTCTCCCAGTCGAAGTGGAACTTCGGGACCAGGAAGAGGGACAGGCCCTTGGTGCCCGGTCCGGCGCCCTCGGGGCGGGCCAGCACGTAGTGGAGGATGTTCTCCTCCATGTCGTGCTCACCGGAGGTGATGAAGCGCTTCACGCCCTCGATGTGCCAGGAGCCGTCCTCCTGCTCGACGGCCTTGGTGCGGCCGGCGCCCACGTCCGAGCCGGCGTCCGGCTCGGTGAGGACCATGGTGGATCCCCAGCGCTTCTCGACGGCGATCTCGGCGACCTTCTTCTGCGCCTCGTTGCCCTCGGTGTAGAGGATGCCGGCGAAGGCCGGGCCCGAGGAGTACATCCATATGGCCGGGTTCGAGCCCAGCAGCAGTTCCGCGTACGACCAGATCAGGGAGCGGGGCGCCGTGGTGCCGCCGATCTCCTCGGGCAGGCCGAGGCGCCAGTACTCGGAGTCCATGAAGGCCTGGTAGCTCTTCTTGAAGGACGCCGGTACGGGCGCGGTGTTGGTCTCGGGGTCGAAAACCGGGGGGTTGCGGTCGGCGTCCGCGAAGGATTCCGCCAGCTCGTTCTCGGCGAGCCGGGCGACCTCCTCCAGGATGCTCTTGGCGGTGTCGACGTCCATCTCCGCGAACGGACCCGTGCCGTACAGCTTGTCGCGCCCGAGGACCTCGAAGAGGTTGAACTCGATGTCGCGGAGATTCGACTTGTAGTGCCCCATGGCGACGGCTCCGTAAGGATCGGGAGAAGGTGCCGGACGGCGGACTTCGCGTCCACGTACCAGTAAGTAGCTACGATGATGCTACCCGTCGGTAATAAGATGCAACCCCTCTTGGGTGAACTGTGACTCGTTACTCTTGCGGGCATGTACGGCTATGACCAGAACCCGGGCGCTCAGCAGCAGTACGCCCCCCAGCAGCCATACGGGGGACAGCCGCACGGGCAACCGCTGTACCCCGAGCCGTCGCCGCCGTCCCTCGCCGACGCCGTACGGGCCTTCACCACGGCTTCCCTGTCCGCGGAGGACTTCCAGCAGATCTTCGCGACCTCCAAGGTCTACTGCCCGCGGGGCGACAATCCGGGGTTCCTGGCGCTGCACAACACCCAGCAGCCGGTCATTCCGATGTTCACCTCCCTCAAGGAGCTGCGCCGGTACGCGGGCAAGGAGTCCAAGTACTTCGTGATCACCGGCGCCGAGGTCATCGACCTGCTGCCGACGGGATACGGCTTCGTCCTCGACATGGAGGGCGAGCACCGCATGGTCTTCGACGCGAAGGCCGTCGAGCAGATGGTCGACTTCGCGATGCGGCGGATGTACGGCTGACGATGCGGCTCAGCGGGCGCCCGGGAGGAATACCTCCCGGGCGTTTCTGGTTCCGGGTGGCAGAAAGTTCAGCATTCAACTAAAGTGGTCGTACAAGGAGGTAGTCCCATGCCTGCAGTGACTGTCGAGAACCCGCTCACCCTGCCGCGTGTGTCCGCGTCCGCGGACGCCGTGCCGCGGCCCGTCCTCACGGTGACCACCGCACCCACTGGCTTCGAGGGGGAGGGTTTCCCGGTGCGCCGCGCGTTCGCCGGGATCAACTACCGCTACCTCGACCCGTTCATCATGATGGACCAGATGGGCGAGGTGGACTACGCGCCGGGCGAGCCCAAGGGAACGCCCTGGCACCCGCACCGCGGCTTCGAGACCGTCACCTATCTGATCGACGGAACGTTCATCCACCAGGACAGCAACGGCGGCGGCGGAACCATCCAGGACGGCGACACCCAGTGGATGACCGCGGGCTCCGGTCTGCTGCACATCGAGGCGCCGCCGGAGTCGCTCGTCATGTCCGGCGGGCTCTTCCACGGGCTGCAGCTCTGGGTGAACCTGCCCGCCGCCGACAAGATGATGGACCCCCGCTACCAGGACATCCGCGGCGGCCAGGTCCAGCTGCTCAGCACGCCCGACGGCGGTGCGCTGCTGCGCGTCATCGCGGGTGAGCTCGACGGTCACGAGGGCCCCGGCATCACGCACACGCCGATCACGATGATCCACGCGACGCTGCGTCCCGGCGCGCAGCTCACGCTGCCGTGGCGCGAGGAGTTCAATGGCCTCGCCTACGTCCTGGCCGGACGCGGCACGGTCGGCACCGACCGCCGGCCGGTCCGCACCGGACAGACCGCGGTCTTCGGCGAGGGCGGTTCGCTGACCGTGCGGGCGGACGAGACCCAGGACTCGAACACCCCGGACCTCGAGATCGTGCTGCTGGGCGGCCGTCCGATCCGCGAGCCCATGGCGCACTACGGGCCCTTCGTGATGAACACGCAGGCCGAACTCCAGCAGGCCGTCGAGGACTTCCAGAAGGGCCGCCTGGGCACCGTCCCGGCCGTCCACGGGATGTAAGGGCGATCCTCCCGACCCCGCGGGCGGTGTGCTTCCCGCACACCGCCCGGCGGGGTCGTTGTCGTTCGCTCGCCCCTCCGCTGTCGGCCGACGGGGCGTCATCCGCCCTGCGGTGAACGGCGGGAGGCGGCCGTCCGGCTGTGATCGACGCGCTGTGCATCACCGGCGGACTGCTGATCCTGCCCGTGCCGGGGGTGATGGACTCGGCGCGTGTCGTGATCGCCCTGTAGGCGCTCGGGGTGGTGCCGGCCGTCCGGGTGCTGGAGGGCCCTGTGCTCCAGCCCGGCATCCGGAGCCGTACGGTGCGGATGCACCCGGCCGTCGTCATGACGGCGATCACCGCCGGAGCGGGGGTGGCCGGCATCCCCGGGATGCCGCTCGCCGTGCCGGTCACGGCCGCCGCGTTCAGGGTGACCGGCGAGTCGCGCACCCGCTACGCGGCCTCGGGCTCCGGCCCGTCCGGCGGCACCTCGCCGGACGCCGGGGACTCGTAGAGCTCGAACCAGATCGACTTCCCCTCGCCCCGCGGGTCCACCCCCCACGCGTCCGCGAGCATCTCCATCAGAAGCAGGCCCCGCCCGGAGGAGGCCAGCTCGCCGGGGCGGCGCTTGTGCGGCAGTTCGTCACTGGAGTCGGTGACCTCCACCCGCAGCCGCCTGGCGCTGTTCCGGCCCACGACCTCCGCGAGAAGCAGGGCGTTCCCGTCCGTGTGGACGAGCACATTGGTCACCATCTCCGAGACCATCAGAACGGCGGAGTCGACCTGCTCCGCGTTCGCCCAGTCGTGCAGCATCTCCCGCAACTGCCGCCGGGCCACCGCGATCCGCTCGGGCTCCGCCTGCGCCACGCTCATCGCGGTGCGCCGCGCGGCCTCGCGGTCGGGCGATCCGTCGCGGGAGATCAGCAGGACGGCGATGTCGTCCTCGCGCCGGTCGGCGAGCGGGCCGGTGGTGTAGTGGGAACCGGGGCCGTGGACCGCCTGGACCAGCTGGTCGGCGAGCTCCTCCAGCGACCCGCTCTCGTCGCCCTCCAGGACCGCGCGCAGCCGGGCCCACCCGGTGTCCAGATCGTGCCCGCCGGTCTCGATGAGTCCGTCGGTGCAGATCATCATCGTCTCGCCGGCATCCAGCGTGAAGCTGGTCGTCGGGTAGTACGTGTCCAAATCGATGCCCAGCGGCAGCCCGCCGTCGGTGGGCCGCATCAGCACCGTGCCGTCGGCCATCCTGACGGCCGGTTCCGGGTGGCCGGCGCGAGCGATCTCGATGCGCCCGGTCGCCGGATCGGCCTCCAGATAGAGGCAGGTGGCGAACCGCGGGCTGCTGTGATCGCCCTCGTCGTAGGTGTCGGTGATGCCGTGCAGAAAGCGGGAGGCCCGGGAGAGCACCGCGTCCGGCCGGTGGCCCTCGGAGGCGTAGGCGCGCAGGGCGATCCGCAGCTGGCCCATCAGCCCGGCGGCGCGCACGTCGTGCCCCTGGACGTCGCCGATCACCAGCGCCATCCGGCCCGACGGCAGCGGGATCATGTCGTACCAGTCGCCGCCGACCTGGAGGCCGCCGCCGGTGGGCACGTACCGGGCGGCCACCGACATTCCGGGGATCGCGGGCCCGAGCACCGGCATCATCGAGCGCTGGAGGCCCAGCGACAGCTCGCGCTCCGAGTCGGCGACACCGGCGCGGGCGAGCGCCTGCGCCAGCATCCGGGCGACGGTGGTCAGCACGGACCGCTCGTCGGGGGTGAAGGCCACCCGGTGCTTGAACGCCGCCATCCAGGCGCCGATCGTGCTCCCGGCCACGATCAGCGGCAGGAAGGCCCATGACTGGCGGCCGAAGCCCTCGGCGAGCGGCCAGGTGGCGGGGTAGCGCCGGCGGTACTCGTCCGGTGTGGGCAGATACACGGCCCGGCCGGTGCGCACCACCTCGGCCGCCGGGTAGTCCGTGTCCACCGACATGTCGAGGAAGGGGTGGTCGTCGTCCGTCCGGTGGCCGTGGTGGCCGATGATCGTGAGGCGTTCGCCCGCGACACCGAAGACCGCGAGACCGTCCGGCGAGAAGCCCGGCATGGACAGGGACGCGGCGACCCGCAGGACCTCGGCGGTGGAGCGGGCCTCGGCCAGCGCGCGCCCCGCGTCCAGCAGGAACGCCTCGCGGGAGCGTCGCCAGTCGCCGGTGATGGCGGTCTGCGCCGCGGTGCCCTCCGTCGGCTCGGCGACCTCCTGGAGCATGCCGATCAGCAGGTAGCCGCCCTCCTGGGCGAGGGGCCTGGAGCGGCTGCGGACGGTACGCAGCACCCTGCCGTCCTCGTCGACGATCCGCAGCCGGCCCTCGGCGAGCGTGCCCTCGGCGATGGCGAGGCTGACGACGCCGTTGATCTCGTTCCAGTCGACGGGGTGGAACCGGGAGCGCACGACACCCTCGGGATACGTACCGGATTCGGCGGGCAGCTCGAGCAGCCGGGCGGCTCCCGCGTCGAGGGTGACGGTCCCGGATGCGTTGTCCCACCGCCACAGGCCGGTCGCGATCGCGGCCAGGACGTCCTCGGTGCGCATTGCCTCACTTTATTCCGATCTTCAGTCCGACGACTTCCCGGGGGGCGGAAGCCGGTCGGCCGACGAGCCGCGGGGAGGAGGCCGGTCGGTCGATGATCTACGGCGGCGGCGGAGTCCGAGGGGAGTCCAAGCGGGACATGTATATGCCAATGAGGCGAAGGGGGGCCGGGCGGTAACCTTGACGGGCCCGGCCACCCCCAATCGCTAAGACTGGATGAACGACGATGCATCGGTACAGGTCCCACACCTGCGGCGAGCTCCGCGCCTCTGACGTCGGAGCCGACGTCCGGCTGAGCGGCTGGCTGCACAATCGCCGAGACCTGGGTGGCATCCTCTTCATCGATCTGCGCGACCACTACGGCATCACGCAGCTCGTCGCCCGCCCCGGCACCCCGGCCAACGAGGCGCTGTCGAAGCTCACCAAGGAGACCGTCGTCCGTGTCGACGGCAAGGTCTCCGCGCGCGGCGCCGACAACGTCAACCCCGACCTGCCGACCGGTGAGGTCGAGATCGAGGTCTCCGAGGTGGAGGTGCTGGGCGCGGCCCAGCAGATCCCGTTCACGATCAACGCCGACGACGGCGTCAACGAGGAGCGGCGCCTCGAGTACCGCTTCCTCGACCTGCGCCGCGAGCGCATGCACCGCAACATCATGCTGCGCTCCGCCGTCATCGCCTCGATCCGCCAGAAGATGGTGGCCCTCGGCTTCAACGAGATGGCGACCCCGATCCTGACCGCGACCTCCCCCGAGGGCGCACGGGACTTCGTGGTGCCCTCCCGGCTGCACCCCGGCCGGTTCTACGCGCTGCCGCAGGCGCCGCAGCAGTTCAAGCAGCTGCTGATGGTCTCCGGCTTCGACCGCTACTTCCAGATCGCGCCCTGCTTCCGCGACGAGGACGCCCGCGCCGACCGCTCGCCGGGCGAGTTCTACCAGCTCGACCTGGAGATGAGCTTCGTCGAGCAGGAGGACGTCTTCCAGCCGATCGAGAAGCTGATGACCGAACTCTTCGAGGAGTTCGGCGGCGGCCGGCACGTCACCTCCCCATTCCCGCGCATCCCCTTCCGCGAGTCGATGCTGAAGTACGGCAACGACAAGCCCGACCTGCGCGCGCAGCTCGAACTGGTCGACATCACCGACGTCTTCGCGGGCTCGGACTTCAAGGCCTTCGCCGGCAAGCACGTGCGCGCCCTGCCGGTGCCGGACGTCGCCGGCCAGTCGCGGAAGTTCTTCGACGGCCTCGGCGAGTACGCGGTCGAGCACGGCGCCAAGGGCCTCGCCTGGGTCCGCGTGGCCGAGGACGGCTCCCTGTCCGGCCCGATCGCCAAGTTCCTCACCGAGGACGACGTCAAGGTCCTCACCGAGCGCCTCGGCCTGGAGGCCGGCCACGCCGTCTTCTTCGGCGCCGGCGACTTCGACGAGGTCTCCAAGATCATGGGCGCGGTCCGCGTCGAGGCCGCCAAGCGCGCCGGCCACTTCGTGGAGAACGTCTTCCGGTTCTGCTGGATCGTCGACTTCCCGATGTACGAGAAGGACGAGGAGACCGGCAAGGTCGACTTCTCCCACAACCCCTTCTCGATGCCGCAGGGCGGCATGAAGGACCTGGAGGAGAAGGACCCGCTCGACATCCTCGCCTGGCAGTACGACATCGTCTGCAACGGCATCGAGCTCTCCTCCGGCGCCATCCGGAACCACGAGCCCGAGGTCATGCTGAAGGCCTTCGAGATCGCCGGTTACGACCGCGAGACCGTGGAGCACGAGTTCAAGGGCATGCTGAAGGCCTTCCGCCTCGGCGCCCCGCCGCACGGCGGTATCGCCCCGGGTGTCGACCGCATCGTGATGCTGCTGGCCGACGAGCCCAACATCCGCGAGACGATCGCCTTCCCGCTCAACGGCAACGCGCAGGACCTGATGATGGGCGCGCCGACCGAGCTGGACGAGTCGCGGCTGCGCGAACTGCACCTCCAGATCCGCAAGCCGGCCGTCAAGCCCGGCGAGTAGCCGTACACGCAGCGCTGAAGCGAAGGCCCCGCACCGGGTGATCGGTGCGGGGCCTTCGCCGTCCCGGGCACCGCCGGGCGCTGCGGGGAGAGCTGCTCGCAGGACGTTTCGACGAGCGGCACTCCCGGGCAACCCGATCGGCACCCCGGCGCGTTCCTCTGACGTGGACGACCGAATGCAAGGACGGTGGCGGTGCGATGGGCTCCGAGAGCGACGACGGCGACTTCGAGGAATTCGTCGCCGCCCGCGGCCCGCGGCTGCTGCGTATGGCCTGGCTGCTGACCGGCGACGCCCATCTCGCCGAGGACCTGCTGCAGACCGTGCTCGCCAAGGTGTGGCCGCGCTGGCACCGAATCGCGGCGGACCATCCGGAGGCGTACATACGCAAGGCACTGGTGCACACCCATGCCTCCTGGTGGCGCCGGCGCCGGCGGGGCGAGGTGCCGCACGGGGTGATGCCCGACACGGCGGCGCAGTGGGACGCGTACGCGGGGGTCGACCTGGAGCAGTCGCTCGCCGCGGCCGCCTGCTGCCGGTGCGCCAGCGGGCGGTGGTGGTCCTGCGCTACTTCGAGGATCTGAGCGTCGAGGACACCGCGGCCACGCTCGGCTGCGCCCCCGGCACCGTCAAGAGCCAGTCCGCGAAGGCGCTGCGCACCCTGCGGGTGCTGCTGCCCGCCGCTGTCGTGAAAGGCGGTGAGCGTCGTGCCCGACCGTGAGGGCGACCAGGCCGAGTACGCCGAGCAGGAACTTCGTGTCCTGCTGGAGCGGGTGACACCCAAGCTGCCCGCGCCCGAAGGACGGCTCCAGCAGGTACGCGAACGCATGGCCCGCCGCCGGCGCGTGCGGCGGACCGGGGGCGCCACCGCGGTCGCGGTGACCGCCGTCGTACTCGCCGGGACACTGGCGCCCAACCTCCTGCGCGACGAGGGCGCCCGGCAGGCGACACCCGCCGCACCGATGCCCTCGGGGCGGGCGACGGAGACCGCTGTGACCTTTCCCGAGCTCTCCGCGCTGACCCTGCGGCTCCCCGAGCGGTGGCGGGCGCTGGCGGTTCCCGAGGCGCGCGAGTCCAAGGTGGCGGCGCACGGCTTCGCCGGCAACCAGTTGCTGCCCGGCGCGGCCGACCGTGCCTGCCCGGACAAGGTCGTCCGGGGCTGCCTGCCGCTGGAGGTTCTGCGGCCCGGTGGCGTGTTGCTCACCCTGACGATGCAGCGCAGCCCCGGCCTCGGGACCAAGGCCGGACAGCCGGCGGAGCTGTACGACACGGTCACCGTGATGCCCGCCTGCCGGAAGATCGGCGGTCGGACGTCGTACAGCACACTGGTCGGCGGCGTACCGGACCCCGACGCAGGCGTGCTGGTCACCCTCTGCGTCGCCACCGGCACACCCCGAGGAACGGTGGACGAAGCCCGGCGGATCGTGGCCGGCATGCGGTTCGGCGGTGTGACGGCCTCCCCCGCACCGACACCGACGCCCTTCGGCGCCCCGCCCGCGACACAGCAGCCGAAGGAGCCGGAATGAAAGGCCCGTGCATGCCCCTGCGGACCGGAGTGATCCCGGCAGTGGCGCTGGCGGCCTCTCTGGTGCTCACCGGCTGTGGTGCGGGCGTCACCACGGGGGCACAACCCTCCGCGGACACCTCCGAGGTCGCCGGCACCAAGGGCGGCGGGGCGAGGGCGGCCGAGCCGCTGAACGCGCGGCCCGAGGAGATACCCGGGATCGGGCCGGACACCCGCGCCCGGATCGGCACGGCGTCCCGTCAGGCACTCGTGGTCACCGGCGGCACCCGCGACGCCAACCGCGCCGTCGCCACCCTCTACGAGCGCGACGGTGACCGTGGCTGGGAGACCGTCGCCGGCCCCTGGCCGGCCCACAACGCGCTGCGCGGCTGGACCGACGACCACCGCCAGAACGATCTGCGGTCGCCGATCGGCGTCTTCGGTCTCACGGACGCGGGTGGCCGGCTGCCGGACCCGGGCACGGCGCTGCCCTACGACCGGGGGCCGGCGTTCACCGCGCACGGCACGAATGTCGACGGTGAGCCGCTGACCGGGGCGTTCGACTACGTGGTGGCGATCAACTACAACCGCAGGCCCGGCACGACCCCGCTGGACTGGACCCGCCCGCTCGGCTCGTCCAAGGGCGGCGGGATCTGGATCCATGTGGATCACGGGGGAGCGACGCAGGGGTGCGTGTCGCTTCCGCGCGGACGGATGAAGGAGCTCCTCAAACAGCTCGACCCCGCCCGGCGTCCGGTCGTGGTGATGGGACCCGCCGAGTCCCTGGCCCGCTGAAGACGCGGGAAGGACGGAACGCGCCGAGCCCCGGCGGTGCCGGGGCTCGGCGGTGTCGATGCGGTGGAACGGCGTTACGCCGGCTTCTCCTCCAGGCGCGGGAACAGCACCGCGCCCTTTGTGACCGTCGCGCCGACCGGCAGCCTGCCCCACTCGCCCGCGTGCTGGACACGCTGGTCCGCGAGAGCGCCGAGACCGGGCTGCGCGCCCAGCGAGTCCCACAGCGCCTGCGACGTCTCCGGCATCACCGGGTTCAGCAGGACGGCGACCGCCCGCAGCGACTCCGCCGCCGTGTAGAGGATCGTCGCGAGACGTGCCTGGCCCTCGGGCGAGGTGTCCTTGGCGACCTTCCAGGGCTCCTGCTCGGTGATGTAGCCGTTGACCTGCTTGACGAACTCGAAGACCGACAGGATGCCGCCCTGGAAGTCCAGCTCGTCACCGATCTTCCGATCGGCTTCGGCGACCGCCCGGGCCAGACCCTCCTGGACCGCCTTCTCCGCCTCGCCGGACGCCGTGGCCTCCGGCAGCGCCCCGCCGAAGTACTTGCCGACCATCGCCGCGACACGGGACGCGAGGTTGCCGTAGTCGTTGGCGAGCTCACTGGTGTACCGGGCGGTGAAGTCCTCCCAGGAGAACGAGCCGTCCTGGCCGAACGCGATCGCGCGCAGGAAGTACCAGCGGTACGCGTCCACGCCGAAGTGCGAGGTCAGGTCCTGCGGCTTGATGCCGGTCAGGTTCGACTTCGACATCTTCTCGCCGCCGACCATCAGCCAGCCGTTGGCCGCGACCCTGCCGGGCACCGGCAGGCCGTTCGCCATCAGCATCGCGGGCCAGATGATCGCGTGGAACCGCAGGATGTCCTTGCCGACCAAGTGCACGTCGGCCGGGAAGGTGTCCTCGAACTTCGCCGGGTTCTCGTTGTAGCCGACCGCGGTCGCGTAGTTGAGGAGCGCGTCGATCCACACGTAGATCACGTGCTTGTCGTCCCACGGCACCTTCACGCCCCAGTCGAACGTCGACCGGGAGATCGACAGGTCCTGGAGGCCCTGCTTGACGAAGTTCATGACTTCGTTGCGGGCCGACTCGGGCTGGATGAAGCCGGGGTCGGCCTCGTAGAGCTCCAGCAGCTTCGGACCGTACTCGCTGAGCTTGAAGAAGTAGTTCTCCTCCTTGAGGAGCTCCACCGGCGTCTTGTGGATCGAGCAGAGCTTCTGCCCGGCGTACTCGCCCTCGCCGTCGATCAGGTCGCCGGGGAGCTTGTACTCCTCGCAACCCACGCAGTACGGGCCCTCGTAGCCGCCCTTGTAGATCTCGCCCTTGTCGTACAGGTCCTGCACGAACTCCTGCACACGGTCCGTGTGCCGCCTCTCCGTCGTCCGGATGAAGTCGTCGTTCGCGATGTTCAGGTGCTCCCAGAGAGGCTTCCAGGCCTCTTCCACGAGCTTGTCGCACCACTCCTGGGGCGTGACGCCGTTCGCCTCGGCAGTGCGCATGATCTTCTGACCGTGCTCGTCCGTGCCGGTGAGGTACCACACCTTCTCACCGCGCTGGCGGTGCCAGCGGGTGAGCACGTCGCCTGCGACGGTCGTATAGGCGTGGCCCAGGTGAGGAGCGTCGTTGACGTAGTAGATGGGGGTCGTGACGTAGTACGCCTTCGCCCCCTGCTTCTCGGATCCAGTGGCCGCCATGGTCGAAATCCTAACGGCCCCCGGAAGGTCACTTCACCGGGATAATCCCCGGCCACCGGCACGGAGACGTCCGCGAAACATCCTGTGCCGTAAAAAGGCTCGGCCCGGGAGGGGAGGCGGCACGGACTGTGCAGGGGGAAGACAACATGCGTGTACTGGTGGCCGAGGACGAACAGGTTCTGGCAGAACCGGTCGCCACAGGGCCGCGGCGACCGGATTCGCCGTCGACACCCATAACACCGGGGACGTGGCCCTCGCCTGTCGCGGACTGCACGACTACGACGGTGTCCGTTCGTGTGTTCACCGTCGTCAACACCGGTCCGGTCGTCCCCGCGGATGAGATCGCGGCGCTGTTCGAGCCGTTCCGGCGGGGGCGGGGCGGGACCGGACGGGTTCCGGGGCGGGCGGGCCCGGGCTCTCGATCGTCCGCACGGTCGCGCGGGCGCACGGCGGCACGGCGGCACGGTGACGGCCGAGCCCGGGCCCGAGGGCGGGTCGGCCGTCACCGTGATGCTGCCCGTCGGTCAGGGCTTCCAGGTCTTCAGCAGACCGGCGAACACCTCGGCGTCCGGAAGGTCGCGCGGGGCCGGGCCCGCGTGGAAGAACCCGGCGTTGTCGACGGAGAGCTTGCGGAGGTAGTCGAACGCCTTCGCGTCGTGCTCGCCGAAGGCGACGAACTGCCAGAACACCTTCTTGTCGGCCGCCGCGGCCAGCGCGTCGGTGGCGGCGGTCTTGGACTCGGGAGCGCCGTCCGTCTGGAAGATCACGAACGCGGGGGTGTCGGTGCCGGCCTTGGCGTGCAGGGCGAGCACCTCCTCGACGGCGAGGTGGTAGTTGGTCCGCCCCATGCGCCCGAGGGAGTTGTGCAGTTCGTCGATGCGGCCCTCGTACGAGTCGAGGGTCAGTTCCCCGGTCCCGTCGATCTCGGTCGAGAAGAAGACGACCCCGACACCGGCGTCCGCGTCCAGCTCGGCGGCGAGAGCGAGAGCCTGCTCACCGAGGTGCTGGGCGCTGCCGTCCTTGAAGTACGGCCGCATGGAACCGGACCGGTCGAGGACGAGATAGACGCGGGCGCGGGCGGAGGAGAGCCCGGCGTCGGCGAGGGCGGCGCGGGCGGCCTCGCGATGGGCGACGAGGGAGGCGGTGGCCTCGGTGGCCCCGGCTGCCGCCTTGGCAGGCGCGGGGGCGGCTTCGGGCTCGGGCGCCGGGGCGGCCTTGGTGGTGGCGCGCTTGGCGGGTGCGGACTTCTTGGCCGTGGCTGCCTTGGCCGCCGTGGCGGCGGGCTTGTCGGCGGCGTCGGCGTCGGCGTCCGCCGTGGCGGGAGCGGCAGCGGCCTTGGCCGGGGCCTTCTTCGCCGGAGCCTTCTTGGCGGCGACCTTCCGGGGCTTGGCCGCGGGGGTCTCTGCCTTCGCCTCGGCGGCGAGCTGCTCGGCCGTGTCCGCGGCGACCGGGGGCTCCGGGGTGGCCGAGTCTGCTGTGGCCGGTGCCTCCTCGACCTTGGGCTTCGCCGTGGGGGCCTTTGACTTGGCGCCGGCGGCGGCCTCTTCGGCAGCTTCCGGCTTCGCTTCGGAGGTCTCCGGCGTGGTGGGCGCCGGGGTTTCCCCGGCCTTCGTCTCGATGGCCGGCTCGGCCACGAGGGCTTCCTGCTTCGCGGGGGCCTTGGTGGCGGCCGGCTTGGCGGGCGCCGGGGTCTTCTCGGTCTTCGAAGCGGCGGTGGGTTTGGCAGCGGGGGTTGCCGTCTTCGCCGGGCTCTCCGCCTTGGGCTTCGCCGTGGGGGCCTTTGACTTGGCGCCGGCGGCGGCCTCTTCGGCAGCTTCCGGCTTCGCTTCGGAGGTCTCCGGCGTGACGGGCGCCGGGGTTTCCCCGGCCTTCGTCTCGACGGCCGGCTCGGCCACGAGGGCCTCCGACTCGGCGACGGCCGCGGCCTCTTCGGCTGCCTCCGGCTTCGCGGGGCTGTCGGCCTCCGGCTTCGCCTCACCCTTCGCGGTGGCCGACTCCGCGGGCGCCGGGGCGTCAACGGGCACGGCCGCCGACGGCGCGGGCTCCTCGGTCCCGGCCGCCTCCGCAGGCGCCGGTGCCTCCTCGGACACAGCCGCGGACGCGGCCGCGGGCGCCGCGGACTCCGGCTTCGCCGGGGACGGCTCCGGTTCCGGTTCCGTCCTCGCCTGGTGCGGGACCGACTTCTTCCGGCCCTTGGGGGCCGGGTCGTCGAACGCCGCCGAAACCAGGTCCGCCGCTCTGTCCGCCGGAGTCGGCGCCGGCACCGTCGCCGAGGACGGCGCGGTCGTCGTGGCGGTCTCCGTGCGTTCCGACTGGGGCGGGACGGATGCTGCCGCCGACTCGGTGGGCTCCGACCGGTCGCGACCGAATACCTTGCGCAGCAAGCTCCGAATGCCCATGTGCGAGGCCTTTCGCATGAGTTGAGTGCGATGAATGTCCGCACATGGGCCGGGGTGTCCAAGGTGTGTCCTGGCCAGGGCGGACACGTAAGGTTAGCCGCCGTCCCGCCGGGAGCCCGGCAGGGGCGGGGGACCCGGTGCCGGGCCGTTCGCGCACGCCCGTCCGATCGCACAAGCGGCTCCGGATTCATCCGCTGTTCACCTCGTAGCTGCCGCCTTGCACATGACCGCCCCTAATGTCGCAGTCGGATCTTTATCCGACACACTGTCGGCGCGGGGTGCGCCGTAGGAGGACGAAGTGCGCAAACTGCTGCCGTTGTTGAACACCAAGCCGCACGCCGGCGGACGTTCCGCCCTCACCTGCCGTTACCGCTGCGGTGACGCCTGTTTCCACGAAGTGCCGAACACCAGCGACAACGAGTACGTCGGCGACGTCATAGCGAGCGCCCTTTCGAGACGATCGATGATGCGGGCCGCCGCCGTGGTGACGGTCGCCGCTGCCGCCGGTACCGGTGCCGTCATCGGGCTGGACGAGCAGGCCACCGCGGCGCCCGCCGGCACCCCGGGCTCCGGTGGCAGGCCCGATGGTGCGCGCGGTCTGCGCTTCGCCCCCGTCGCTCCCAACAAGGACGACAAGGTCACCGTCCCGGCCGGCCACTCCCAGAACGTCGTCATCCGGTGGGGAGAGCCGATCCTCCGCGGGGCCCCTTCCTTCAACCCGGACAAGCAGACCGCCAAGGCGCAGGCCGGCCAGTTCGGTTACAACAACGACTTCCTGAGCCTGCTGCCGCTGGACGAGCGCAACCGTCAGATCCTCGTCGCGAACCACGAGTACACCGACGAGATCCTGATGTTCCGCGGCTACGACCCGGCCAACCCGACCCGTGAGCAGGTCGAGATCGCCTGGGCCGCGCACGGTCTGTCGGTCGTCGTCGTCGAGGGCGAGCGGAAGTCGGGCCGGCTCACCCCCGTCACCCGCCACCACCTCAACCGCCGTCTGCACACCACCAGCGAGTTCAAGGTCACCGGACCGGCGGCGGGCAGCGCGCTGCTGAAGACGTCGGTGGACCCCTCGGGCACCAAGGTGCTGGGCACCCTCAACAACTGCGCCGGTGGCACCACCCCGTGGGGCACCACGCTGCACGGCGAGGAGAACTTCAACCAGTACTTCGCCAACGGCTCCAGCGACACCGACAAGCGCTACGGCGTCGGCACCGCCGCCACCGAGCGCAAGTGGGAGCGGTTCGACAAGCGCTTCGACCTCAAGCAGGAGCCGAACGAGGTCCACCGCTTCGGCTGGGTCGTCGAGCTCGACCCGTACGACCCCGACTTCACGCCCCGCAAGCGCACCGCGCTCGGCCGCTTCAAGCACGAGGCCGCCCAGCCGCGGCTGACCGCCGACGGCCGTCCGGTGGTCTACATGGGCGACGACGAGCGCTTCGACTACTTCTACAAGTTCGTCTCGTCGAAGCAGATGAAGAAGGGCAACTCCCGCGCCGCGCGTGAGCACAACCGCACGCTGCTGGACGAGGGAACCCTCTACGTCGCCAAGCTGACCGGGGACTCCCCCGCGTCGCAGATCGACGGCACCGGCAAGCTCCCGAACGACGGTGAGTTCGACGGCAGCGGCCAGTGGATCCCGCTCGCCACCGGCAACACCTCGCACGTCGAGGGCATGACCGCCGACGAGGTCTACATCTTCACCCGCCTCGCGGGCGACAAGGTCGGCGCCACCAAGATGGACCGCCCCGAGGACGTCGAGCCGTCCCCGCGCACCGGCCGTGTCTACGTAGCCCTGACGAACAACACCGACCGCGGCAAGGCCGGCAAGGCGGGCGCCGACGAGGCCAACCCGCGCAACGCCAACAAGCACGGCCAGATCCTGGAGCTCGCCGAGAACTGGGACGACCCGGCGGGCGACGGGTTCGCCTGGCGGCTGTTCCTGGTCGCGGGCGACCCGGAGGACCCGGCCACGTACTTCGCGGGCTTCCCGAAGGACAAGGTCAGCCCGATCTCCTGCCCGGACAACGTGGCGTTCGACCCGCACGGCAACCTGTGGATCTCCACGGACGGCAACCAGCTCGGCTCCCACGACGGCCTGTTCGGCGTCGCGACCCAGGGCGAGCGCCGTGGTGAGCTCAAGCAGTTCCTGACCGTGCCGATCGGCGCGGAAACCTGCGGTCCGATCATCCAGGACCGCCGGGTGCTCGTGGCGGTGCAGCACCCGGGCGAGGTCGACGGCGCGTCGGTCGAGAAGCCGGCGAGCGCGTGGCCGGACGGACCGGGCAAGATCGTCCGCCCGTCGGTCGTGGCCGTGTGGCGCAAGGACGGCGGCGACATCGGCGTCTGATCCGGGACTCCGGCAGTGTGATCACGAGGTGGCACGCACCTGTGCGTGCCACCTCGTGTACTCCTCGGCCGCGTCACCGGTGTACTGCCACGGCACCCGCGCAGCCCGCCCCTCCAGCAGCGCGAACAGCTGCCGTGCCTCCTCTGCCGTCCCGGCGTAGCAGGCCGCGTGGGCCAGCTGGTTGAGTGCGCCGACCTCCTCGGGGGCGGCGGGCCCCGGTGGCCGGGCGAGTATCCAGCGCTCCCAGGTGCGCCGTACCTCAGCCACCGCGAGCTCGTGGTGCCAGTGACGGCCGAAGTCCTTCACGGGCACGCGTCCCGTGGCCTCCTCGGTGAGATGGCGGTACTCCTCGACCCGGGCGATCTGCACCAGGACGGGCAGCGGTGATCCGGGCGGCGCCGCACCCGCCACGTCCCTGGCGAAGTCGTACATGGCGCCGTGCGTCCCGTGCCAGCGCGCCGACCAGTAGCGCAGCAACTGGGTGTGCCCCTCGATGTTGTCCGGGTCGCGGCGGCGCAACTCGTCGAACCAGCGCCGCAGTTCACGCCGCGAGACCCCGGTGCCGTACAACCGCGCGGTCGTCAGCAGCGACACCCACGGCATGGGGTCGGCGGGATGCGCGTCGGCCGCGGCCAGACAGGCCAGCACCGCCGCGTCGAGCCGTGCCCGGTCGAGCCCGGTGCGCCGGCCCGCCTCGATCGCGCGGTGGAAGACACGGACGACCTCGGTCGCCGCCCGCAGCACCGCCGCGTCCGCGCTGTGCGGCTCGGCGGCACTCCAGGCCTCGACGGCGGCCCGGCCGGCCGCCGCGTGCGACAGCAGCCGCAGCCGGTGCGTCCGCAGGGCCCAGTTGTCACCCGTGTCCCGCAGCAGGTCCCGTACCCCCTGCCAGCGTCCGATCACGATGTCGTGCAGGGCATCGGCCAGCGGCCGGTCTCCGAAGGCGGGGTCGAAGTCCGGCACGAAACGACGGCGGGGAGGCTGCGGCACGTCCCTCAGAACTCCGTGGCCAGTGACCTGTTGGCGTAGTCGGTGTCGTGGGAGGAGGTGTCCGTGCGGCCGTGGTCCGCCGCCAGGGCCAGCTTCGCGTCGAGGCGGGCGGGGCGGTAGTACGAACTCCCCCGGCGCCAGTAGTGGACCATCGGCACCAGCCCGGCCGCGAGGCCGCCGACGCCGATCGCGACCGACGCCGCGCTCAGCTCGCCCAGCGCCTCGACGAGCACCCACAGCATGAACAGCGCCCCGAGCAGCGGCCAGACGCCGCCGAGCACGAAGTCCCGTACGGAAGTGAGCAGGGTGCGCCGATAGGCGACGACCGCGGCGATCCCGGCGAGTCCGTAGTAGAAGGCGATCTGCACACCGATCGCGGCGACGGCCGCCTGGAGGACGTCGCCGACCGAGCCGAGCGCTGTCGACGCGGCGAACATCACGAGCGCCACCGTCCCGACGACGGCGACCGCGACCCACGGGGTGTTCCACTTCCGGTGGACCGTGCCGAGCACGGCGGGCATGGTGCGGTCGCGGCCCATCGCGAACAGCGATCGGGTCACCTGGATCAGCGTGGTCTCCAGGGTGGCGACGGTCGACAACAGCACGGCCACGACGAGCAGTTCGCCGCCGACGCCGGGCCAGATCGCGTCACCGAGCACCGCCAGTACGCCCGCTCCGCCGGCCCGGATGTCCTCGGCGGTGAGGATGACGTTCACCGCGATGGTGAACGCCTCGAAGAGGAGGAAGACCACGCCCACGCCGATGAGCGCGGCGAGCCCGGCGGTGCGGCGGCTGTCGCGCGTTTCCTCGCTGAGATTGCTGGTGACGTCCCAGCCCCAGTAGTAGAACGCGGCGATCAGCGCCCCGGACGCGAAGCCGGCCGGACCGTCGAAGTGCGAGAAGCCCAGCCACGACCAGTCGAACGCGGCCGCGGCGCCGCTGTGCAGCACCGCGGCGACGATGAAGAACACCAGGATCGCCAGCTCCACACCGGACAGCAGCAGTTGTGTCCGCACGGTGAGCCGGGCCCCGCCGAGGACGACCAGCAGCATCGCCAGGAACCAGGCCGCGCCGACGGCCGTGGCGAGGACCCTGTTCTCCGCGAGCGCGGGGTCGACGAGCGAGAGCGTCATCGCGCCGGCCGGCAGGGAGCCCGCGACCATGAAGATCGTCGTGGAGACCACCAGCGCCCAGCCGGACAGAAAGCCCAGGAACGGGTGGAGCGTGCGGCCCACCCAGGAGTAGCTGGCGCCCGCGTTGACGTCGATCCGGCCGAGCCTGCCGAACGCGAGCACGATGCCGAGCATCGGGATCGCGCAGTACAGCAGGGCCGCGGGGCCGGCGAGACCGACGGTCGCGACGAGGACGGAGGTGGTGGCGGCGATCGAGTACGCCGGTGCGCTGCCGGCCACGGCCATCACGACGGTGTCGAGAGTCCCGAGGGCGTTGGACCGAAGCCCTCTGCCGGAATGGTTGCGCATGCGATTCACCGAAGGCCCTTGTGCCGTACGACATATGTCGACAGGTCAGAAACGTTCCCGCCCGGAGTGAAGACCTCCGCGAAAGAAGGACGAGCGCATCGTAGTCGGACGGACGCGCTGCGGTGACGGGGTGGGGCCTCCCCTCACCCCGAAGGGGGTGTGGTGACGCCATGGGCGTGTCCCGCATGCCCTGCGGGCCTGTCCGGGGCGGAGCCGGCGACGGGTCCGCGCCTCGGAGTGACCCTGCCCGGGACCGACCCGCACGCCCCGCGGGCCTGTCCTCGTCCGCCCGAGGGGCTGAAGGTGAACGGGGCACTGGAAATCCTGCCGGTGCGGGCGGCGCGGGAGTCGTAGAGTCGAGGGCATGGATGCTGAGGGGACCGTGCGGGTCGACGTCTGGATCTGGTCCGTACGGCTGACGAAGACCCGCTCCCAGGCGGCCGCGGCCTGCAAGGCGGGCCACGTCCGCGTCAACGGCGAGCGGGTCAAGCCCGCGCACGGCCTGCGCGTGGGCGACCAGCTGCGGCTGTTCCACGCGGGCCGGGAGCGGCTGGTCGTCGTCTCCACGATCCTGCGCAAGCGCGTCGGCGCACCGGTGGCGGTCCAGGCGTACGTGGACAACAGCCCGCCGCCCCCGCCGCGGGAGTTCACGGCGCCGGTGGCCATCCGCGACCGCGGGACCGGCCGCCCGACGAAGCGGGACCGCCGGGAACTGGAACGGCTTCAGGGCGGTCTGCCGAAGCCGTAGCGCTGCGGCGTCGGGCCGGTCCGGCGTACGGGGACACGCGCCGGCGGGGTCCGGGCGCGGACGGTGCTCCGGGACGCCGTCCCGCAAGGACGCTACGTCCCGCGTGCCGGGGACGCGATCGCCCTCGCCGCCATCACCTCCTGGCGCAGTGGCGCCAGCACACCGTCCTCGCCGCCGTTCAGCTCCGTCCGTACCTCCACCAGCACCTCGCTGCTGCGGATGCCCTCCGCCAGGCCCCGCAGCTCCCGCTCCACGTCCGCCAGCTCGTCGGGCGGCGGCGGGCTCGCGCCGTGGTCGACGCGGACCCGGGCGGCCGTCGTCGCGTCCACGATGCGTTCCACGGCCACCACCAGCGGCCACCACGCGGCAGCCCGCGTCCCCGTCGGCGGCGGTTCGGTCAGCGCACGCTGGAACTCCGACCGCACGGCCGACAGGTCGCGGTAGATCCGCCGGCGCTGCCGCAGCCGCTCCGCCCGGTCACCGGCCGCGTCGAACGCCCCCGCCACATACCGCGCCGTCTCGTCCACCGCCTCCGCGAGCCGGTCGCCGACGCGGGTGTGCCAGCTCTCCGGCCACAGCAGATAGCCGGCCACCAGCGCGATGGCGCAGCCGATGAGGCTGTCCACGAGCCGGGGCAGCACCAGGCCGAAACCCTGGTGGTTGAGGATGTCCGAGAACAGCAGGATGACGGGGGTGATGGCCGCGGTCTGGAAGGCGTACCCCTTCGCCGAGAACACCGGGATCAGCGCGGCGAGCACCACGATCACCGGTACGTCCCACCATCCGCGCGGCACCTCGGAGAGCACGGCCGCGGCGACCACCAGCCCTGCCGCCGTGCCGAGCGCCCGCAGCACCGCACGCGAGAAGACCGACCCGAAGTCCGGCTTCATCACGAAGGTGACGGTGACCGCGACCCAGTACGAACGCGTCACGGGCACCAGCGCCACCAGCGACTGCGCGAGACCGATGCACAGGGCGAGCCGCAGCCCGTAGCGCCAGGACGATGCGGACAGCAGCACACTGCGGGCCGCGCGCCGGAAACGGATGCGCAGCGCCGCGGGCCGCCCGAGCCGGTCGTCGACGTTGTACGGGTCGGGGTCGGACTCGTGCACCACTGCCACCGCATGCCGCAGAGCCGCCTCGACGGCCCGGTCCGCCGGACCCTGCGGCTCGGGCAGGACCAGCTCGGGCGGGTCGTTGCGTCTCTCGGCGACCGCCTCACCCAGGTCCCGCACCGCTTCCGAGATCTCCGGCCGCCGTGAGGCCCGGCCGTGCAGATGGGCCGCGGCCGCCGCCTCCACCAGCGGGACGAGCACGTTGAGCTGGGCCAGCAGCCGCACCATCCCACCACTCCGCCCGTGGTCACGGGCCCGGCGGGCGAGGATCAGGTCGTAGGAGGTGTTCAGAGAGTGGGTCACGTCCTGGCGCCGGTCCGCGTACTCCGCCGTGCCCGCCGCGGCCAGCAGATCGGCCACGCTGCGATAGGTGTCCGCGACCGCGGCCCGTTCCGGCAGCCGTCGGCGAAACGGCCAGCCCAGGAGTGTCAGGAGGAGGACGAACAGCCCGCCGACCGTCAGCAGCAGCGGTGCCACCCACCAGGGCCGGGGCATCGGCAGACCCGCTCCGACCACCGCGTTGAGCAGGAGCAGCAGCCCGGAGACGGAGGCGACCGCGCCGATCGACGAGATCATTCCGGAGATCAGCGCGACGAGGGTCAGCACGGCCACCGAAAGCCAGCTCTGCCCGTACACCAGGGTGCCGAGCGTGACCCCGACCGCGCCGAACAGCTGCGGGACGGCGATGTTGAAGATCCGCATGCGGTACGCGGACGCGGTGTCACCGATGACCCCGGCCAGCGCGCCCATCGACGCCAGCGCGCCGTAGGTCGGCCTGCCCACGGCGAGTCCGACGGCGAGGGGCGTGGCGAGTGCCACCCCCGCCCGCGCCACGGCCGCCCACGGCACGGGCGCGGACTGCGGCCGCAGCGCGTTGAGCAGCCACTCGGGTGGGGACAGCCGTCCCGCTCGGGTCTTCATGGTCAAGACATGCCTCATGAGGGCCTACGGGAGCAAGTCCCTCCGCTGCGGAGGGGCACGTGCTCGGCTCCGCAGGACCGGGCCCCGACGTCTCAGAGGGCGAAGACCGTCCTGCCCCGTGCCCCGCCCGTTCCGGACCGCACCAGGGCGTCCGGGGCCCGTTCCAGGGGGAGTTCGACGGCCGACGGGATCTGGAGCTCGCCGTCGGCGGCGGCCGCGGCCAGGGTGTCGAGCAGATTCGTCGACGGGCGCTGGAGGAAGTCGACGCCCTCGACGCCGGCCGGGAGGCGCGCGCCGGCGGCGACGCCGCGCGTCGTGACGGCCGTGCCGCCCGCGCGCACGAGGGCCGCGTTCGCCGCGAAGGCGGCCGGGGTGTCCGAGACGAGGTCGATCAGCGCGTCGACGCCGTCGGGAAGGATGTCGCGGACGGCCGCGGCGAGGTCCCGGGCCGTGGTGTCGAGCGTGGTGTCCGCCCCCAGTTCGGCCATCAGCCGCTCCCCGCCGCGCACGGCCGCGAGGACGCGTACGTCACGCGCGGCGGCCAGCTGGGTGAGGATGCTGCCTACCCCGCCCGCCGCGCCCACGACCAGCACCCATTGGCCGGCCGTCAGGCCGGCGGCGGCCAGCGTCTCGGCGGCGGTCATGCCCGCCGTCGGCAGCAGCGCCGCCGTACGGAACGACAGCCCGTCCGGGACGAACGCGATCGGCCCGTCCTGCGGCACCGTGACGTACTCGGCGAACGAGCCGGTCCCGAAGGGCGGCCGGGCCGTCTGGCCGAAGACCGCGTCACCCACCACGAAACGGCTGTCGCCCGGCCCGACGACATCGATGCGGCCCGCGAAGTCCCGGCCCAGGATCAGCGGGAAGACGTGTTCGGCCCGGCCGTCGAGCGCTCCGTCGGCGATCTGCCGGTCGACGGGATTGAGCGCCGCGTACTCGATCTTCACCAGCACCTCGCCCTCGGCGGGTTCCGGCTTCGGGACCTGGATCAGTTCGGGCTCGGCCTTGAACGCCTTGACCGCGACAGCGCGCATCCGGAACACCTCCCGACGGACGGCCCCCCGCGGATCACCACGACGCCCCCACTCTCACCCGGCGGGACGGTCAGCGCACGTCGTGCAGTTCCAGCCGGACGAGCAGCGAACGGTGGTCGGTGTCGTCCAGGTCCAGGAAGCGGGCCGTACGGACCGAGAAGTCCTCGCTGACCAGCACATGGTCGATCTGCGCGCCGAGCGGGGCGGGTACGGCCGCGGGCCACGACGGAGCCCGCGAGGCGCCGCCGAGGGTGGCGCCGTCACGCAGAGCGCCCGCGTCGAGGATGCGGCGGAACGCGGCGTGGTCCTGCGTCGCGTTGAAGTCCCCGGCCACGATCGCCGACGAGCCCTTCACCGCGTCGGCGTACGTCCGCAGCCGGCCGAGTTCCCTGCGCCAGTCGTCCACCCCGCCGGGCACGGGCGGTAGCGGATGCGCGAGCTGCACATGGATTTGCCGCTCACCGGCGACGGCCACCGACCCGGGCATGGCGAGCGTGCTCTCGATGCCCGGGGCGGCCTTCAGCGGAAGCCTGCTCAGGATCGCGGACCCGGAGGCCGACGCGCCCTCGACAACGTTGCGGTACGGGTAGTCGGCGGTGGAGACCTTCGCGGCGAGCGCGTCCGAGCAGCGGACGGCGCACTCCTGGACGAAGACCAGGTCGGGCTGCTCGCGACGGATCGCGGCCAGCAGGTCCGGGGTGGCGTTGCCGTACTCGACGTTCGAGGAGAGCACGGTGAGCCGGGCGACGACCGGCCCCTTCGGATGCTCGGTGAGCCCGGTGTCGTACGGCCTGACGAACCAGCCGGTGACCACGAGCACGGCGACCGCCCAGACCATGCCTGCCCGCAGCCGCGCGAGGGCCGCGAGCAACAGGGCGACCCCGGCGGGGATCAGCAGCCACGGCAGGAAGGCGAGCAGTTGGGGCACGGGGGTGACGGCGTCGGTGTCCGCGAGCCGGCAGGCCGCGGCGGCGGTGGGCAGGAGCAGCAGGAGCCCCACGAGCCGGCCGGCGGCACGACGGCGCCGCACGGGATACGACGGGGGACCCGGCGCGGCGGCAGGGGCGGCCGTGGATGTGGCGCTGTTCAAGACGTCCTCCGGGCGCGGGGTGCGCGGATGTGTGCCGACGTGTACCGGTGCGCTCCGCCGTGTGCCGACTCTGCCGGCGTACGGGTCGCTCCACTGTGAGGACGCCGGTCCGGGTGAGTTTGTTGCGGCTGTCGCGGAGGTGGTTTCGGGGGCGGGCGGGCGGTCGACTGATTGGTGCCGCCTTCTTGTCGAGGGCGTGCGTTCCGCCTAGGCGTCGGCGGGCCTTCCCGGGGCGTACGGGCGCAGAGCGTCGATGAGGCGCTCCAGGCCGAAGGTGAACTCGGCGTCGTGGTCGATCACCGCGAGCTTCTGTGCGAGCCTCGCCACCGCGGCGAATCCCGAGCCGGCGAGCAGTTCCTCGCGCTCCCTCACCCCCGATTCGTCCTCGCCCTGGAACGCCGGTGAGTGGAACTCCCGCATCAGCGAGCCGACCTGGAAGGCGACAAGCAGCCGCAGCGCGTGCACGGCGTTCGCCTCCTCGAAGCCGTGCTCCAGCAGCACCTCGAGCGAACAGTCGATGGTGGGCAGCACGCCCGGTGAGTTCAGCTGGCGGGTGAGGACCAGTTCACCGGCGCGCGGGTGCCGCAGGGAGGCGCGCCGGAAGGCGTGGGCGACCGAGCGGATGCCGTCCTCCCAGCTGTCGCGCGAGTGCCGGGTGATCTGCATGTCGGTGGTGATGTACTCGGTGACGCCATCGAGTACGTCGGCCTTGCCGCCGACGTGGTTGTACAGCGACATCGCCTGGACGCCGAGCGCGGCGGCGATACGGCGCATCGACAGCGCCTCGACGCCCTCGTCGTCGATGATCCGCAGAGCGGACTCGATGATCCGCTCACGGGACAGCGGCTCGCGAGCGGCACCACGAGCGGGGGACTGCCCGGTGTCGTGCGAGGTGGCGGGCGCCGGGTGGGGCGAGGCCGGGGGCGCGGTGGCAGGCGAGGCCGACGCCTCGCCCTCACACAGCTGTTGACCTGACGCTTCGCCACACATCCGGCCACTCCCCGGTTTCGCCCACATCCTTGACGGTTTACAGCGTAGGTGCTTCTCTCGGTGCCGACTTACGGTGTAAGTGGCGGTGCCGGTATTCCTGCGGCCCTGGGGTCGCGGAAGCAGTGCGCCGTCTTTGTTTCGCCTCGCTCTGTTCTCCCCGTGTCGCCGGAGGCACGCATGTCCTGGCCCACCGTCCATCACCTCGACTGCGCCCCGATGCACCCCCTCGGCGGCTCCCCGCTGGTCGCCCACTGCCTGCTCGTGGTCACCGGCAGCGGACTGCTCCTCGTCGACACCGGCTTCGGCACCGGCGACATCGCCAATCCGCGCCGGCTCGGCGCCGTCTTCCGGCGGACCGCCCGCCCCCGTCTCGAACCGGCCTTCACCGCGTTCCACCAGATCCGTGAGCTCGGGTACGACCCGCGCGACGTCCAGGACATCGTGCTCACGCATCTCGACCTCGACCACGCGGGCGGTCTCGCGGACTTCCCCGAGGCGCGGGTGCATGTGATGGCCGACGAGTACCGGGCGGCGATGCGGCGCGACTCCCGTCTGGATACGGCCCGTTACGTCACCGCGCAGTGGGGCCACGGGCCGCGCTGGATCATCCACGACACCGCCGACTCCACCTGGCACGGATTCGCCGCGAGCCCGGTGGTGCGCACGCCCGACGTCCTGATGATCCCGATGCCCGGGCACAGCCGCGGGCACTGCGCGGTGGCGGTGCAGCAGCCGGAGAGGTGGCTGCTGCACGCGGGCGACGCGTACTTCTTCCACGGCGAGATGGACCTCCGCCGGCCGCGCTGCCCACGCTCCCTGGCGCTCCATCAGCGCCTGATGGCCGACAACCACGACCAGCGGATGACCCAGCTGGACCGGCTGCGGGCGTTGCGGAGGGTGGACCCGCGGGTGATCCGGATCTTCTCCTCGCACGACGCGTACGAGTTCTCCCAGCTCACCTCAGAAAGGGTGCGTCCCTTGCGCTGACGAGCCGGCGCGGGCCGGACGCCCGCAGGACGACGTCGAGTACGCGGTCGGGGTCGGCGGCGTAGCTCTGCGCGAACCAGGCCATGTTGGCTTCGACGACGGCCCACCGGCCGCCGACCAGCTGCCCGATGTCGACGACGACGGGGCTGGGGAGGGTGAGGGCGCAGGCGTCCAGCACGTCCTGGCCGAAGCGTTCGGCGTCCGGAGTGAGCGGGGCGGGATCGAGGCGGCCGAAGACGGCATAACGGCTGCCGGTGAGGACGTGGCCGTCGAGGACGAAGAGCCGGTACTCGGCGGCGAACTCGACGACGTCGCTGACGAGTACGGGTGTCAGCGGCCCGATGCGCTCGCCGCTGAGGGGCAGGTCGCGCCCGCCGGCGTACACGGCGGCGGGCACGGACTTGTCGGACGGCGGCTTGACGAAGAGGGGTCCGTCGAGTCGGCGGGCGTGGTCGAGGGTGGTCAACTCGATGCGGCGGTGCGTGAGTTCGGGGTCGAGGGTGGTGAGCCAGTCGTCGGGCGGCTCGAGAAGCCCGACGTGGAGGCCGCGGGGGCGAAGGATCCGGTCGGCCATGAGGGGGCCGCCGTACCAGTGGAGGTCGCGTTCTTGGTGCCCCTGGGTGGAGGCGACGACCTCGATGCCGCGGTGGCGGGCGGCGTGGGTGAGGAGGGTGGTGGTGCTGGTGAGGGGGTGGGGGGCGAGGAGGAGGGACATGGGGGGACGGTAGCGGGGGTGTGGGGGTGCGGGGTGCGGGTTTTTGTGGCGGGGGTGCTTGGGCCTGCGGTTCTTGTCGGGCGTCGGGTGCAAAGGGCGGGGGCGGGGGGCCGGGGACGGGACGGGTGCTTGAGCCTCGGGTTCTTGTGCGGCGTCGGGTCCCGGGGGCCGGACTCGGTGCTTGAGCCTCGGGGCCCTTGTTCGGCGTCGGGTCCGGGGGCCCTCCGGGCTCGACTCCTCGGGGTCGGCGGCGTACAGGTCTGTTGCATTGAGCACCCGGGTGTTGCCGCCGATCCCCTGCGGGGCCGACCCTGCACGTCCCCTCCCGCGCGGTCGAGGACGTGGCTC
The DNA here is from genome assembly GCF_040302905.1 of Streptomyces sp. NPDC096193. Lineage (NCBI taxonomy): Bacteria > Bacillati > Actinomycetota > Actinomycetes > Kitasatosporales > Streptomycetaceae > Streptomyces > Streptomyces sp. NPDC096193. The sequence continues at coordinate 110,483 of NZ_JBEOSJ010000005.1, read as the reverse complement.
CGTTGCGGTGCGGGCGCAGGCGAAGGCTCGCTGGTTCGGGGCGGTGGATGGGGTGCGGCGCGAAGCTCCGCGGGGGAGCCTGGTCCAGCGGCGCGAAGCTGCCGCCGTGGGGTTGTGAGGCGCGCCGGCCCCACATGAACTCCCTCTCCGAACCCGCACCGGGCCGGTGCGCAGGCCCGGGCGGTGCGTGGCCGGCGCGGCGAGGGGCGCGGCCCCACGAGACCCCCGCGTGCCGCACAGCTAGGGGGCGTGGGGCGCAGGTCCCGCAGGAACAGCCGACCGTGCTCGCCAGGACCACGCGCCGAAGGCCAGGGCCAGTACCGCGCCCGCCCCCAGGAGCCACCACGACGTCACCCGCAGCGTCGCCGTCAGCGCTTCGAACACCGCCTCCGCCGCCGGGCGGTCCACGTCCGGGGGGAGGTCGTCGAGCGCCAGACCCCGGCCGATCGTCAGGGCCAGGCGCAGGAGCGCGCCGCCGATCACCAGGGCCGCGCCCAGGAGCGCGAGGGCGTTCAGGCGGCGCCGGGCGAGGACGATCGCCGCCGCCGCGAGGAGCAGGGTGACCACCGGGAGCCGTACGCCCCAGAACTGGAGGTCCGCGAAGATCTCGCGCGCGGCTCCGAGCTTGTCCGCCTCCAGGATCGTGATCCTCGTGTTCCCCACCGGGACCTGGTCGGCGAACGGCACCCCCTCGTCGCTCAGCTGCTGCTTCACCTGCTCGATCACCGGCGCCAGGTCGATGCTCGCGGTGTTCACGTCGTCGCTCGTCAGCGCCTGTTCGACCGCGGTGTGGGCCGCGCGGTTCACCGTGTTCCAGGCGATCCGGTACGCGTCGGTCCCGGCGAAGGAGATCACCGCCTCGTGCACCAGGTTCTCCACACCCTGCTGGAGCGGCCCCGCGTCGATCTTCTTCATGACCTCCGCGGTGATGCGGTCCGCCACCGCGTTCTGCACGGCGCGGTCGGCGGCGAGCGGCTCCATCGCCGTGACGTATCTGTCGGTGTCGCCGATCTCGCGGTCCGCCCACACGGCCAGCGCGCTCAGCGGCGTCAGAAGAGCCACGAGCACGATGAGCACCGCCGTCAGAACGCTCCGCACTCCTCCAGGGAACGCGGGCCCCGCCGGGCGCGCGAGCCGTGGGCCGCCGACCGGGCTGATGGCCGGCCGCTCCGACTTGCCCGCGGCGCTGCGCGGGTGTGCTCTGAAGTGAGGACGAGGGAAGGAGTTCTCCGTCATGGCTGCTCACGCAACGATGCCCGCACGGCACCACGGATCGCTCAGCTGGGCCATGCCGCTGGGGCTGGGCACGCTCTTCGGTTTCTACGCGGGGTTCCTCCGTCGCACCGGCGAGGCCGTCAGCTGGTGGGACGTTCTCTACGGGGTGGTCGCCGGGTTGATCTTCACGGCGGTCGCCTACGGTCTCGGCCGCATCCAGAACGCCCTGCCGCGTGAGGTCCGCGCGGGCGCGTACGCGGTGGTGTGCGGCATGTCCATCGGCTTCCTGCACAGCTTGACGGGGACCAGCATCCTGCGGTCGGCGGGGATGGGGCTCATATTCGCCGCCGTGATGTTCGTCGTCTCCTACTACGTGTTCCACATGCGGGAGGACTGAATAGGTCGAGGACTACGTCTCCGACCTGCGGCGTCTTCCTCCTCGCGCGGCCGCCAGATCTCATCTCGCGGCCGCGCGCCGCCGTCTCGCGCCTGCTGGGTGAGGAGCAACCGCAGGAGGGAGGCGCATCGTGCATGAGACACCGCTGCGCGTCGCGGTCATCATCGGCAGCACCCGTGAGGGCCGCGTCGGCGAGAAGGTCGGACGCTGGTTCACGGAGCGTGCCGCCGAGCGGGCCGATGTGGACCTCTGCGTCGTCGACCTGATCGACTTCGACTTCCCGGCCCGCTACCCGGACCGTGCGACCGCGCGGATGCGGGACTTCGTCTCGGAGATCGGCCGCGCCGACGCCTTCGTGGTCGTCACCCCCGAGTACAACCGGTCCTTCCCCGCCTCCCTCAAGCAGGCCATCGACTACGCGTACGACGAGTGGCGGACCAAGCCGGTCGCGTTCGTCAGCTACGGCCACGGGTCCCGCGGTCTGTACGCCGTGGAGCAGCTGCGCTCGGTCTTCACCGAGCTGCACACCGTGACCCTGCGCAACGGTGTGAGCATCAACCTGCTCGACGACACGGGCGAGGACCGGGACCGTGCCGCCGCACTGATGCTGGACCAGCTCGGGTGGTGGGGGCTCGCGCTGCGCGAGGCCCGGGCCGCCCGGCCGTATGTCTCCTAGCGAGTGGCGAGTGGCGAGTGGCGAGTGGCGAGTGGCGAATGCTCGCACCGGCACCGATGACTTCCGGTGGCCGCACCGGTCACCACCCTGGACCTCCGACGACCTCACCTGACCCCCCGCCGACCATGCGAAGGAACGACGATGAGCACAGAACTGGCAATCGAGACCGCGGGCCTGGTGAAGGTCTTCGGTGAGAACCGGGCGGTGGACGGGGTCGATCTGTCCGTACCGGCCGGCACCGTCTACGGGGTACTCGGGCCGAACGGCGCCGGCAAGACGACGACGGTGAGAATGCTGGCCACCCTGCTGCGGCCGGACGGCGGCGAGGCCCGTGTCTTCGGCAAGGACGTGCAGAAGGACGCGGACGCCGTGCGCAGCAGGGTCAGTCTCACCGGGCAGTACGCCTCGGTCGACGAGGACCTCACGGGTACCGAGAATCTTGTGCTGCTGGCACGGCTGCTCGGTCACGCCAAGCCGGCCGCGAAGGAGCGGGCCGGTCAGTTGCTCGACGCCTTCGGCCTGTCCGAGGCGTCCGACAAGCAGGTGAAGAACTACTCGGGCGGTATGCGGCGCCGTATCGACATCGCCGCCTCCATCCTGAACACCCCGGACCTGCTGTTCCTGGACGAGCCGACCACCGGTCTCGACCCGCGCAGCCGCAACCAGGTGTGGGACATCGTGCGCGCGGTGGTCGCCCAGGGCACGACGGTGCTGCTGACCACGCAGTATCTGGACGAGGCGGACCGTCTGGCGTCCCGTATCGCCGTGATCGACCACGGCAAGGTGATCGCGGAGGGCACGAAGGGCGAGCTCAAGGCATCGGTCGGCTCCGGCGCGGTGCATCTGCGGCTGCGGGACGCCGAGCAGCGGCCGGAGGCCGAGCGGGTGCTGGCGGCGGCGCTGGGGGCGGAGGTCCTGCTGGACGCCGATCCACTCGCGCTGACCGCCCGGGTGAACGGGCACGGCACCCAGCAGGGTGCCGCCGAGCAGGCCGCGCGGGCGCTGGCCGAGCTGGCGCGCACCGGGATCACTGTGGACAACTTCGCGCTGGGACAGCCCAGCCTGGACGAGGTCTTCCTCGCCCTGACCGACAAGAAGGGGGCGGCGGTATGAGCACCGCGACGACGACGAAGTCCGTCAAGGACGGCGAGGACCTGGCACTCGAAGCACCGAAGGCCGAGGATCTGGCCGCGCTGCTGGTGGGCAAGGAGCGCCCACCGAGGCCGAGCGCGATCTCCGCGTCGCTGACGTTCGGCTGGCGGGCGATGCTGAAGATCAAGCATGTGCCGGAGCAACTGTTCGATGTGACGGCGTTCCCGATCATGATGGTGCTGATGTACACGTACCTCTTCGGAGGTGCGCTGGCCGGCTCGGCCTCGCAGTACATCCAGTTCCTGCTGCCGGGCATCCTGACGATGAGCGTCGTGATGATCACGATGTACACGGGCGTCGCGGTCAACACCGACATCACCAAGGGTGTCTTCGACCGGTTCCGTACGTTGCCGATCTGGCGGCCGGCGCCGATGGTGGGCTACCTGCTCGGTGACGTCGTCCGCTACTTCCTCGCCTCCGTGGTGATGCTGACCGTCGGCATGATCATCGGCTACCGCGCCGACGGCGGGGTGATGGGCGTCCTCATGGGCGTGGCCCTGCTGATGGTCTTCTCGTTCTCCTTCTCCTGGATCTGGACGATGTTCGGTCTGCTGCTGCGGACCGAGAAGTCGGTGATGGGCGTCAGCATGATGGTGATCTTCCCGCTGACGTTCCTGAGCAATGTCTTCGTCGACCCGAAGACGATGCCGGGCTGGCTCCAGGCGTTCGTCAACAACAGCCCGGTGACCCATGTGGCCACGGCGGTACGGGAGTTGATGGCGGGCAACTGGCCGGCGGCGGACATCGCCTGGTCGCTGGGCTGGGCCGCGCTGTTCGTGGTGGTCTTCGGTTCTGTGACGATGCGTCTCTACAACCGCAAGTAGCGGGCGGTACTTCGCGGCGGGCGTCCCCGGGTCACCGGGGGCGCCCGCAGTGCTGTGCGCGGCTGCCGAGGGCCGTTGTTGACCTTCACCCGGGGGGAAGCACCAGCATCGGCGGGGCCGGGCGAGGTGCCCGGCGCGAGGAGGTACACATGGGCCTGCTGACGATCGGCGCGTTCGCCCGCGCATCCAGGCTGTCCGCGAAGGCGCTGCGCCGCTACGACGAACTGGACTTGCTGCCGCCTGCCCACGTCGACACATGCACCGGCTACCGGTACTACGACGAGGCGCAAGTGGAGCGGGCCCGGCTGGTGGCATGGCTGCGGCGGGTCGGGATGCCGCTGGCGCGTGTCCGGGACGTCTGCGACCTGTACGCGTCCGATCCGGCCGCGGCGGCCCGCGACATCCGGGCCTACTGGGCCGGGGTGGAGGCGGAGACCGCCGCCCGCCGCGATCTGGCGGCCTTCCTCGCCGACCAGCTGTCAGGAAAGGACACCGGCACCATGTCTCAGCTCACCGCACCCCTGGGAATCCGCTACGCCGCGCGCACGGACCGCGGACTCGTCCGCGAGACCGACCAGGACTCCGCCTACGCGGGCCCCCATCTGCTCGCCGTCGCCGACGGGTTCGGCGGTCAGGGCGCACCCGCCGGAGCGGCGGCGATCGACGCGCTCAAGGACCTGGACGACGCCGGCTCGGCCGGCTCGGCGCGTATCGGCGATCTGCTCAATGCCCTGGAGGACGCCCTCGACCGGGCCAACTCCGCCGTGAGCGGCTTCGACGGCTCCGGCACGACCCTCACCGCGATGGTGTGGACGGGCTCCCGGCTCGCGCTCGTGCACATCGGCGACACCCGGGCCTGTCTGCTGCGGGACGGGGAGTTTTTCCGGATCACGCACGATCACACCGTGGTGCAGTCGATGATCGACGACGGCAGCCTCACTCCCGAGGAGGCGGTGACACATCCTCAGCGGGCGATGCTGCTGAGGGCGCTCGACGGACGTGCGGAGTCCGGCCGGGCGGATCTGAGGCTGCACGAGGCGCGGCCCCACGACCGGTATCTGCTGTGCTCGGACGGCCTGTTCACGGTGGTGGCCGACGAAGACGTACGGCACACACTCGCCACGGTCGATGCCCCGGACGAGGCGGTCGGTGAACTCATCGCCCGCGCCCGTCGCGCGGGAGGCCCGGACAACATCGCCTGTGTGGTCGCCGATGTGGTGCCGCTGTGACGCCGGCGGATCCCGCGCTGCACCTCACGCTGCATCGGATGCGAGCCCGCCGCCTGGAGGGTGAGGTGAGGCGAGCGGGCACTGCCTCGTCCGCGCTGCCCGCCGCGCCCCCCGGGCCTCAGAGCAGCCAGTCCACGGGGCGGCCCGGGCGGTAGGAGCAGTACGAACCCGTCGTGACCGACTCCCTCAGGTGCGCGGCCAGTTCGGGGTGGAGGGCGTCCAGTTTGCGGAGGGTGTCGCGGATGCGGGCCGTGACCGTCTTGCGGGCGCGTTCCGCCTCGTCCCCCAGTCGCCGGGTCCGGCCGCCCAGGCCGGCCGCCGTGCGCAACTCGTCCAGCAGCGCCGCCCGTTCGCGGCCGAACTCCTCAGACCTGCGGTCGTCGCCCAGCTCCGCCGCCCGGTCGATCTCCTCGTCCAGGCGCTCCAGCCGTCGCCGGTAACGGGCCTTGGCCTCCTCGTCGAGGACCGGGTCCCCGCCGAAGCTGCGGGCGGCGACCACCGCGTCACCGCCCTCGGGGTCGAGCAGGACCACGGCGGACAGGTCGTCGCCCGCATGCGTCATCAGGGTGTGCAGATCGCGCAGCCCCTTGGCATCGGGGACATGGACACCGCGGCCCGCGAACTCGAGCGCCCACACGGTTCCGTCGCGGCGGAAACGCTGCCGGGCCAAGTGGGGCTGCGCCGCCTCGGCGGCGAGTTCGGGGGAGACGGAGCCCACTCCGGCGTAGGCGTCGGCCGACCGGGCGTACGCGCTCAGGTCGTCTGCGCCCCTGGTGGACGCGGCCGCGCGCGGCGGGACCCCGTCCAGCAAATGCGCCAGCCCCAGCTCCTCCGCCTCGCGCCGGGTCGACGCGGCCAGTTCCGCCATGTCGCCGCCGGAGCCCAGCAGATCCAGCAGCGCCGCCCGCGCCCGCACCGACCAGGGTCTCGCCCGCAGCCGGTCCGCCGAGGTGTACGCGGCGGTCAGCGCCGCCACCGCATCCTCCCGGCGTCCGCGCGCCGCGTCGAGCATCCCCAGCCAGAGGTCGACGGGCCCGCTGATGTCGCAGCCGTACAGCGAGACGACCCACTGGCCCGTATACGGCGCGAGCGCGGCCCTGGCCTCGTCGATCCGGGCCGGGTCGCCGGACGCCGCGGCCGCGTGGGCGCGCAGCCGCATCCACAGCGGCGCGAAGATCCGGGGCACCGGGTCCGGCCGGGCCGCGATCTCGTCCACGAACCGCAGCGCCACGGCCGTGCGGCCCTGCTCGACCGCGGTGAGCCCCGCCAGCAGCGGCGGATGTGGATGGCCTTGGTCGGTGAGCGTCCCGACCACGGTTTCCGCCTCGTCGAACCGGCCCTGGAGGAGGAACAATGCCCAGTGCATATGGGCGGCCATGAAGGCGAACGGCGGATGCTCGTGCTGGAGCCCGATCGCGGCGGAGAGCAGATCGGACGCCTCCGCGAACCGGCCGCGCAGCGCCGCGATGAGGGACCGGTCGATGGCCATGCCCAGCTCGAACCGGCGCACCCCCGCCCGCTCGGCCAGGGCGGTGAAGGTGCGCACCTGGTCGAGATAGCGCGGGTCGCCGAGCTCCAGGAGCGTCACCCAGCGCATGGCCGCCGCGTGCATCTCCATGTCGCGGTTGCCCGTGCGGCGGGCGACCTCGCCCATCTCCGCGGTGAGCTGGAGGCGTTCCTCGGAGGTGCCGAGCCCCCAGATCGAGTCGTGCCGCGCCCACAGGGAGAACGCGAGCGCCTCGTCGTCCTCGCCGCGCCGCGCCAGCGCCGTGGTCCGCACCGCCAGGTCCTGAGCGATCCGCTCCGGCGTCAGGCCGGCCAGTTCCTCGCCGTTTCCGCCGGCCAGCGCGCGGTACGCCTCGCGCAGCAGCTCGACGCCCGACGCCTCCTCGCCGCCCAGCATGCCCCCGTGCTGGTGGAGGGTGATGGCGATGCGGGCGAGCACCTCGGGGTCGTCCACCGCGCGCGCCAGATCGACGGCGAGGTCGAGGAAGCGACGGCCCTCGGCCTCGTCGCCGTAGTGCCGCAGCTCACCGCCGAGGTCGAGGGCGACCAGAGCGGCCCGGCGCCGGTCGTCGCCGGCGGCCTCCAGCGCCCGCCGGTAGTGCCCGACGGCCTCCTCGCCCGAGAGCCTGCCGGAGGCGTCGCGCGCCGCCGCGAGCAGCAGGTCGACCCGCCGGTCCCGCTCCAGCTCGTCGCCGGCCAGATGGGCGTGCCGCGCCAGATCGGCGGGGAAGACCTTCTCGCTGAGGCCGGGGGTGCGGTCCAGCGCCCGTACGACGTCGGCGTGCCGCTCACGAATCCGCTGCTCGTCGAGCGCCTCGTACAGCGTCTCGCGGACGAGGTCGTGGGCGAAGGCGAACCGTCCGCCGCTGCGCACGGTGACCAGACGGGCCGTGACCGCCCGGTCCAGCAGCCGGTCCACGTGCGGGACGGGCGAGGACGAGGCCGCCGCGAGCACCTGGCGATGGAACTCCCGGCCCAGCACGGCCGCGGTGTCGAGCAGCCAGCTCACCGGCTCCGGCAACAGCGCGAGGCGTCGCCGCACCGCCTCGCGCACCCCCGGCGCGACGGTGGTGACCGGGCTGCCGCTGTGCCAGATCCTGGCGGTCTGCTCGACGAAGAAGGGGTTCCCGCCGGTGCGGCGGTGGACCTCCTCGACGAGGTCCGGCTCCGGCTCCACACCGGCGGTCAGCGCGATGAGCGCGCCCACCTCCTCGCGCTGGAGTCCGGTGAGGGTCACGGTCGCGGCGGCGCGGGCCGCCAGCGGGGCGATGAGCTGCCGCAGCGGGTGGTCGGGCGTCTCCACCTCGACGTCGCGGTACGTGCCCACCAGCAGCAGCCGCTCGAACCACGCGTGCTGGGCGGCGAATTCGAGCAGTTTCAGCGATGCCGGGTCGGCCCAGTGCAGATCGTCGAGCACGACCACCAGCGGCCGTTTCTGCGAGACCGTGACCAGGGCGGTCGTCACCGCGTCGTACAGCTGGAAGCTCTCCCCGCCGTCGCCCTCGCCGGGCTCCTCGCCGAGCAGGACGGCGAGCCGCCCGCCCGCCGCCTTCCCGGCCTCGGCCCACTCCGCCTCGTCGACCCCCCGCCGCAGTCCGCGCACGACCTGGACCCACGGCCAGTACCCGGGGGCGCTGTCCGAGTCCCAGCAGGAGCCGCCCAGCACCAGGGCACCCCGCCGGCGCGCCTCGTCGGCGGCATCGGTGACCAGCGACGTCTTGCCGATGCCGGCCTCGCCGGTGACCAGCACCAGGCCCCCGTGGCTGTCCGTCGCCCGGCCGATCTCCGTCCGGAGGACGCCTGCGGGGTGGTCGCGCCCGATGAGAGCAGGGGTCATGCCGAAACCATAGGAGGCGCCACTGACAACCCGCACGCGAGAAAGCGCGCGGGCTCTCCCACCGGGCCCGGCGGCAGGCCCGCTGTCTCCCGGCCCGGTGCGCCCTCATGCCGTGCCGGACCTGTGCCGAACCACCGGACCGGCGGACGCTCGTGCCCGGCCGCCCGCACCCGGCCCGCCCGCCGGCAGGCCCCGTGCCCGGCCCGGTGGGCCCTCGTGCCGCGCCCCACCGACCCGCCGGCGGCCCGGCACCGCGCAGCCCGCCAGATCTCAGGCGAACGGCAGGGCCGGCACCGGCTCCGTCTTCTTCCCGGCCGTCCTTCCCGACGCCGTGGCCATGAACTCCGCCAGGTCCCGCCCGGCCCGCTCGATCCGATCGGGCAGCGTGTCCGTCAGCGCGTCGCCCGTGCCGCCCCAGTCCTCCGACGCCGCGTACACGGCGGTCGGCACGACCAGCGCCCGCAGATGGGCGAAGAGCGGGCGCATCGCGTGCTCCAGCACCAGCGAGTGGCGCGACGTGCCGCCGGTCGCCCCGATGAGCACCGGCTTGCCGGCCAGCGCCCCGACCTCGACGAGGTCGAAGAACGACTTGAAGAGCCCGCTGTAGGAGGCGGCGAAGACGGGGGACACGACGATCAGGCCGTCCGCCTCGGTCACCGCGTCGAGTGCCTCGCCGAGCGCGGCCGAAGGGAATCCCGTCACCAGGTGGTTGGCGATCGGAACGGCCAGTTCGCGCAGCTCGACCACGCGCACCTCCGGCTCCCGGCCACCGTTCTGCTCACCGAGCGAGCCGCGTACGGCCTCGGTGAGGCGGTCGGTGAGCAGCCGGGTCGACGAGGGCACGCTCAGTCCGGCGGAGACGGCCACCAGTTTCAGCGTCTGCTCGCTCATGCCGCCTCCTTCGCGTCCTCGTCCGTGGCTTCGTTCGTGTTCTCGTTCGTCGTGGTCCCGGGCTTCGCGTCCTTGCTCCGGACGGTGGCGACCGCCGGGTGCAGCGGGGCGCTCTCCGGCACGCCGGCCGGCCGCAGCGAGGCGAACTCCTTGCGCAGCACCGGGACGACCTCCTCGCCGAGGATGTCGAGCTGTTCGAGGACCGTCTTCAGGGGCAGACCCGCGTGGTCCATCAGGAACAGCTGCCGCTGGTAGTCACCGACCGCGTCGCGGAAGCCGAGCGTGCGCTCGATGACCTGCTGCGGCGATCCCACGGTCAGCGGGGTCTGCTCGGTGAAGTCCTCCAGCGAGGGCCCGTGTCCGTAGACCGGCGCGTTGTCGAAGTAGGGCCGGAACTCCCTGACCGCGTCCTGCGAGTTCTTCCGCATGTACACCTGGCCGCCGAGCCCCACGATGGCCTGCTCGGGCGTGCCGTGGCCGTAGTGGGCGTAGCGCCGCCGGTACAACCCGACCATCTTCTTCGTGTGGGACATCGGCCAGAAGATGTTGTTGTGGAAGAACCCGTCGCCGTAGTACGCGGCCTGCTCCGCGACCTCGGGCGAGCGGATGGAGCCGTGCCAGACGAACGGCGGTACGCCGTCCAGCGGGCGCGGGGTGGCCGTGAATGACTGGAGCGGTGTGCGGAACTTCCCTTCCCAGTCGACCACGTCCTCCCTCCACAGCCTGTGGAGGAGCGCGTAGTTCTCCACGGCGAGCGGTATGCCCTGGCGGATGTCCTTGCCGAACCAGGGGTAGACCGGCCCGGTGTTGCCGCGGCCCATCATCAGGTCGACCCGGCCGTCCGCGAGGTGCTGGAGGTACGCGTAGTCCTCGGCGATCTTCACCGGGTCGTTGGTGGTGATCAGCGTGGTCGAGGTGGACAGGATCAGGTTCTCGGTGCGGGCCGCGATGTGCCCGAGGAGGGTCGTCGGGGAGGACGGGACGAAGGGCGGGTTGTGGTGCTCGCCGGTGGCGAAGACGTCGAGGCCGATCTCCTCCGCCTTGAGGGCGATGGCGACGGTCGCCTTGATCCGCTCGTGCTCGCTCGGCGTACGGCCGTTGGTCGGGTCGGTCGTGACATCGCCGACGGTGAAGATGCCGAACTGCATGTGAGCCCACCTCTCGGGGTCGGTTGGTTGTTGAATGTTAAACCAAACCCTGTAACGGAGGCCCCGGTCTCCCTATTCCGGATTGTCGGTGGGCCCTGTCCGCCCTGTTCCGGGCCGTCGGCAGGCGCCCTCAGCCCAGGCCCGCGGCTTTGGGGAACAACTGGCGGAAGGCGTCGGCGGACTCCGAGCCCGAGCGACCGAACGGTGCGTCGAAGTCCCACACCAGGAAGAGGAGGAACGCGATCAGCGCGCTGAACAGACCGGCGAGCAGCAGCTCGCGGTAGGAGCGCCCGATCTGCATGGTGAAGATCAGCCCGACGGTCACCAGGGCGCCGGTGATGAGGCCGAACCACACCACGCCCGGCAGGGTCGCGCCGGCGTTCTGCTCCCGGGCGTTGCGCGCGTCGTCGGCGACCGCCACCTGGTCGAGCATCGGCTGGTACGCCTGGGCCTCCAGCTCACCCACGGGCACGCGCTTGGCGACGTCCGAACGCACCACGTCGAGCAGCTCGCCGCCCCGCCCGGTCAACTCCTGGCCGTCGATCATCCGCGGCCACTCCTGGTGGACGACGTGCGCGACGTACCGGTCGATGTCCGAGTGGAGCTGCCGCTGAACGTCGGGCGGGTAGACCTCGGCGCGCTGGGTGACCTCGTACAGAGCCTGCGCCTCACGGCGTACGTCGTCCTGCGCGGCGCTGCGTGCCTCCCACACGCCGGCGATGGCGAGGCCCAGCACGATGGCGTACACGACGCCGACCATCATCGTCATGTACTCGAGGACATCCGGGGTCTCGGCGGGCTCCTCGCCCGTTTCCTCGGCGTCGTGCCGCCGGCGCTGGAGAAGAAGGGTGGCGATGAGGACGACGGCGCAGGCGGCGGCCATCGCGATGGCCAGGACCAGCCATTCCGACATGGGCTCACTCCGAAAGATGTGATGGTGCGGTACGTGTGGTGTCGCTCAGGCGCGGCCGCGCCCCGGTCGCAGCAGGGCCGCGGCGAGCACTGCCGGTGTCGTGGTGACGAGCACCAGGACGACGAGGGGCATCCCCTCGCGCTGCGGCCTACCGGGCAACGGCCTGTGGTTGCGTACGGTCACGGCCTGCGGCGGAGCGGCGGGCGGACCGGCCGCGGGAGGCGGCGGCACGACTGCCGGCTCGGTCTCGGGAACGACCGGCGCGGGCGGCTGCGGAGTCGGCGGTACGGGTGAGGGTTCGGGCGCCGGGGGTGGCGGCGTCGGGCGTGGCTGCGGCGGTGCCGGGGTGGTCGGCGCGGGCGGTTCCGGCGCCGGCACCGGCGGCGGGCTGCTGGGCGGCGGCGGGCTCGGGGGCTCGGTCGGCGGTGGCTGGGAGGGCGGCGGTTCGGTCGGACACGGCTCGGGTGGCGGTGGCGGCGGTGGGGGGCAGTGCGTGAAGAGGTCCACGGACACGTCCACGTCGACCGACACGTCCACCACGTGGGCGCCCACTCCGGGCCCGCCCCCGACGGACACCTGCACCGAGGCGCACACGAGTCCGGGCAGATGGACGCTCCATGAGCCGTGCGGGGGCAGGTGCGCCACGCTCACGGTGCCGGCGAAGAGGGCGCCGAAGGAGGGGACGACGGAGCCGGGGTCCGGAAGGACCGGGCCGATGGGCGTCGCCGCCGGGGCCGGGTGCTCCCGGTCGCGCTCGGCATCGCCCTCGCGCGAGCCCGAGCCCGTACGTGCACCCGCGCCCGCGTCGGCAGGTGCGCCGGCACCCGCACCTCCGCTCGCGTCCGGGGCCGGGTCGTGACCAGGAGGTGCCGGGGCGGCGTCGTCCCGCAGCGCCGCCCGCTCCTCGTCATCCCGGCGCGGCCCGGCGTCCTCCCGGTCCGGCCCAGCGCTCTCGGTCTCGCTGTCGCGGACCGCGTCGGGCTCCGGCCCTCTGTCAGGCTCCGCGCCCGCCCGGGACTCCGAGCTCGCTTCCGGTCTCGGCTCCTGATCCGGCGGGGCCGGACCGGGCCTTGGCCCGGCCGGGGCGGAATCCCCCGTGGCCGGCTCGGCCTCCGTCCTGGAGACGGACGGGGCCGGAACCGGCTCGTCCGTCACTCCTGCCGCTACGGCCCCGATCCCCTGCGAGCCGAGAATCGCAACGATCCCCAGTGCACTCAACTGCTCCCATCCCGCCACATCGGCACGTTATGGGTGAAGGCCGGGCAGAGGGGACCACTTTCACACGGATAGGTGAATCATCCGGTTGTCGTACCGGACTCTCCGTGACGGTGGCCGTGACCGTGCCCACAAGGTTTTGCACCTTGTTGCAAAACCGGGGACCGGCGGCTAGAACTGAGAGCCACGACCCGTCCCGTGGAGGCCCCGATGAGCCAGCCGAGCACCGGCCCGTACCCCCATCTCCTGAGCCCGCTCGACCTCGGGTTCACCACGCTTCCCAACCGTGTGCTGATGGGCTCGATGCATGTGGGCCTCGAAGAGGCGGAGAACGGCTTCGAGCGGATGGCCGCCTTCTACGCGGCCCGCGCCCGCGGCGGCGTGGGGCTCATCGTCACCGGCGGCATCGCGCCCAACGACCGCGGCCGGCCGTACGAGGGCGGCGCCAAGCTCACCACGGAGGCGGAGGCGGCCCAGCACCGCACCGTCACCGAAGCGGTGCACGCCGAGGGCGGCCGGATCGCGCTCCAGATCCTGCACTTCGGCCGGTACGCGTACCACGCGGACCTCGTGGCCCCCAGCGCGCTCCAGGCGCCCATCAGCCCGTTCGTGCCGCACGCGCTCACCGACGAGGAGATCGAGGAGACGATCGAGGACTTCGTGCGCACCGCCGCTCTCGCGCAGTCGGCCGGCTACGACGGCGTCGAGATCATGGGCTCCGAGGGCTACTTCGTCAACGAGTTCATCGCGAGCGCCACCAACCACCGCACCGACCGCTGGGGCGGCTCGTACGAGAACCGCATCCGGCTGCCGCTGGAGATCGTCCGGCGTACCCGCGAGCGGGTCGGCCCCGACTTCATCCTGATCTACCGGCTCTCCATGCTCGACCTGGTCCCCGGCGGCTCCACGCTGGAGGAGGTCGTCACGCTCGCCCGGCGGATCGAGGCGGCCGGAGTGACCATCATCAACACCGGTATCGGCTGGCACGAGGCCCGTATCCCGACCATCGCGACCTCCGTGCCGCGCGGCGCCTACAGCTGGGTCACGAGCCGGCTGATGGGATCCGTCTCCGTGCCGCTCATCACCAGCAACCGCATCAACACCCCCGAGATCGCCGAGCAACTGCTCGCCGAGGGCCGCGCGGACATGGTGTCGCTGGCACGGCCCTTCCTCGCCGACCCCGAGTTCGTGGCCAAGGCGCAGGCCGGCCGCGCGGAGTCGATCAACACCTGCATCGGCTGCAACCAGGCCTGCCTGGACCACACGTTCAGCGGGAAGCTCACCTCCTGCCTGGTCAATCCGCGTGCCTGCCACGAGACCGAACTGGTGCTCTTCCCCACCCGGCTGCGCAAGCGCGTCGCCGTCGTGGGCGCCGGGCCCGCGGGTCTCGCGTGCGCGGTGTCGGCCGCCGAACGCGGACACGCCGTCACCCTCTTCGACTCCGCCGACGAGATCGGCGGACAGCTGAACATCGCCAAGCGGATCCCGGGCAAGGAGGAGTTCGACGAGACGCTGCGCTACTTCCGCAACCAGTTGGAGACGCACGGCGTGGAGGTCCGCCTCGGGGCCCGCGTCACCGCCGGCACCTTCGCGGCGGACGAGTACGACGAGATCGTCGTCGCCACCGGAGTGACGCCGAGGACCCCCGAGATCCCGGGCGTCGACCACCCGAGCGTCGTCAGCTACCTCGACGTCCTCCGCGACGGCGCAGCCGTCGGCGAGCGCGTCGCGGTCATCGGCGCCGGAGGCATCGGCTTCGACGTGGCGGAGTTCCTCACCGACGACGGCGAGGGCGCGAGCCTGGACGCCGGGACGTACTTCCGTCAGTGGGGTGTCGACACCGAGTATCAAGGCCGCGGCGGTCTCACCGAGGCGAAGCGCACCGCACCGGCCCGGGCCGTGCATCTGCTCCAGCGCAAGACCGGCAAGGTCGGCGCGGGGCTCGGCAAGACGACGGGCTGGATCCACCGCACGGAGCTCAAGCACCGCGGGGTGACGATGACCCCCGGCGCGACGTACGAGCGCATCGACGACGAGGGACTGCACCTCACGGTCGACGGCACGGCCACCGTCCTGCCGGTCGACACGGTGGTGCTGTGCGCGGGCCAGGAGCCGCAGCGCGGACTGTTCGACGAACTCGCCGCCGCCGGCCGCTCGGTCCATCTCATCGGCGGCGCCGATGTGGCGGCCGAGCTGGACGCGAAGCGCGCGATCGACCAGGGCACCCGCCTCGCGGCCGCGTTGTGACGGGCCGGCGCCGGCTCACGCGCAGCACCGCGGGCCGTGTGCTCATGCTCGGCGTTACGCCCGTTCCGCCGCGGTCCTCGGGCGGCCGACGGTGCTTTGTGGACACTCCCTAGGATCGGGCCATGTCGCTCCCGCACGCCATCCTCACGGCCCTGCTCGAAAAGTCCTCGTCGGGCCTGGAGCTGACCCGCCGCTTCGACAAGTCGATCGGCTACTTCTGGTCGGCCACCCATCAGCAGATCTACCGCGAGCTGGGCAAGCTGGAGCAGGCGGGCCAGATCCGGGCGCTGCCGTCCGCGCAGCCGACGCGCGGTCAGAAGAAGGAGTACGAGGTGCTGCCCGCGGGCCGCGCGGAGCTGGCCTCCTGGGTGGCGCGGCCGGAGGACCCGAGGCCGGTCCGCGACCCGCTGCTGCTGCGGCTGCGGGCCGCGGGTGTGGTGGGCGGGGACGGGCTGCGGGAGGAGTTGGAGCGGCATCTCGCCCTGCACCGGCGGCAGTTGGAGCAGTATCGCGAGATCGAGAAGCGCGACTTCGCGCCGGAGCGGACCGTCACCGAGCAGGACGCGCTGCGGCACATGGTGCTGCGCGGGGGCATCGAGCTGGAGTCGTTCTGGACGAAGTGGCTCACCGAGACCCTGGCGTCGCTCCCGGCCGTGCCCTGAGGCCTGCGCGTCCCGGTCCGGACGCGCGAACCGCCCCTGCTCGTCGAGGGCCGTCGAAGCGCGTCCCGGCTCGTCGGGCCCTCGCACGCGCGTGCGACCTTTCGACTCTCATCGAAAAGCTCGCGCCGGCGGGGCCCGTCCGTTGAGAATCGCGACCAGGCGGACCGGACGGGACTCCGTTCTCGGCAGGGCTACGGGGGTGGCCTGCCGAGGACGGAGCAGTCCGGCGTGCGGGAGCTGACGGGGCGTGAGACGGTCGCCGGGTGATGGATGCACTGATGGTCGCCATGGTCGCCGCCTGCTCGGCCGGCGCACTCGCCCTGCTGGTCACCTCGGCCCTCGGCCTGGTACGCGCCGACCGTGGCGATCCCTCCGACGAGGCGCGTGCCATGACGCTCGCGCTGTACGGCTGTGCGGTCGCCGTCGCAACCCTCGGGATGTTCGTCACGCTGCTGTGAGCGGCGCCCGACCCGGGTGGCTCACAGCCAGCCGTTGCGGCGGAAACTGCGGTGGATCACCAGACAGGCGATCACCATGACGGCCATCACCACCGGATAGCCGAAGGGCGAGCCCAGCCCCGGCATGTGCTCGAAGTTCATTCCGTACGCACCGCACACCATCGTCGGCACGGCCACGATCGCCGCCCACGCGGTGATCTTCCGCATGTCCTCGTTCTGGGTGACGGTCACCTGCGCCAAGTGAGCCTGGAGGATCGAGTCGAGCAGGGCGTCGTAGGAGCTGATCTGCTCGTTGATGCGCGCCAGATGGTCGACGAGGTCACGGAAGTACGGCTGTATCTCCGGGCCGACCGGTGGCAGCGGGGTGGTCGCGAGGGCCCACATCGGCTTGTTCAGCGGCGCCACGGCCCGCTTGAGCTCCAGCAGTTCGCGCTTGAGCTGGTAGATGTGCCCGGGGTCGGCGCGCCCCGCCGAGGCGTCGAAGACGGTGCTCTCGACGTCGTCGACATCGGTCTGCACGGCCTCGGCGACGACGAGGTAGTCGTCGACGACCCGGTCGGCTATCGCGTGCAGCACGGCGGCAGGCCCCTTGGACAACTGCTCGGTGTCCGCTTCGAGAGCCTCGCGGAGCGGGCCGAGCGAGCCGTGCCTGCCGTGCCTGACGGTGATGACGAAGTCCGTACCGGTGAAGACCGTGAGCTCGCCGGTGTCCACGACCTCGCTGGCGGAGGTGAGTTCGTCGTGCTCCACGTAGCGGCAGGTCTTGAAGACGGCGAACAGCGTGCTGTCGCGGGTGCCGTCCCCTTCGTACCGCTGGAGCTTGGGGCGCTGGTGTGCGTCCACCGCGTCCGCAACGGCCAGCGGGTGCAGCGCGAAGAGCTCGGCGAGTCCGGCGAACTCGGCCTCCGTCGGCTCGTGCAGGCCGATCCAGACGAAGCGGCGGCCGTGCTTGCGGACCTGGCGCAGGGCGTCCTCGGCGGAGGCGTGGCCGGACAGGCGCACCCCGTCCTCGTAGACCACGCAGTTGACCACCGAGCTGCCGAGCGGCGACCTCGCCGGATGGCTGAGGTCGACGCGGGTTTTGTGCGCACGCCGCACGGCACGGCGCAGGGTGCGGATCATCGGCACGGCGGAGCTCCTTCGAACGACCGCCGGTCAGTGTGCCACCCGACCCTGTCCCCTGTCGTCGGCGCAGGTGGGAGCGTCGGGGGCGGGGCGGTTGCCCGGCGCTCCCGGCTCCGCGTGTTCGAGGGACGCGCGGGACGTAAGACTTTCGTCACCGGCCCCCTGCCACCGTCGCGACTCCCGCTGCCGTTGAATGCAGTCGAGAGCCGAGCGGATCCCGACCGGGGACGACGCCGGACGCGCGACGGGGAGTGGATCACATGCGGGCGATGCTGCGACGGCCGGTGGTCGTCGGACTGCTGCTTCTGGGACTGGCCGCGGGCGCCGTCGGTGCCGTGTGGTTCCAGCCGTGGAAGCTGTGGGTGAACGAGACCGTACGCGAGGACCTGCCGGCGGCGGCCCCCGCCGGGGTGCCGGAGCAGGACGCCGCTGCCGGCTCCCCGGCGCCGGCCGAGCCCCGCACCCTGGCCACCGGCGAGCTGATCAGCCATGAGCACCGGACGACCGGCACGGTGAAGATCGTGCGGCTGGCCGACGGCTCGCACGTCCTCCGGCTGGAGAACCTCGACACCAGCAACGGCCCCGATCTGCGCGTCCTGCTGGCGGACGCTCCGGTGAAGGAGGGCACGGCCGGGTGGCGTGTCTTCGACGACGGGAAGCACACGGCCATCGGCAAACTGAAGGGCAACAAGGGCGACCAGAACTACGCGCTGCCGCGCGACGTCGACCCGGCCGACTACACCAGCATGAGCATCTGGTGCGACCGTTTCGACGTCTCGTTCGGCGCCGCGGAGCTCGCCCCCGTGTGACCCGGCCCTTCAGCCGGTGACCCGGCCCTTCAGCCGGCGTTGGAGGCGCTGAGCCCCGCGGAGAGGGTCATGGCCTCGCCGTTGAGGAATCCGCCGGTGTCCGACAGCAGATGGAGCACCGCAGCGGTGACGTCCTCGGGTTCCATCAGCCCGGGCCCCTGGCCCTCCAGCGCCGGCAGGACGTCCTCCCGCGCCGGGTCGTCCAGGTCGGGCCGCAGCAGCCGGTACGTCGCCGGGTTGTGGATCATCGTCGTGTTCACCCCGGCGGGCAGCACCGCGTTCACGGTGATGCCGTGCTCGGCCACCTCCAGCGCCAGGGACTTCACCAGCCCGATCACGCCCCACTTGGCCGCCGCGTAGTGTGCGCTGTTCCTCGCGCCCATCCGGGCGACGACGGAGGAGGTGGCGACGATCCGTCCGTAGCCCTGCTCGATCATGTGCGGCACGACCGCGCGGAACGAGTGGAAGACGCCGGTCAGATTGACGTCGATCATCTCCTGCCACTGGAGGGCCTCCATCGAGGCGAGGGGGGAGGCGGACGCGATCCCGGCGTTGGCGAGCAGGAAGTCGATACGCCCGAACTCCGCCAGCGCCCGTGCCGCGACGTTCTCCATCTCCTGGAGACTGCGGACATCGCCCATCAGGGCGACGCAGCGCCGGCCGGTGGACTCCACCAGGCCGACCGTGTGGGCCAGTTCGGCCTCGCTGCCCAGCGGATAGGGGACGCTCTCCAACTCCCCGGCGATGTCGCACGTCACGATGTCGGCGCCTTCGCGCGCCAGGGCCACGGCATGCGCCCGCCCCTGCCCCCGCGCGCCACCGGTGATCAACGCGACCTTGCCGTCGAACTTCCCCACTGCGTGTGCCTCCTCGACGCGAGCCTGTCCGGACCGAACCTATGGTCGGAACCGGCGCGCCACCAGACGGCATCCGAGTCTGCCCGCCGCACACTGCCGGCGTGCATCTCATCGATCGGCCGGCCCCGGGGACACCCCGTGTTTCGGTAATTCCTGAAATGACAGCGACAGAAGCGGACGCTTCTCTACCGGTGGCAGGCATTCCGCCGGGGAATGGCAGATGATCACCGCTCGTGCGCCGTCCGGGACCGGCGCGCTCGGCCACCGCGCCCACCCGTCCTCCGTCGCGGCCCGATGGGTGCCCCGCTCCCACCTGCTGTTTCTCCGCGCCGCGGCGGGAGTCGGTGCCGCCGTCCGGCATGAACCGGCCACCTTCGCGGCAGGCACCTTCATGCCAGGCAGGTTCCTGGTCTGGCCGAAAGCAGACAACGGTACGAGTTCGGTGATTTCCTCTAGTCACGCAGTCGAAAGGCCTCGGGCCGGACGGCCGCCGGACGACTTCTTCCGAATGGAAACACTGCCGCATTCGTATCCACCGCACGAATGGAGACGATCAATGTCACGTGTAACCCGCTGTACCGCCGCCGCTTCCGTCATAGCCGCCACGGTTCTCGGCTCGCTGCTGTTCTCCTCGCCGGCGCAGGCCGCCGGACAGCAGGGGCCGGCCGCGTCGGTGCAGACCTCCCGGACGCCCAGCGGCGAGGGCGGCGATGACGACTTCGTGTGGCCGCAGCCGAAGACCGAGCCCGGCACGGACGGCGCGCGGAACGCCTCCGGCGCGGACCGGACGGCTTCCGAGGACGGCGATGACGACTTCGTGTGGCCGCAGCCGCAGGGCGAGCCGGGCGTCCCGGACGACTTCGTCTGGCCGATCCTGGGTGAACTCCCCGACCTCCCCGGCCTCCCCGGAATCCCGGACGACTTCGTCTGGCCGACCCCGCCGAAGAGGTGACTACGTTGTCAGCGCAGCAGCTGCGTCAGATCCACTCCCGCCGGGTCGCCTGCACGCCGGCCTCGAACCGGCTCGACGCGCCCAGCCGGTCCATCAGCTCGGCCACGATGCGGCGTTCGGTCCGGACACCGATACCCAGAGCACGCGCCACGGCCTCGTCGGTGAGACCCGTGGCCAGCAGCTGGAGCAACTTGCGCTCCTGCGCGGTCAGTCCGCCCGGATGCGAGTCCGCGGGGGTGTTGAGGGGGCTGGCATGCTCCCAGTACGCCTCGAACAGGGCGCGCATGGCGTGCACCACGGGCGGGTTGCTGAACAGCAGCGCGGACGGCTGTGCCTGGCCCGGGAGACCGGCGACCACCGCGGCCGTGGTGTCGACGATGAGCAGTCGCATCGGCAGGGTCGGCGAGGTGCGTATCTCGCTGCGGTGCTCGGCCATCCACTGGGCGTGGGCCTTGGTCACCCGGTCGTTGGCGACGCTGTCGAGATAGATGGAGCGGAAGCGTACGCCCCGGGCGAGCGCTCGTTCGTTGAGCGGCCGGCCGGCCTCGATCGACTCCTCCGTCAGTGCGTTGACGGGGTGGAAGGCGAGGGATTCCGCGACACAGGACTCGGCCAGGGCTTCGAGGCGGATCCGGATGTCGTCGACGTTGTCGAGGTGTTCCGTGCCGCCGAGCGACTCGGTCCCTCCGGACGCGGTGTATTCGGCGGCGAGGGCGGCGAGGGCCGCGCGGTTCTGCTCGATCTGCTGTTGGCGCCAGGCCAGTTCGTCCTGCTCCCGCTGGAGCAGGACCTTGAGACCGAGTGCGGGGTTGACGGCTCGCAGCCGGCCCGGACTGTCCCGGGACGGTGCCAGCAGAGCGAGCTTGGACAGCCGGCCGAGTGCGGCCTCCACCTCCTCCGGTGTGCTGTCCAGAAGCTTGGCGAGCTGCACGGGGTCGTGTTCCTTGTGGAACAGGATCGCGCGATAGACGCCAAGGGTCTGCTGATCCAATGACGAAACCTCGTCCACGTGGCATTTCCCCCTTGAACCACGGTTGAACGGAACTTCACTGCGAAACAAGGGCACGCACGCGGACGTGCACCTGGTTCCCGCGCGAGCGACTCTGCTTCACGGGCGGGCTCCATCTGTTCACACATTTGGCACGTTACCTGCTCGTCGTACCCACCAAAAGGGATCTACGACTGCCGCCGGGTTCTGCCCGCGCACATTCCTCAGGAGTCCTCATGCCGTTCGCCGGGCCGCACCCTCCCGCACCGCTCGACGGCTGCATCGTGCTCGTCGTCGACGCCACCACGGGCGTCGGCCGGATCGTCACCGCACGACTGTGTGCGGCCGGTGCCGCGGTCGCCGTCGTCGGGGCGGGACACCCCGGGCGGGGCGACGACGCGGCCACCAAGGCGGCTTTCCTGTGCAAGGAACTCGCGGACATCGATCTTGTGGCGCTGCCGTACCGGACGGACATCGACGACCTCGACATGGTGCGCGAGCTGCCGGCGCAGATCGCCTCCGACCTCGGGCCGGTCTCGGCCTCGGTCGTCGTCATTCCGTCCGGCTCGGGAACGGACAGGCTCGCGGAAAGGTTCCGTGCCGCGTCCCGGGTGATCGCCGCGGCCCTCCCCGAGGGAGCCCGGCACGTCGAACTCGCGTCGGACACCACCGCCGGCCCAGGCCAGGACGAAGAACTGGCCCGCCGCGTGGTCGAACAGCTTCTCTGCGGAGCGAACTGCCCGCCGGACGCACTGCCGTCGGCCGGGCCACCGGTCACAGCACACTGATTGTGGGGGCACAGCATGTCGATACGCGTCGTCGTCGCCGGTGATCACCAGCTCGTGCTGGAAGCGTTCGCCGAGACACTCAACGGAACGGACGGTCTGGAGGTGGTGGGTCTCGCGACCACCTTCGAGGCCGTACTGCCCACCGTCGAACGGTGCAGGCCGACCGTTCTCCTGCTCGGTGAGAGCACCATGGGCGGCAAGGCGCTGCGGATCGCGACCGACGTCCGCTCCCACCACCCGGGCTGCGGAGTCGCGTTGATGGTCGGCACGGCGACTCCGGCCGTGGTGGACCGCGCGGTGGCGGCGGGCGCCCTCGGCATCGTGCCGAAGAACGGCCGGCTGCCGCAGCTGATCACCACGCTGATGGGCGTCGCGGGCGGCTGTCTGACCGTCGACCCGGCCCTCATCCGGCCGCCGGTCACGGGCGACACCTCCCTCAGCATCCGCGAGTTGGACGTGCTGCGGCTGACGGCGGGCGGAGCCACGGTCAAGGAGATAGCGGGGGAGCTCTATCTGGCCTCGGGGACGGTACGCAATCTGACGTCGGCGGCCATCAAGAAGCTCGGCGGGCGCAACCGCTTCGACGCCGCCCGCATCGCGGTGGAGCAGGGGTGGCTGTGAGGCGGCGGAGGAGGTCCGGACACGCGCCGGCCCCGGCACCAGGCGTGCCGGGGCGGGGCGTCCGGGAACTGTTCGTCCGTCTGCACGGACTGCTGCTACTGCTCCAGGCAGAACTCGTTGATCGGGTAGCCGACATGGCGGTCGGCCGTCGGAAGGTGACCGAGGATCGTGTCGCCCGGCTTCAGTTCGGTGCTGTTGAGGACCGCGGCGCCGGGGCCGAGGACCCGCACGTGCCAGTCGTCCTGGAGGATCAGGTTGACGGCCTGGCCGTTGGGCGCGACCGCGTCGATCGAGATGAGGGGACGGGTCTCTATCTTGACCCGGCCGACGCTCACGGGACGGGTGCGGCCTTTGACGTCCACGGCCAGCACGGTGCTGCCGGCGTGGAGTTCGCTCAGATAGTGGGTCCGGCCGTTCTGCGAGACGGTGTACGAGTGCAGGGCACCGGCGTTGACCCGGAACGGGCGCGTGGGCATGTACGGCAGCGGATGGGTTTCGCTGACGCACAGCACCATGCCCTTGGAGTGCGACCCGACGAGGATGCCCTCGTCCTTGCGGAAGTACGTCGTGGTGTCGACGCAGGCGCGCTCTCCCATGCCGATGTGACTGGCCGCGGTGACCTTCAGCTCCACGAGCGGGATCTCGCCGGTCCGCGAGGTGGCCGCCGTGCGCAGCGCGGTCGCGTCGCCGACGGTGAGGCCCTGCATCAGGACGCCGTCGGAGCCGAGTTCGAGGACGCCGAAGATGATCTCGGCCTCCTCGCTGTTGGACGCCGTGGTGACGATCGAGCCCGGGGCACCGGTGGCGGCCGCGATGACGATCTCCAGCGGGATCTTCGTGGGGTCGCGGAAGTTGAGGACGCTCCAGTTCTCCAGGCGGGCCGCGAGGCAGGCGTCCTCCAGGGTGTCCGCGTCCACGATCTCGACGTACCGGCCGAACTCGACGTCCGGGTGGGCGGCGGCGAGCCCGGCGCGGGCGTCCCGGCCGCCGGGGACGACCACGAGGTCGGCGCCGCTGAGGTCGTCCGGGACCACGCCGTCCTCGAAGAGCAGGATCTTGCGGACCGTCGGCGGCAGGCCGGCGAAGGCGGCCGGGTCGGCGGCGACGACGCCGTCGATGCGCTGGTGCAGGGCTTCTTCGAGTACTGCCGCGGTGGCGGTGCCGGCGTTGCGGATGTCAAGCCAGCACAGTTTGGCGTCCGTCATGGTGGGGCCCTCCTGTCGTGTGGTGGATCTCGGTGTCGTCGAGGTGGTCCGGGGTCAGCCGTTCGTCGGCGAGCCGCTCGTCGTCGAGCTGCCCGGCCACGAACGGACCCGGGTGGAAGTGCTGTTCGGGGAAGTGATGGACGAGCCGGGCGACCTTGGCGGCCAGCCGGCGCGGGTCGGGCGCCTGGAAGATGTTGCGGCCCATCGCCACCCCGCCCGCGCCGCCGGCGAGAGCGTCCCGGACATACGCGAGGACGTCCTCCTCCCGTGCGAGGGCGGGGCCGCCCGCGACGAGAACCGGTACCGGGCAGGCGGCGGTGAGGTCGAGCATCTCCGCCGTCGACCCGAGGAAGACGGTCTTGACGAGGTCGGCCCCCAGGTCGGCGGCGATGGTCACGGCGTGCGCGACGGTCGCCGGGTCCCGGGGGTCGGTGATGCGGGGGCCGCGCGGGTACACCATGGCCAGCAGCGGCAGGTTCCAGCGGTCGCAGGCGTCCGCTATCCGCCCGAGATCGCCGATCTGCTGGCGCTCGTCGTCGGAGCCGAGGTTGACGTGGACGCTGACCGCGTCCGCGCCGAGCCGCAGCGCCTCCTCGACCCCGGCCACGATGTACTTCGCGGTGGGGTCGAGTGCCTGACTGGTGCTCGCGTTGAGGTGGATGATCAGCGACATCGCGGCGAACCGCTCCGGACTGATGTGCCGCACACTGCCCTTGTGCACGACGACGGCGTCCGAACCGCCGGCCGCGAGCCGGCCGGCGAGCTGGTCGAGGGTGGTGCCCTTCGGCACGACCGGGCCGTCATGGATCGAGTGGTCGAGAGGAGTGATCATCAGGCCGGCCGTGCTGTGGCGATAGAGCCGTCGCAGCCGCAGTGACCGGGCGAAATGGCCGAATGTGGTCATGAAGCGCCCTTTCTTGTTCGCGGGTGGGCGTGATCGTGGGCGGGGTTCCTGAGGTCGGCTGCTCGTTCCGTCGTGGTGCACCTCCGTGGTCGGACCGGGCGCGGGGAGGCGTCCGGGTGTCGTGGGCCGGGGTGGTCATGGCGCGCAGATAGGCGCGGTCGGGTTTGCCCGAGGGGGTGAGCGGAAGCTGGGGCCACACCGAGATCCGGACGGGGGTGTGTTCCGGAGTCAGCGTCGCGGCCACGAATCCCCGGAGGTCGCAGGAGGTGCGCGGAGCGCCGTTGCGCAGCTCGACGGCGGCGTGCACCTGCTCGACGAGGTCGCTGTCGCGGACCCCGAAGACAGTGGCCTGGCGGACCTGCGGGTGCCGCAGCAGGGCGCCCTCGATCGCCGCCGGGTCGAGCTTGAGACCGCCGTGCTTGATGACGTCGCCGACGCGGCCGTCGAGACGCAGATAGCCGTACCGGTCCCAGTGCCCGAGGTCGCCGGTGCGCAGCCAGCCGTCCTTGAGGGTGGCGCCGGTGAGTTCCTCGTCGTCGAGGTAACCGGCCGTCACCGTGGGCGACTTCACCCAGATCTCGCCGGTCTGCCCGCGTTCGGCCGGCACGGGACTGCCGGCCACCCGGATCTCCAGCGCCACCCACGGGAAGGGCCGGCCGACGGTGCCGAGCAACTCGGGTTCGCGGTGGTCCAGCGGGGTCAGACAGGTGATGCCGCCTGCCTCGGTGGAGCCGTAGACCTGGATCAGCACATCGCCGAAGATCTCGACCGCCCGCGCGACCCGGGCCGGGGCCGCGGGGGTGCCGCTGTAGGTGACGCGGCGGAGCGAGGTGAGGTCGGCCGTGGTGATGCCCGGGTGGTCGAGCAGCCGGTAGAGGTGCGGCACCGCGAGATAGACGTCGGTGACCCGGTGTTCGGTGAAGGCGCGCAGCACGGCCTCGGTCTCGAAGCCGTCGTGCAGGACCACCGTGCCGCCCGTGGAGAGCACCGCGTCGGCCATCGGCGCGGTGGTGTGGCTGATGGGCGTGACGGACAACAGCGTCGCGGGTCCCCGGGGATCGAGGCCATGGGCGAGGCGGTCGACGAGGTCCTCACGGGTGCCGTAGCGCTGGGCGACCATTTTGGGGCGGCCCGTGCTGCCGCTGGTGAACTCGACGGAGGCGAGCGCCTCCGGCCGTACGGGTGGGAAGTGCGTGGGCAGGGCGGCGCGCGCCGGCGCCTCCCGGGGGATCGGCAGCACGGTCAGTCCGGGCAGCCGTCTGGCCAGCCACCGCCCGCGCTGGGCGCTCTCCTCGTCCACCAGGAGCAGGAACGCACCGATGTCCCGGAGCAGTTCGGTCTGGGTGGCCAGGGAGAACGTCTCGGTGTCGGTCCTCGGGTTCATCGACCGGATGTAGACGGACGTGGCCCCCAGGAGGTGGACGGCGTAGCGGGCGCTGAGCATCAGGGGATGGTTCGGTCCGGTGAGCACGCCCACCGCGTCGCCGTGTCCGATGCCGCGGGCGTGCAGTACGGCGGTCGTGCCGAGGACGGAGTCGCCCAGTTCACCCGCCGCGACGGTGGTGCCCGGCCCGTGCACGACGGCACGGGCCGGATCCCGTTCCAGTGCGTCCAGAATCCGCCGCGCATAGGTGCTGTCTCGGGTGGCCATGACCCTCCAATCTTCAAAGTCGTTACATCACGGGTCGGATGGGGAAGTCGGACGGGACCGGAAATGCGGGGCCGGTCACGTGATCTTCATTTGCGCCATCATTCCCATGGCGCTGTGGTCGATCATGTGGCAGTGATAGGGAAAGACCCCGCGGTGCGAATCGAAGGTGAGCTGGAGTTTCGCCGTCTGGCCGGGGAAGAGCAGCACCGTGTCCTTCCACCCGGCCTCTGCGGGATGGACCGGCTGTCCGTCGCGTTCGAGAATGCGGAACTGCACCAGATGCGTATGGAAGTTGTGCGGAATGGTCGCGCTCTTGTTGGTGACGGTCCACAGTTCCGTGGTGCCCCACCTGATCTCGGTGTCGATGCGATTCGCGTCGAACGTCTTCCCGTTGATGTACGCCTGGTGGCCGCCGGTCTCCGGCTCGTCCATCTGGAGCTCGAAGGTGCGCTCCACGGCCGGCTTCGCCAGGGCCGGCAGGGTGGTGAGGACGTCGGGGACGCGGCTGGGGTCGGCCACCTTCTCGCCCACGTCGAAGCGCATCACCTTGCCGACCTGCTCGACCGGGCCGGGTCCGATCAGGTTCTCCAGGACCAGCTGGGTGCCGGGGGTGTACTGCGCGAA
Source organism: Streptomyces sp. NPDC096193 (assembly GCF_040302905.1). Lineage (NCBI taxonomy): Bacteria > Bacillati > Actinomycetota > Actinomycetes > Kitasatosporales > Streptomycetaceae > Streptomyces > Streptomyces sp. NPDC096193. Next base: position 83,589 of record NZ_JBEOSJ010000005.1, on the reverse strand, counting down.
GTCGACGACGTAGTCGGCGCGTTCACCGGGGGACAGGACGAGCACCGGGGCGGGTGCGGGCGCCGGCAGCAGTCCGCCGTCGGAGCCGATCTGGGTCATCCGGCTGCCGTCGGACAGCCGCAGGACGAAGATGCGCAGGTTGGAGGAGTTGAGCATCCGGAAGCGGTACTTGCGTCCCTGGACCTTCATGTACGGCCAGGGCCGGCCGTTCACCATGATCGTGGTGCGGTTGAACGCGTCGTCCATCGTGTAGACCATCGCGCCCGCGTCGTCGAACTGCGCGTCCCGCAGGATCAGCGGCACCTCGTACGCACCGGACGGCAGCCCGAGGCGGTCCTCGGCCGCGTCACCGAGCAGATAGAGGCCGGACAGCCCGCGGTAGACGTGCTCGGACTCCATGTGGTGGGCGTGGTCGTGGGTCCACAGGGTCGCGCCGGGCTGCTTGTTGGCGTAGACGTACGTCCTGCTGCGCCCGGGGGCGATCGTGTCCATCATGCCGCCGTCGTGCGCGACCGGGTTGTTGCCGCCGTGCAGATGGACGGAGGTGGGCATCTCCAGGGCGTTGATCTGCTTGACCACCGCCGTGCGTCCGGAACGGGCCCTGATGGTGGGCCCGGGGAACGAGCCGTTGTAGGTGAGGACGTCCGTACGCCGCCCGGGCAGGATCTCGTGGCTGGTGCGGCCCATGGTGACCGCGTAGAAGTCGGTGGTCCTCGTGCGCAGATAGGGCGCCAGCACCTTGGGAAGGGGGAGCGGCACCGCGAAGGGGGTAACGGCCGGGGCGCCGGCCGCCGTTGCCGCCTTCGCGGTGCCGCTCGGGGTGGTGAGGGTCCGGAACACCCCGCCGGCCGCGCCGACCGCGCCGACGGCACCCGTGGTGAGACCGAGTCGTATTGCATGACGACGAGTGAGCACGACATTTCCTTAGTGGCGAGGTGAATTCGTGCTACGAGCATGCGGCGGAACCGGTGAATGTCCGAGCGAAGGGGTTCTGCTGCTGTCATCTGTCACGTCATTCATGACCTCGATCACCTCAGCGGAACGGGCCTTTCCGCGTGACGGTTGTCATGGCCGGACATGGTCTCTGTCACCGGTTTTCCGCCGGCCGTCACCACAACTCCGGTTCGGCATCAGAGTGTTTTCCGACGTCTGTTCCCTGCGCACCCCGGAGTTCCGCATGACGACAGAGAAAGCTCCACCGCCCCGTACCGCACCGGTCTTCCGCGAGGACGTACGGGTCGCGTTCGAAGGCGAGTCGGCGACGCTGACCAGCCCGGTCACCTCCCTCACGCTGCGCCCGGTGCGCGGCGGCATCCGCACCGCTCTGGTCCGGCTCACCGAGGGCCCGGCCCCGCTGGACGAACTCTTCGACGGGCTGCTGCCCGCCGAACAGGTCCAGGTGCAGCGGTTTCTGGACCGGGCGGGCCATCTTCTGGCGCACAGCGTCCTCAGCCGGGACGAGGGCCCGAAGCGGCGTGAACTCGTCCGTCTGGAAGCCGTCGCACGCGACGGCGAGCACCGGTTCGCACCGCTCGGGCCCGATGCGACCGTGCGGCTCTCCCGGTTCGCGTTCTGCCGTTCCCGTGGCGGGGCCCTGGTACTGGAGTCACCTCTGGTGAAGTACCGCGCCGTCCTGGTGGACGGCGCCGCGCGCGACCTGGTGGCCGAGCTCGGGGCTCCGGCCACCGTGGCGCGTCTCGCGCAGAGCGTCGCCCTGGGTGGTGACGAGGTGCTGGACGTGCTCGGCCGTCTGGCGGGCGCCGGCTTCGTCGAACAGGCGGACGGCGACGGGGTGTTCTTCTCCGACAGCGACCCGACGCTGCGCCAGTGGGACTTCCACGACCTGCTCTTCCACTCCCGTATCCGCTCCGGGCGCTATGACGAGCTGTTCGGCGCGGTCTACCCCTACCGCGGGGAGATCGAGCCGCAGCCTGCGGTGAAGCCCGTCCCGGACGGCCCGGTGACCAAGCTGTACCGGCCGACGCTGGAGGAGATCGAGAGCCGCGACCCGCTGCTCACCACCGCGCTGGAGACGCGGCGCTCCATCCGCTCCTACGGCGAACGGGAGCTGACGGCCACGGAGCTCGGCGAGTTCCTCTACCGCGTCGCCCGGGTCCGCGCCCACTTCACGCCCGGCGCGGGCAGCGACCGCGACGAGGTCGTCTCCCGGCCCTACCCCAGCGGCGGACAGGGATACGAGCTGGAGCTGTATGTGACGGTGCGGCGCTGCGCGGGCCTGGAGGCCGGCATCTACTACTACGATCCCGTCGGCCACCGGCTCGTCCTCGTCAACAGCGATGCCGTGGACCGCGAGTCGCTGTTCCACGTGGCGTCGCGCGCCACCGGTATGGAGACGCGTCCCGACGTGCTCGTCACCGTGACGGCACGCTTCCAGCGCATGTCGTGGAAGTACCGCGCCATCGCCTACGCGACGACGCTGCGGCACACCGGTGTGCTCTACCAGACGATGTATCTGGTGGCGACGGCGCTCGGCCTCGCGCCGTGCGGGCTCGGCAACGGCGACGCCGACATGTCGGCGCGGGTGCTCGGCCTGGACTATCTGCGGGAGTCCTCCGTGGGCGACTTCCTGCTCGGCAGCCGCAGTCCCGGCGACTCGGTGGCCGGCGAGCCGGAGGAGGGCTGGCGGCTGCTCAACAGTCCGGAGTGGTCGCTCCCGGCCGAATCGTAGGCGATGGGAACGGCTCGCCCCGGCCCCGACCTGCGCCGAAGCGCCGCTTTTCCTCCCCGTGCGGGAGGGAAAGCGGCGTTCTTGTATTCGGCGGGCGGTTGTTTCGGCATGACAGCCGTCGTATTCGCCGTGATAAATGTCAGGACGGAGTCGGGAACACTAGCCACGGATGGGCGCCGAGCGCATTATTGATTCAGCAGCCGAAAACGGCGGCAAAAGAATCCGGAAGGGAATTCACAATGAGCATCAACGACATCAAGAACGGCGACGACGCGGCCAAGGCGTTCGAGGGCTTCGACGCGGACGAGCTGGAGACCCTTGAGGTCGAGCAGGGTGTGGCTCTCCCGGAGATGGGCGCCTCCAGCGGTTCGATCGGCACCTCGTCGTCCTCGTCCTCCACCTGCTCCGCCTGCTGAGCACCCGCTTCGCGGATCACCGGAAGGAACCTGGAATGAGCGGGAACGACTGGGAGTACGGGGAAGACGTGGCGGCGGCATTCGAGAGTTTCGACGTCGAAGAACTCGAGACCCTCGAAGTCGCGCAAGGCGTCGCACTTCCCGAGATGGGCGCTTCGACGGGCTCGATCGGGACCTCGTCCTCGTCGTCGACCTGCTCGGGTTGCTGATCGGAAGTTGCACCAAAGGATGCGCCCATCCAGCCGGCCGGTTGGATGGGTACATCCTTGTGTCCGGACGGGTGCCGGCCCACAGGTCCCGTCCCCGGTCCGGCGCGGCCCCCGGTCGCGGACCACGTTCCGTATCCCGGCGGTTCAGCCCCGCACCGCGACATGGAACGACGAGAGCCACAGCACCACCGCGGCCCCCAGACCGACCACGACGCGCGCCGTCTCACCGGTCGTGCCGGCCGCGATCGCCACGAACCCCACCACCGCGACGACGCTCAGCGCGACGGCGGTCCAGGTGTACTGCCACTGGTCGAAGAGGCGCGCGAGCGGGAAGAAGTGCAGCCCCACGACGAGGCAGATGCCCGGCGGGATCAGCTCCGGTCGGCCGGTCGCGTTCGACGCGGCGATCACCGCGAAGACGGCCACCACCTCGGCCGCGTTGACGATGCCCACACCGCGGTTCCACTTCTCCGGCAGACGCACGCTGCGGACCGCCGGTCCCGCGGCCCCGCGGAAGGCCAGCACCACACCCGCGACGCTCAGCGCGGCGCCCACCACGCCGACGGCGACCGACACCGGCACCGCCTCTATCCCCGACCCGCCGGCGAATGCCCAAACAAGGGCGAAAACCGCCAGAACGATCGCTCCTCGGCGGCGCAGATTCTGCGTGAGTGTCTGGCACTCCGGCTCCGTAGTCATTGCGCGAGAGTACAACGCCATTCCGTTCATTCTGACGGGTTTCGGCCAACCGCCCAGAGGGTGCAATCGGCAGCTCCCACGCCGCGCCCCGTACCGGTGTCACGGAAACCGTGACGTATGTAAGCGGCCACTCCGTATTCACTTCTCGGGCCGGACGAATCGCCGGAAGATTCCTGTCAGACGTTTGTTTTCGATTTCTCGGAAGGTGCGAAAGCATGGGGATTGAAGCGCCGGAGCGCACTGCCGTGAAGCCGGACTCCGCCGGCCTGACGGGAGTACGGCTCCACACCCGGATGCCGGTGACACCGGCGTGGCTGACCCAGCGCATCGTGCCGGTCGCCCGCGCCCTGAGTGAGCAGGGAGCACCCGCCGTCCAGCTGCGCCGCGGCTGGCTGCACGGTCCGCACGTCGACATCCTCGCCCTGAACGTCCCGGGCATGCCCGGCGGCGCCGACTGGGAGGCGACGGCGGCCGCGCTCGACGCGGGACCGCTCGACCCGCCCCGGGCGCTCACCGAGGAGGCATACCTGGGGCAGGCACGGGAGTTCGGGCGCCTCGAAGCCGTCCAGCCCCCGTACCTTCCGCTGCGCGAGCACGGCGCCGTCGCCCACCTCGGGCCCGCCGACACCGCCTCGCGCGAACCGCGGCTCGACCGCTTCCGCACCGTGGTCCTCGGCGCCCTCACCAAGCCGCTGCTGCGCACGATCGAGGGGATCACGGCGGAGCCGGCCACCGCGACCGTGCGCCTGGCCGAGGCGTTCGCCGCGCTCGCCGACACCCATCTCCTCGGCCCCGCCCACGGAGTGTTCTCGCCGCGCTCGCACGTGGAGGCGTTCCTCGCATGGGCGGCCCCGACCAAGGACGTTCGGCCGCTGTTCCGGGAGCGGCTCACCCGGGACGCCGCCCGGCTGCGCGCCGTGGTCGAACAGCGCCTGAGCGGCGAGGTGTCGCCGGCCGCGGCCGAGTGGCGCACCGCCTTCGCCTACAGCTCAGGAACCCTGGAGAGCGCGGTCGCCTCCGGCACCCTCACCCTCGACCTGCTCGACTCCGTCACCGACGGCGTCGACCGCAGCGAGATGGGCCCGCCCGGAGCGACCCGCACCGTGCCACAGGGCGACCAGCCCGACACCGACTTCCACCGGGCCGTCGGAGCGTCGGGGGTGGTGGCCAGCCCCTCACGGTGGTTCGCCGCCTTCCGGCTGCTGACGAACCTCTTCTACGAGCAACTGCCGCTGCTGACCGTCTCTCCCATGCAGCGCTACTACATGTGCTTCGCGATCGCCGAAACGGTCGACGAGGTCCTCGGCGTGTCCTGGCAGGACCGGCTGAACGCCCAGCGGGACCGGATGACCGCCGCCACGACAGCCGACACCACGGGAGCCCCGCGATGACCACGACCGCATCCGCCCGCGAACCCCTGTGGTTCCTGCGCGTCAATCCGCTGCGCCGCAGCCGGCTGAGCGATCCGGCACAGCGCCGTCTCCTCGACGAACTCGCCACCGTCGAGGAGACGCTGACGGCCGCCGCCGAGGAGTGCTCCGAGGAGCTCTACCACCGCATCGCCGCCGCCACCGACGACACCGAGCGCCGCGATCTCATCGCACTGCGCCGCTCCATCCACAACGGCCGAGCCCCGAAGAAGGCGCCCGACCCCGCCACCCCCGCGGTGACCCGGTGGCTCGAGACCCGGGACGGCCGGGAGCGGCTGCGCGCCGAGATATCGGCCGGGTACGCGGTGGCGGCCGACCGCGAACGCGGGTGCCTCGCCGCGCTGTTGGGCGACGACGATCTGCTGCGCTCACTGGCGCTGATCGCACCCGAGGTCCACCAGGAGGCGGTGCGCTACCGCGCCGCCGTCCTCGGCCCCGGCAAGGTCACCGCCCGCACCCGCAAGTCCGAGCGCGGGCTCATCCAGTACGTCACCCGGGCCATGGTGCGCACCAGCCCGCTGTCCCGGTTCACGGCCGTCGGCATCGCCGAGCCGGGCCCGGACGGCGTCGACCCGGGCGACGTGCCGTTCGAGGGCGCGACGGCCTTCCCCGGCCTGGACCGCGTCATGCTCGGCTACGTCCTGGGCGGGCTGCCCGACCCCGGTGACGCGGAACTCGCCGATCTGTGGATCGGGTTGCCGCCCACCTCCGCCCCCGACGAGGCGGCCGGCAAGCTCTTCTTCCTCAAGCTCGGCGAGACGGGCATGCGCCGTCTCGCGGTGCCCCTGGACGGGCCCGTCGGCGATCTGCTCGACGCGGTGTCCATGGGACCACGGCCCTACCCGTCCGTCGTGGCGCATGTCGCCGACCGCGCGGGCTGCTCCGCCGAGGACGCCGAGCGGCGTGTACGCCACGCCCTCGGGCAGGGCGTGCTGTGCAGCTTCCACGAGGCCGAGGACGGCTCCGCCGACTACGATGACCTCCTGACGCCGGACGATCCGCGCGCGGGCGACCTGACCGCGGCCGTCCGGGCGGGCCTGCCCGCGCTGGCCGCCGCGCCGGCGTCCGAACGCGGCGCCGTGCTCGATGAGTTGCGCGGCAGTCTCGGCAAACTGAGCCACCTCGCCGGGCGGCCCGCCCAGATCACGGTCGAGGAGGACTACGTCATGCCGCCGCTGACGGTGGCGACCGAGCGGTGGCACCGCCCCCTGGCCGACCTCGGACCGGCCGTCGAGCTGCTCACCGTCTTCGACTGGCTGCACGACGTACGCGTCCTGATGACCGCCGCGTTCGTCGAGCGGTTCGGCGCCGGTGCCAATGTGCCGCTCGCCGCCAACGCGCCGTTCGTCGTCGGCGAGGTCTCCCGCCGCGCCGCCGCCATGGCCGCCGCCTACGGCCCCGACGGCACCGGCGACATCGCCGCCCTCGACGGCATCGGCCCTGCCGACGGCTCCCTGGAGCGCATGTACCTGCTGCGCCGCGAGCTGACCGAGGCCGTCCACACCCGTCTGTCCAAGACCGTCGACGCCGGCGAGGACACCCTCCGGCTGACGGCCGAGGACGTCCGGGAGCTCACGGCGGCCCTGCCCGACCGGTTCCGCCAGGACCGCCTCATCTACGGCGTCCTGCTCCAGCAGGCCGGCGAGCAGCTGATCCTCAACGACGGACTGCCGGGCCACGGCATGCTCTACGCCCGCTTCCTGGAGGCCGACCGGCGGCTCGGCGGCCGCGCCCTGCCGCTCCTCGCCGAGCATCTGCAGCGCGCCTACGGCTCGGACGGCCACCGCGTCACCGAGGACCTCGGACTGCACCGGCTCAACGTCAACGCGCACACGCCGATCCTGCCCGGCGGGCTCCGGCCCGAGGACTGGTTCGGACTGCGCCTCGCGCACGACCCGGACACCGACACCCTCAGGGTCGAGGACGAGGACGGCCGGCCCCTGCGGGTCCTGCCGCTGGGCACCGGCCACCCCGGCCTCTTCCCGCCGCCGCTGTCCGTCGCCTCCGGCCTGGTCATCAGCGGCCGTCTCTTCAACGCCCTGCCCAACAGCTGGCACGCCGCCACCCCTTGGGACCGCGGCACCACCAGGACGGCACCCCGGATGGCGGTCGGCGAGGTCCTGATCGGCCGGCGCCGCTGGTACGGCGGCGAGGAGCTGGCCACCGCCGTCGCCGCCGGCCCCGACGAACTGGACCGGCTGCTCGCGCTGAACGCCTGGCGGGCCCGGCACGGTGTCCCCGAGGAGGTCGTCATCAAGACCGCCCCCGAGGACGAGGGCCCCCTCTCGGTCGGCGCACCCGACGTCCAGTCCAAGCGGCTCCAGCAGAAGCCGCAGTACGTGGACCTCACCAGCGCCCTGAGCGCGCGGGTGCTGCCGCGGATGCTGGACCGCCGCGGCGCGGACACCGGCGGGAGCTACCTGGAGGAGGCGCTGCCGGCCGTCGTGGACGGCACCCACGCCACCGAATGGGTGGTCGAGGTCGGCCGCGAGCCCGGCGGCAGCTTCACCTACGACACGGGGGAGCGGTCATGAGGCTCGTCGCACGCCCGGACCTGCACTTCGCGCCGGTGCCCGGCGGGGTGTACTTCAGCGGTACGCACGGGCAGTTCGTGCTGCGCGGCTCGGAGCTGCTGTTCGCCGTCGCGGAGGGGTGCGTACCCCTCCTGGAACCGGGCGCCACCGAGGACGAGCTCGTCACGGCGATCGGCACCGAGCGCGCCCGGCCCGCCGTCCGCCACCTCGTGGACCGGCTGCGGGCCAACCGCATGCTGCTGGACCCGTCCGCGTTCACCGTTCCGCCGCCGGACACGGCTGAGCGCTCCCGTCACCCCGAGGCGATCGCCCGACTGGAGACCCTGCTCGACGACCCGTACGCCGCGTTCGCCCGGCTGCGTGCCGCGACCGTGCTGCTGACCGGGCCGGCCACGGCGACCGGGCCCGCGGCGCGCGGCCTGCGCCGGGCCGGCGCCGGGCAGGTGACGGTCGCCGACTCCCCGGCCGCCTACGGCGGTTCGACGGAGACCGTGGACGCCGTCGTCGTCTGCGGGGCGGGCAGCGCTGCCGCCCTCCCGGCCGGCATTCCCGACGGCGTCCCGGTGATCCCCGTGCTGCTCGGCGAGCGCGTCACCGTCGTCGGGCCCGCCGTGACGGGCCCGGACGGCGGCCGCACCTGGCAGGCCTTCCGGGACCGCGCACTCGGCTGGGCGGCCGCGCAGAACACGGAGCCGGCGGCCCGCCCGGTCGCCGACGCCCTCGCCGGCGCACTCGCCGGCCAACTCGTCTTCGACGCCCTGACGGGCACGGCGGACATGGGCGAGGCCCATGTCGTGCACGGGACGGCCCTGGTCGCGGACCGGGTCACCGTCGAGGGAGCTCACATGGCGGCCGCGACCGGCCGGCCGAGCTCCCTCGAAGACGCCCCCGCGGAGCCGATGCCCGAGCCCGAGGACGCGCTGGCCGCCGCCGGCGCCCTCACCCGCCGCTGGACCGGGCTGTTCGCCTCCGGAGCCGGTGAGGACCTGCCGCAGATGCCGCTCGCCCTGCGCCCGGCGGAGCCGCGCGCGGACCGTACCGGCGCCGTCGTCGGCTGGGCCGGACACCAGGAGACGGCGACGATCGCCGCCGCCCTCCAGGCCCTGCGGGCCAGGTCGCCCGAGGGCGGCACACCCGCCGCCGGTCTCACCGAGCAGCACTGGCTCCTGGACGGCGCCCTGCGCGAACTCACGCCGTCGGCCGCGCCCCTGGCGGACGTCACGCCGGACCACCTCGACCCGGAGGCCGCCCGGATCCTCGGCGCGGTGCGCCCGCTGCTGCCCGACGCGCCCACCCTGGAACTCCTGCACCTCCCCGGCCTCGACTGGCGGCTCGCCCGCGTGGCCGGGGCGGGGGACGTGCTCGGCCTCGGCTGGGGCGCGAGCGCGCAGGAGGCCACCCGTACCGCGCTGTGCACGGCACTCGCCCGTCTTCAGACCGCCGGGGACGGCGAGGGGTGGGTCGCGGACGTGTCGACCGACGCGCTGCTGTTCGCCGGTGCCGACGTCCTCGGCGCCCTGCGCAAGCAACTCACCACCCATGCCGAGGAGTCGGGCCTCGTCCTGCGCGGCCGGGCCGTGCGGTCGGATGCCGTACTCGGCGAACTCCCCCTCTGGTACGGCCCGGTGGAGGCAGCCGCACGGGCACCGCGGACCCAGGACACGCAGGAGACCCAGGATGCGAACTGACCTCCCCGCGGGCCGGGCCGGCGCACCGGCGTACGGCCCCGGGCTCTCACCCCCGTACGACGACGAGGCCTGGCACACCGCGTTCGCCGCCCTGGCCGAGGCCACCGACGGCGCGGTCGCCGTGAACCGCGGCTGGGACCTCGCCTTCGAGCGCGAGCGCCTCGACGAGGCCGCAGCCCGGGGCCGCTCCCACCTCTCCATCCGGGTGCACGGCGACGAGGTCCTCGTCGGCCCGCTGTGGCTGCCGGGCACCGACGCGGGCTGCGCGGGCTGTGCCGAGGTGCGCGACCGCACCGTCCTCGAACACCCCCTGGTGGGGGACCTCACCCAAGCCACCGCGGCCCCGTCCCCGAGCGCGCCGCTGCTGCCCGAACTGCTCCGGGCGACCCTGGAGCATCTGGCACAGCGGCCGCTGGGGCCCGGCGAGCTGTACGCCGTCTCGCCGCGCGGTCTGCGCCGCCACCGCATCGCGCGCAGCTTCCACTGCCCGGTGTGCGGCCCGACGGAGGCCGAACTGGACGGCACGGCCGTGCCGTTGCCGCTCGCGTTGCGTGCCCGGCCCGCCTCGCCCGGCGACCCCACCCGCTCGGCGCACAGCCGCCTCGTGGAGCGCGGGCTGCTGCGCGACCGGCTCGTCGACGACCGCTACGGCCCGGTCCGCGCGATCCTGCGCGAGTCCCACGCCCCGTTCGCGATGAGCATGGCCGTGGTGCCCGACGCCCCGGCCATGGGCCACGGCCGCGCGCAGACCTTCGCCGAGACCGAGCCCGTCGCCGTCCTGGAGGCGTACGAACGCCTCGGTGGTTTCCCGTACGACATCCCGGTCCTCACGGGCCGTGCGTACACGGAGATCGCCGATCACGCCGTGGACCCCTCGACCCTCGGCCAGTACACGGCCGAGCAGCTCGCGCACCCCACCTCGCGGGTGACGCCGTCGGACGAGCACACGCCGATGGACTGGGTGTGGGGCCACGACCTGGCGGACGGCAGAGCCCTGCTCGTCCCCGCCGACCACGCCTTCTATCAGTACGAGTACGCGTTCCGCCGGGACCGGCGGGCCGCACGCGAGGTCGGTCCGACGGCGCGCGAGCACTACTTCTACGAGTCCTCCAGCGGCTGTGCGGTCGGCTTTGGCCTCGAAGAGGCCGCGCTGCACTCGCTGTTCGAGCTGGCGGAGCGCGACGCGTTCCTCACCTCCTGGTACCGGGCGGCGCCCCTGCCGTACATCCCGGAGGCGTCGATCACCGACCCGACGAGCCGCGGCATGATCGAACTGATCAGGGCGCGCGGCTTCGACGTCCATCTGCTCGTCGCCACCCAGGACATCGCGCTGCCCGTGGTCTGGGTGCTCGCGGTGAACCGGCTGAACCCCTTCCCGGCGACGTTCTCGTCCGCCGGGTCCGGCGCCGATCCGCAGTCCGCGATCCGTGGAGCCCTGCGCGAGGTGGCCCAGCTCGTCACCAACCCGGTGGACTGGACCCGCGAGCAGGTGGAGCCGATGGTCGAGGACCCGTGGCTGGTGCAGGAGTTGGAGGACCACGTCCGGTTCTCCTCGCTGCCCGAGACCGCCGGCCGTGCCACGGCCGCCCTCGGCGGGGCCCGGGTCACGCTGGACGAGGCCTTCCCCGACTGGCCGCGGCGCCTGGCGGAGGCGTCCGGCGGCGATGTGCGCGGAGCACTGGAGTTCGTCCAAAGCCTGTTCGCGGACGCCGGTCTCGACCGGATCGTCCTCGTCGATCAGACCAGCCGCGAGCACGCCGACGCCGGTATCTCGGTCGCGCGCGCCGTCGTGCCCGGCATCCTGCCGATGTGCTTCGGCCATGCCCAGCAGCGTCTTGCGGGGCTGCCCCGGCTGGAGGCCGCACTGCGCGGCACCGGCCAGGAGCACCGGGCGATTCCCTACGACCCCCACCCGTTCCCGTGACGGCGCCGGTGACGGTCGCGGCCGGGCGGGGTCCGGTGGCGGGGGAATCCCCGCCGGTGCGGCGCTCGCCCGTCGATCTTCCCGGACCCGAAGGGGACAACAGCATCGCGCGCGAACCGCTCTGGTTCGCGTACGGCGCCGGCGACGACCAACCCGAGCCGCCCTCCTGGACCTGGGACGCCACCCCGCCCCCGGACACCCATGTCGCGCCCGCCCCCCCGACGGGCGCGGGCGCCCGCACCACCCTGCCGCTCGGCACGGCCGGGCTGCTGGAGCGGATGCCGTTCCCCCGGCTCCCGGCCGCCCGCCCGGTCCCGTGCGGGCCGCCCGCCCTCGCCGTGCCCGACACAGAACGGCGCGGCCGGGCCCTGGTCACCGCGTTCGGGCCGCAGCGGCGTGAGCCCGAGAACCCGTACAACGACCACCGGACCTACGCCTCGCCGCGCTGCCTGTTCCCCGTGCACGCCTTCGTGGACGGAGGCGGCGACGACCCCTGGCGGCTGCTGGAACCGGATCTGCACGCCCTGACCGGGGCGCCGGAACCCGGGGAGATCCGGCGGATCGCGCTGACCGGCCGCTACACGGCGATCCCGGCGGCGTACCAGTGGTTCCGCGGCTCGCTGGTCGCCATCGAACTGGGCATCGTGCTGCGGGCGCTGGGCGTCGGTCTGGAACTCTTCGGGGTGCCCGCCAGGCTGCGGCTGCCGGACGCCGACGCGCATGCGCTGATCGGCGAACTCGGAGCGGAACGCGCCTGGGAGTGGTCGCTGCCCCTCGTGCTCGACCTCGGCGACACGGCCCCGGCGGCTCGTACGACCGGCGACCCCGAGGCTCCCGCGGCTCGTGCGACCGGCACCCCGGCGGCCCCCGCGCCCCGGACGGCCGGCGGCCCGGCCCTCGTACCCGGTGGCATCGGCGCGGGCGACCCGGCGTTCGCCGACCTGGTGCGGGTCAACCGGAGCCAGACGTACGGCGGTTCACCCGCGCCGATGACGACCGCCGTACCCGCGGGCCTGCCGGCCTCCGGACGGACACCGAACTGGGCCGAGCTGCTGTGGAGCCGTCACTCGGGACGGATGCCGCGCGGACTGCACGGCATGAGCGGCCGGCCCGCCCGGCTCCCCGCCGAGGCCCTGCGGACCGCCATGAGCTGGCTCGCCGTACCGCCGCCGGGACCCGAACTCGCCGCCGCCTTCGACGCGGTGAAGGTCACCGCCGTCGTGCAGGGCATCGACGGGTACGACGACGGCGTCCACCGCGTCGAGGACGGCACGGCCCGCCCGGTGCGCGCCGACGCCTCGGCGCCCGCGGCGCTGGAGGAGAACTACGGGTACGGGGTCTCGCCCGTCAACGGCTGCCGCATCCGGCACGCCCCGATGACCGTCTTCTTCTCGGTCCGGCCCCGGGAACTGTTCGCCCGGCTCGGCCCCGCCGGCTGGGGCTCCGCCCAGCACGCCTGCGGCTGGGCGGTCCACGGACTGTGCCTGTCCGCGGCCGCGTCGGGCCTGTTCGCACGCCCCGTCAGGGCGTTCAAGGAGATACCCACGCAACGCGTCATCGGCCTCGACGAGGACGAGGCGATCGTCCTGTCGGCGGTCGTGGGGGTCCCGCAGGACACCGGTGGCGCGCTGCTCGACCTCAGAGTCTGACGGCTCGGAGCGCGAAGGAGCGACACATGACGCAGCGAGAGACGACCGGGCACACCACCCCGGCCGGCGGGACCACGGGCTGGAACGCGTGGCACCTGCACCTCGGCACCACCGCACGATCGGCCCACGACCGGGTACTGACCGAGGTCGTGGGCCCGGTGGTACGCGAACTGGGCCCGGACCGGCCCTGGTTCTTCATGCGGTACTGGCAGTCCGGGCCGCACATCCGGCTGCGGGTCGGCGACCTCGACCCACGGACGTACGACCGGGTCGAGCGGAGCCTCACCGAGCGGCTGGCGGTCGCAGGCCGGCTCACCGGCGGCGAGGAGCCGCTGGACGCGGACGCCTACCGGCTCGGCGCCGGACGGCTGGCCGCCGCGGGCGAGACGGGCGACAACCGTTTCGTGCGGGAGCTGCGGGAGCCGGGCGTCCACCGGGCCGTCTACGAGCCGGAGACCGAGCGCTACGGGGGCGCGTCCCTGATGCCCGCCACCGAGCGGCTCTTCCGGCTCGCCAGTGAGCTCGTCCTCGGGTGCGTCCCCCGGATCTCCACCGACGGACACCGCGCGATGCTCGCGCTGCGCGGCACGATGGCCGCGGCCGGCGCCCTCGGCGGTCCGGAGGAGCGCTCGTACTACTACGCGCACGGCCTCGGCGCGTGGCGCGCCTGGGCGACGGAGGCCGGCCACCCGGACGACCTGCTCGATCGGATCATTACCGTCAACCGGGACGGTTCCGCCAAGGACGCCGCCGCGGACCACGGCCCCTTCGCCGGCTGGCACAGCGCGCTGGTGTCCCTGAAGGACCTGATCGAGGAGAAGTCGCCGACCCACCCGGGCATGATCCTCTTCTCGCACGCCCACATGCTGCACAACCGGCTCGGTCTGAGCCTGCTGGACGAACTGCGCACGTACGCCTGGCTCGCCCATGTCTTTCCCCTCCCCGAGGGTGCGCACGGCCTCGGGGAGCTGACGCGGACCGCCTGACCCCCCGCGGGACGACAGGGCCCGGCCGGATCCCTTCCGGCCGGGCCTTCTCGTACGCCCGCGGGCTTCCCAGCCGGCGGGGCGGCGTTGCGGTCACCGGATCCCGGCGCACCGAGGGGGGCCTCCCAGGGAGGCCCCCCTTGCCGTGAGCGGTGCGGTGTCGCGCGGATGCCTCACTCCGGTCGCGGGTCCCAGCGGAAGCGGCGCACGGCGATCAGGGCGCCGATGACACCCCAGGCCGCCAGGACGGCGAGTTCCTTCCACTGGTAGCCGGGGTCGTTCGCGAACGGCGCCAGCATGGCGTCGTTGAACGGCTTCACCGGCAGCAGACCCGCGATCGTGTTCAACACGTCGGCGTGGATCGGAAAGTAGCTGCCGGAGATGAAGACCAGCGGGAACTGGATGAACTGCACGACGGCCGGCGCCGCCTCCGAGTTCTTGATGAGCGAGGCGACGCCCACACCCAGGGCGCAGAAGCTCGCCGCACCCAGCACCAGGGTCAGCACGACGGGCCCCCAGGCGGAGGGCAGCGTCACGCCGTACAGCGAGCCGATGCCCATGACCAGAGCGACGTCGACGACGCTGACCACCACACAGTGGACCAGCAGGCCCGCGAAGTAGATCCAGGCGGGCAGCGGGGTGGCGTGCAGCCGCTTGAGGATGCCCTGCTGGCGGCGCATCGCCAGCACGATCGCCAACTGGCCGTAACAGGCGCCGAGTACGGACACCGCGGCGATCGTCGGTGTGTAGTACTGCATGCCCGTGAGACCGAAGAAGAAGGTCTCGCCGCTGCCACCGCTGAAGACGGCACCGAAGATCCCGATGATGACGATCGGCAGGACGAAGGTGAACACCATCGACTGCGGGTTGCGCCAGAACGACAGCTGCTCGAAGCGGATCTGGTGGATGAGAAGGGACAGTTGGCCGCTTCCGCCACGGACCGCTGGGCGGTCGGCACGCGTGGCCGTGGTCGGGGTCAGGGTGGTCATGAGCGGCTCCGGCTCGGTCGGCGCCGCCCTCGGGCCGAGGACGGCGAGGGTGCTTCCTTGTCTGAGTGGTCCGCGTACTGGCGCGTGAGATCCAGGTAGACGTCCTCCAGCGTCGGCTGCACCACGCTGAGGCGCTCCAGCGGAGTGCCGCGGCGCAGTGCCCAGTCGGTGAGCTTGTGCAGCGCCGCGGTCGGCTCCTCGGCCTCCGCCGTCACGAGGCCGTCCTCCACCGACGTGACGGTGAGCGGGATGTCGGACGGCACGGCGCCGCGCGGCAGCGCGAAGCTGATGCGGGCCAGCGCGCTGTCCCGGCCGCCGAGGGTCTCCGGTGTGCCGGTGGCGACGATCTCGCCGCCGGCGATGACGACGACCGAGTCGGCGAGCGCCTGGGCCTCGTCCATGTAGTGGGTGGTCAGCACGATCGTGGTGCCGGCGTCCCGGAGGTTGCGCACCACGTCCCAGGCACCCCGGCGGGCCCCCGGGTCGAAACCGGTCGTGGGCTCGTCCAGGAACAGCAGCTGCGGGTCACCGATGACGCCCAACGCCAGGTCCAGACGCCGCTTCTGCCCTCCTGAGAGGTCCTTCACCTTCGCGCCGCGCTTCTCCTGCAGACCGACGAGGTCGATCACCTCGTCCACGCCGCGCGGCGCCGGGTAGTAGCCCGCGTTCCGCGCGATGGTCTCCCGTACCGACAGATACGGCTCGACGGCGATGTCCTGCAGCACGAGACCGATCCGGCCGCGCAGCCACTTGCCGTCCGCCTTCTTCCCCGGGTCGCGCCCGAGCACCTCGACCCGGCCTCCGTCGCGTTCACGGAAGCCCTCGAGAATCTCCAGTGTGGTGGTCTTGCCCGCGCCGTTCGGACCCAGCAGGGCAAAGATCTCGCCCTCCGAGACGGTGAAGTCCACACCGCGTACGGCCTCGTGGTCTCCGTAGCGCTTGCGCAGGCCCTCCACGGCCACCGCGGTCACCGCGGTCCCTCCGGTTCCTTCACTGTCTTTCCTCCCGGCGTAGTGGTCGCCCGCGGACAGAACTCCGGGGCGCACTCCGGACGTTAGGACCGGGCCAGGGGCTTCCAGGAGGGCGCGGAGGGGAGCCGGTGACGGACGTCATGGAACCGGCGACAGTTGTCAGGGGAGGGCGTGACCCGCGTTGCCGCCGGGGTGGCGGCCGCACATTCTCGTGGGGCGGGGCCGGTGCGAGAGCCGCTCCGCCGACAGGTGCGGCGACGCGGAAGGCGGTCACAGACGTGCGGTTCGGGGAAGTGGACGAAGTGGGACGACCGCGGATCACCGTGGTCGGCGCGGGCATCGGAGGCCTGGCACTCGCCGGCGCGCTGTCCGCGAACGGCACACCGTACGAGATCTTCGAGCAGACCCGGCAGCTGGCCGAGGTCGGGGCGGGCGTCCAGCTCTCCCCGAACGCGATCCGTCCCCTGGTCCGCCTCGGTCTCGAACCCGCGCTGCGCAAGCACGCGGTACGCATCGAGGCGATGGAGGTACGCGGCTGGACCGGCCGCCCCATCGCCCGTACCCCGCTCGGCGGGGACTGCGAGCGCATGTTCGGCGCGCCCTATCTGACCATTCACCGGGCCCATCTCCACGAGGCCCTGCTCTCCCTGGTGGACGGCGACGGCCTGCACCTGGGCCGGCGGCTGCGCGCCGCTCAGGAGACTTCGGAGGGAGCACGGCTCACCTTCGACGACGGCACCGTCCGCCCGGCTGATGTCGTCGTCGGCGCGGACGGAATCCACTCGACGGTCCGCGAGACGTTCCACCGCGACGCCCCGGTCTTCGCCGGCCTCGGCATCTACCGCGGTCTCGTTCCGGTGGACCGTCTGCCCGCGGAGGCCCGCGAGGCGCTGGTCCGTCTGTGGCTGGGCCCGGGCGGGCACTTCGTCTGCTACCCGGTCTCCTCGGGCGAGTACATCAGCTACGCGGCGACCGTGCCGATGTCCGACGCACCGCCCGAGTCCTGGTCGGCACCGGGAGACCCGGAGGACCTGACACGGGCCTTCGGGGCGTGGAGCGGCCTGGTCGGCGACATCGTCCGGGCCGTGGAGAGCACCCACCAGTGGGCGCTGCACGACCGGCCCCCGCTGCGCACCTGGTCCAGCGGCCACATCACGCTGCTCGGTGACGCGGCGCACCCGATGCTGCCGTTCATGGCCCAGGGCGCGAACCAGGCGATCGAGGACGCGATGGACCTGGCGGCCTGCCTCGCCGACGACTCCGGCACACCGGTCGCGTCCCGGCTCGCGCACTACGAGTCGCTGCGCATCCCACGCACCGCGGAGATCCAGCGCGGCTCCCGCGGCAACGCCGGAGTCCTGCATCTGCCCGACGGCCCGGCCCAGCGCCGCCGGGACGCGCGGATGGCGGTCCATGCGGCCCTGCACGACCGGGCGACGCTGTACGCGCACGAGACCGGTCGCAGTGTCGTGCCCTCGGGGGTGTGACACGGCGGTGGACGGCAAGGAGCCCCGGGCTGGCGGCCCGGGGCTCTGTGCTGTTGTCGGACACACTCGGGCGTGACCGGGACATCGGGTCCTGTGTGTGAGGCCGGCGCCGTCCCAGTACGTGAACCGTGCGCCGGGTCCTGCGCATCAGGTCCTACGCGTCCGGCCCCGCGCGCCGGGTCCTGCGCATCGGCTCCTACGCGTCGGAGTCCTCGAAACGGGCGTCCAGCACCGCGTCGAGTTCCGCCGCCCACTGCTTCAACTCCGCCTTGGACGAGGCCTCGACGTCGTTTTCGAACCAGCGCTGACTGGACACGTAGACGGTGACACCGAACCGCCGGCCGAAGCGCGGCGTGCCGATCTCCACCGCCCCGATCTCGTCCCAGCCGAAGCGTGCCTCTTCCTCGTCCAGCCGGAAGGTGATTCCTTCCGCGTCGGCGACGATGGCGCCCCGGCGGTCGGAGACCTCGAAGACGGGCCCGTCGTCCCCGGCCGATCCCTCTTTCCCGGGATCCTCGGGCGCGGACCCCTCCGCGTCGGAGCCCTCGTCCTCGGACGTCACGCGCTCGGGCGCGGCGTCCTCCGGCGGTGCCTCGTCGGCCTGTTCCGCGTCGGTGGCCTGCTCGGGGACGGCCGCGTCCCTCTCGTCACCCTCCGCGGGGCGTGGGGGCACCAGCCCGGGGATGTGTGCCGGGTCGAGTCCGGCGGCGGCCGTCGGCGGGATGATCGAACCTATGCGCTGCTCCACGGCAGGCAGTATGGCGGACGAACCTGTGCGGGTCCCAGTCGAACCGCACAGCCGGCGCGAACGTGAACGCCCCGTCGCAGGTCACCCGTCCGTCCGGGTCGTCCCGCGTGGGATACGCGACTCGGGCTGCCGGCCCAGGAGTTCGGCCATTCCTCTCCGGGTGGCCGCCACCACCACACAGTCCTCGGGCCGCAGGACGTATCCGGGGTGGAGGTCCCACAGCAGCCGGCCGGCGTGCTCGCGGCGGATGTCGCGGCGCGCGGTGGCGAGGTCGGGGCGGCGGTCGTCCGGCTCCGCCATGTCCAGGGCGATCACCCGCCATGCCCCCGGCCGGAACGCCTCCGCGACCGTCCGCCCCTCGAACTGCGGATGCCCGGCCACCTCCAGCGCGGCGATGAGCAGCACCTTGCGCTCGACCGGGATCGCGCCGAGGATTTGCCGTCCCATCATCGCGCCGGCGAACGCGGGAGCGGCGAGCGTGGAGACGCTACGGCTCCGGGTCAGCGCGTCGGGATGGGCCACGCGCAGGGTGCGGTAGACGGCGGTGGCGAAGTCGTCGTCGTACAGCCGCAGGGCGACCCGCAGATCCGCCTTGACCGTCCGCGCGTACAGCGTCGCCTCCAGGTTGGTGGTGTCGACACTGGTCAGGGACAGCAGCGCGTACGCACGGTGGATCTTCGCCGCCTCCAGGACGCCCTCGTGCGTGACATCGCCCAGCACCACGGGAACGCGCAGCCGCCGCGCCAGCGGGATGCCCCGGGCCTCGGGGTCCTCCTCCACGCACACCACCGGGATTCCCAGCTCACGGAGTTGGACCAGGACGCGGGTGCCGACCTTGCCCAGCCCGAGCAGCACGACGTGCCCCGACAGGCCGCGCGGGGGACGGCGCAGCGCCGCCGCGCCGCGGAACGCGCCGAGCGCCTCCAGCCCGCCCGCGATCAGCACGGGCAGCAGCGCCAGCCCGGCCAGTCCGGACAGCAGCTGGAGCACCTGACGCGCGGTGGGCTCCCCGACGGCCGGGTCGCCGATGGCGAACAGGTCGAGCAGGGTCAGATACGCGGCCCGCAGCGGGTGTTCGCCGGTCGTCAGCCAGGAGGCGACGGCGAGTGCGAGCACGACCGCCCCCATCCCGGCGAGCGCCC
Organism: Streptomyces sp. NPDC096193; assembly: GCF_040302905.1. NCBI lineage: Bacteria > Bacillati > Actinomycetota > Actinomycetes > Kitasatosporales > Streptomycetaceae > Streptomyces > Streptomyces sp. NPDC096193. Next base: position 64,028 of record NZ_JBEOSJ010000005.1, on the reverse strand, counting down.
AGCGCAGCCGCCGCGAGAAGATCTCGCCGAGCGGCGCACCTCGTCCGGCCAGCTGCCGGGGCGGTACCGCGGGCCCGCTGTGCGACACGGCCTCCAGCACCACCGTGCCCCTCCGCGTCGAGGCGGCGACGGTCGCGTCGTCGGGCAGCAGCAGCGGTCTGTCCGCGCCGATGTCCGAACCGGCCGTGCCGGAGGGGCCGTGGCCGGTGGACGACAGCAGCGCGAGGGTGCACAGACCGGAGTCGGGAGCCTCGCCCTGGCGGTGCGGCGGCCGCTCCACGGCTCGCAGCAGCAGACCGTCGGCCTGGACGACCTTGCTCGTACCGGCCACGGCCGTGGCGGCCAGCGCCGGCGCGGCGGTGTCCGCGTCCGACAGCACGGTCGTCGACGCGTCCAGCTCGGACGTGTCCAGCCCGGGCATCGCGACCACGGCGGCCTGGTCGAGCAGCGCCTCCAGATACTGGCCCAGCTTGCGGTTGTAGAGCCGGATCACCAGCCGCAGTCGTGGATTGAGCCGGCGCGCGGCCAGCGCGGCCCTTATGTTGGTCTCGTCGTCGTCATGGACGAGAGCGACGGCGGCGGCCTGTTCCGCACCGGCCAGCCGCAGCGCCTCCTCGGTCGGCTCGGCGGCTTCTATCTCGCGTACGGGCAGCAGGATTTCGCCGCTGGACCCGGTCGCGTCCGCTGCCCCCGGCCGGTTCATCGCGGCGCTCACCCGCCCGAAGAGCGCGGAGGCGATCCGGTTCGGCACGGCGGCCGCCGGACTGCTCGCCGACGACCGCGCCGGCGGTACGACGAGGGTGACCCGCTGGCCGTACACGCTGTGCAGCTCACCGGCGAGCCGGGTGGCCAGCGCGTCGTCACCGCAGACGATCATCTGCCCGGCGGGCACGGGCTGTTGGGCCGCGGGTGCAAGGGAGGAGGACACGCCCCAACCCTCTCGCGCCGACCCCCCTCGGCGCACGGCGGCCTCCCGCGCGTGCGTCCCCGTTCAGCGCGGAGCCGGCCCGGTTGCGTGGCTCCGGGGACGCGCGGCGGAGGGCTACCGCGCCACGAACTGCGTCAGGATGGCCTGCACCTCGTAGATGTCGACGCCCTTGGTGAAGGTCTTCTGGATCGGGGCCGGCGTGCCCGACACCCAGATCTTGAGCTCGGCGTCGAGATCGAACGTCCCGGCGGTCTCCACCGCGAAGTGCGTGATGCTCCGGTACGGCACGGAGTGGTACTCCACCTTCTTGCCGGTGATGCCCTGCTTGTCGATGAGCAGGAGCCGGCGGTCGGTGAAGAGGATCGTGTCGCGGATCAGCAGATACGCGGCGTGCACCTGCTCGCCCTGCCCGAGCAGCCGCGCGTAGTCCTGCTGCGCCGCCGCCGGGTCGATGGTGTGCGCGTTCCCGAACAGTGCCATGGATGGCCCCCCAACTCGTCGATGCGAATCTCCCAGCGTATAGGGGTGGCCCAAATGACCGGACGGCGTGGCGATCACACGCCATTCGCCGCTGCGGGGACCGCCGCGGGAACTGGCGGCCCACCCCCGGGCGTCGAACAGGGCAGGGGGAAACGACTGAAGGGAACAGACACATGACGGTCACGCTGGGCGAGGAGATCATGCTGCTGTCGCTGGACGACGAGTCCGGAGAGGCGAAGGAGCGGCAGGCCGCGGGCTGGGCCGTCGCGGGCGGCATCGTGCTCGAACTCGTCCTCGCGGGCCGCATAGCGGTGGACCGCGAGCGGCTGACCGTGAAGGACACGACGCCCACCGGCACCCGGCTGCTCGACGAGCGGCTTGCGCTGATCGACGCCTGGGCGTCGAAGAAGAGCAGGCCGCCCAAGATCACCGACTGGCTGACCAGGGACCACGACAAGGCCGTCACCGCCACGATCGACAGCCTGCGCGACCGGGGCCTGGTGAGCGAGGAACAGCGCAAGGTCCTCGGCCTCTTCCCGGTCCGCCGCTACCCCGAGGCCGACGGTTCGGCCGAGCGCGAGCTGCGCAGCCGCCTCGCCGCCCTCGTTCTGCACAACGCCACTCCGGACGACCGCTCGGCGGGCCTGATCGCGCTGATCCACGCGGCGAAACTGCACCGGCTCGCCTTCCCGGACCTGCCGCGCAAGGAGGTCTCACCGCGGATGGAGGAGATCGCGCACGGTCAATGGGCGGGCGAGAGCGTGCGCACCGCCATCCGGAACATGGAGGCGGCGATGGTGGCGGTCCTGGTGACGACGACGGTGGTGGTGACGAGCTGATGGTCGGCGGTTCGTCGGCATCGCGGCGCGATCGGTGACGTCGAACCGGGTGCGCGGTGCCGCCGCGCACCCGGTGCACATCAGGGGCGGGAGTCTATGGGCTGCTCCCAGGGCCACTTCGCGTCCCGCGCCGCCTCCAGGAGCGGGATCAGCCGGAAGGCGGCGTCGCTGAGGCCACCGAAGGTGTGGCGGTGCGGCCCGTTGGCGGAGTGCCCGGTGGCGTAGCCCTCCAGGTTCCAGGTGTAGACCGGAATATGGCGGGGCACCGCGGCGAGCGGGTCGGTGCAGAGTGTCGACTGCACCTGCTCGTCGGTGACGACGACCACCCGGGAGTGCCCGCGGTAGTGCTGCCTGACCGCCGCGGCGGTGTTGGTGCCGCCGAGGTCGTGGAACCGGTCCACTGCCCGCAGGACGGACTCACCCGGCCCGGTCTCGACCGTGCGGCTCCCGGTGCCGAACTCGACCAGGTCGGCCTGTTCGGCCCGGATCGCGAGGGCGGTGCCGAAAATGGCGGCGGCGTCCGCCCGGGTGAGGTCGTTCCCCTCGCTGGTCTGCCAGAACATCGAGCCCGAGCGGTCCACCAGCACGAGGGTGCGCCCCGGCAGTGCGGGCACATGGGCGAGCGAGTGATTGAGGGCGGTCTCCAGAGGCTGCGCCCAGCGCGGCGAGGGCACATTGCGGTGGGCGGCCAGATAGCGGAACGGGAACTGCCGTGAGCGGGCTACCTCGTCCGGGTCCGAGATCCGGCGCGCCACCTGAGCGGCGATCTCGTCGCTGACGCCCGCGAGATCGAAGTTGCGCAGGTTGCGGACGAGGGCCATCGACCCCATCGCCGGGATCACGGCCTCCCACACCGCCGCGTCGAGCGGGCCGTGCAGCCAGCCGGCCAGCGCCTCCCACGACATCCCCGCCGCCGCCAGCCGATCGGCTCCGTCCGGCCCGGTGACCAGCGCGTACCGCTCGGCCACCGGCACGGCCATCAGCGCGTGGTGCGCGCAGAGGAGGGCTTCGCCGACGGGCGGCACTACGCGGTGGGGCCGGTGCCGCCGGTCCAGTGCGTACCGGAACAGCTCTCCTTGCCAGGGCCGGTCCGCGGCCGGAGCGGGATGCGTCAACTCCAGTACGTCACCGAACCGGTAGGCCCGGGCGTCGCTGTCGTACTTCAGCAGCGCCCGCCCGGTGTAGAGCCGGCGTACGGCGTCGGCGACCCCGCGCTTGACGGGCTGGGGCAGCCGCCGGCCGTACCGGGAGGTCCAGTACGCCAGCAACTCGCCGGGCTCGTCGGGGCGTTGAAGTACGGCATCGATCGCCTGCCGGCTGTACCCCGCCTCCCCCGCCTCCAGCCGCGCACGGGCGAACTCGGCCGCGCCCACCAGCGAGGCCGTCCGCATCCGGGCGTCGGTCCGCAGCCAGCCGAGCAGTCCGAGGGTCCATGCCGGTTCGCTGAGGGCGAGTTCGCGGATCAGCCGCAGATAGCGGTCGTCGCGCGAATCGGCGCTCTCGTAGAAGGTGTGCCGCCCGACCATGTTGGCGACGGCGAGCAGGAAGAGCGCGTCCTTCGGCTCCCGGACGTACCCGGCGCCGCCCTGATGGTTGGTGATCCACGGCAGTCCCCGGGTGACCGCCGGCGCGGACGCCCCGCGTGGCGGGGTGGCCCACCGGCCCTCCGTGGAGAGCGGGGAGGTCACTCCGCGCGCGGTGAGGCCCGGTACTTCGGCCTGGATCTCCGCCCTGGCGTCGGCTTTGGTCCGCGGGCGGCTGAACCGGGTCATGCAGAAGTCCCCCTGGGGAGCGACGGGTCGACGAGGTGGGTGGCGGCTGTCGGCCACAGCGGTGCGCGGTCACGGGACGGCAGGCGTGGGACCGGTGAGCGCGCGGGATCGAGGGGCACGGGTCGAGGACGTGGGTCGAGGACTCGGCGGTGTGCGCCTTCCGAGATCGGATATGCGCACCGGTGGATGTTTCAGGAAGTAACCGGGACGCAGCGCATCGGAAGGCGCGGGACGTGACGCTACCCGGCGCCGCTCGCCACGGCATCCGAATAAATGACCCGCACCCGTGGACGCACGGCGAGCCCGTTCGACCGGCAATTTCTCGCACCTGCGTACGGCATGGGGCAGACCGTTCGAGGATCGGCCGCTCCGCTTCGTTACCTGGAGCGAAGCTCTGCCCTGGGTGGCGAGCGGGGTGGCGCGGGGGGGTGGTGCGCCGGAGCCCGCAAAGGCTTGCTGTCAGTGACCGCCCGGGTTGGTGCAGCAGGCACGTTTTGTCTGGAACGTCACTTCGCCAGTTAGTTGAACGACGCAATCAAGAGTTACGGAAATGTCCGCATTCAGTAACACGAAGCGGAGCGCCTGCGGACCGGCGCCTCGGGGCCGCAGAGTTTGGGTCCTCGGCCCGGGGACGGCCGAGAACCCGTACAGCACAACGGGCCGAACGGACCGTTGTGCCCCTGATTCGAGGGGGCTTTTCTCTTGTCTGCTTCTCGTACCGCTCGCACTCTCGTCGCCACCACCATGGCCGCCGGCGCGGTGGTGACCGCCCTGGCCATGCCGGCCGTGGCGGCCGACCGCGGACACGACCGCGGGCACGACCGCGGACCCGCCAAGTCGGCGATCGAGCTGGGCCGCATCCAGTACGACAGCCCTGGCCGCGAGGACAACTCCAACCGGTCCCGCAACGCGGAGTGGGTGGACATCAAGAACACCTCCCGCAAGCCGGTCAAGCTGAACGGCTGGACCCTGACCGACAAGGCGGGCCACCGCTACACCTTCCGGCACTTCACCCTCGCCGGTCGCTCCACGGTCCGCGTCCACACGGGCATCGGCCACGACACCCGTACCGACGTGTTCCAGGACCGCCGCAACTACGTCTGGGACAACAAGGACAAGGCCATCCTCAAGGACCGCCGCGGCCACGTCATCGACAGCAAGTCGTGGAACCGTCGCTGACACCGCGCGCAGCCGCGTAGCCGCGGCGCACCTGCGGCCTGAACCGGGCCGCACCGCATGACACCAGGGCCGGACCCCTCCTGACCGGGGCCCGGCCCTGGTCCGTGTCCGGCACGGTCGCTCAGGCCCGGAATGCCGCGCCCGGTCGGCCGGTACCCGACCGGCACGACCGGTACGACACGGATCGGGAAGGTCGCCGGACGCTGACTGCCCCTGGTCATGGGCCGCGGCAAGGTGCCGTTCGTCTCGGCATCACGCATGGATCGGAGCCCGCGGAAATTGGGGGGCGCCCGGGCGGTCGTCCCTGACACATTGGGCGGCAAACTCGGGGCACCCGCGCGCTTGGGCGGTCCCACGGACGAACAGGGAGCGCATGAGCGACCAACCCGCACGCTGGACCCAGGCAACCGTCTACCCCGACATGTGGGCCGACCCGAACGACGACCCGCGCAACAGCGAGGGCGCGAGCCCGGACGGCGAGCTCGCGACGCTGGACGACTTCCTGACCAACTACCGCATGACCCTGCGGATGAAGTGCGAGGGCCTGACCCCGGAACAACTGGCCCACCGCTCGGTCCCGCCGTCGACGATGTCGCTCCTGGGCCTGCTCCGCCACCTCGCCGAGGTCGAACGCGACTGGCGCAACTGGATCACCGACGGCGACCCGGCCCCGAAGCTGTACGGCACACGCGACGCGGACTTCACCGGAGCCGTCGCGGACCAGGCGGTGGTCGACGCCGCGTACGCGGACCTGGAACGCGAACAGGCGGCCACCGACGCGGCGTTGGCCCAGCACACGGACCTGGGCGCGCGCGTGGGAAGGGAGGATATAGCGGTGCGCGAACTGCTGGTCCACCGCATCGAGGAGTACGCCCGTCACTGCGGCCACGCGGACCTGCTGCGGGAGTGCGTCGACGGGCGGGTGGGGCAGTGACGAGGGCGCGTCTGCCGGAGGCGGGTGCGGGGGCGCGGTGAGGCAGGGCCCGGCGCCGAGCCGTGACGCGAAGGCCCTGACCGCTCAGCGGTCAGGGCCTTCGTCGTCTTCTCATGATCGGCCGACACCGCCGGCCTCGGAGCCTCAGAAGAGGCCCTTGTACGCCTTCCAGCTCGTGCTGATCTTCACGGTCGAGCTGAGGGAACCCGCGCCGTTGCCGTTGTTGCGCAGTAGATCCCCTGCCGCGTTGCGGGACACCAGATCGGCCTTGCCGTCCTTGTTCAGGTCACCGACCCCCACGAAAACGTTGCGTCCCGTCGCCCAGTTGTTGCCGAACACCAGAACGCGCGAACTCGCTGTGGCGCTACGACGGTACGGCCGCGGGCACGCTGAAGCCTCGGGCTGCCGTCTTCGCCAAGAACTGGGGCACGGGCCGGAACGTCTTCGTCGGTGTGGGTGATCTGAACCGGGACGGCAAGGCCGATCTGGTGTCCCGCAACGCGGCAGGGGATCTGCTGCGCAACAGCGGCAACGGCGCGGGTTCCTTCAGCTCGACCGTGAAGATCGGGACGGGCTGGCAGGGGTACAAGGGCTTGTTCTGAGCGGGCCGAGCGTCCTCGTCCACCGGGGGCGCGGCCCTCTGGTGGGCGTTCTCGTCAATGCAACCGCGCCGACTGCCCCGCCCGTAACACCCCGGGGAGCAGCGAGGCGTTGGGGCACGACCGTCACGCGCGCACATGACGCGAATTCGTCAGCCGGAAAGTTTCCCGCGGACAGCCACGCTCCCGGCCTTCATCTCCGCCCGCACCCGGTACTCGTCCAGAAACCCCACGACGAGCAACGACAGAACAGCTGCCAGGGTGAAGGCGGCGGTCAGCAGGTTGAGCACGCTGTACGGGCCGTCGGCCGCAACGATGCGACCGTCCTCCAGCAGGCATTCGAAGCCCAGGGGGATGTAGGAGGGTTCGTGGCCGGCGAGTTGATCGAGCGTGCCGGGGGGCGCCGTCGGATTCGACGAGGTGGTGAGGCCCGAGGAATCGCGGTCGGTCACCGAGTGGTGCAGATCTGGTGCGCGACACCTAGAGAGGTCTAGACAACAACAAAGCCCCGGGCCTCTGGCCTGGGGCTTCTGTCTGGAGCGGGTGACGGGAATCGAACCCGCGCTCTGAGCTTGGGAATCACCGCGCTTCTGGGCTTAGTTGGTGCCCTGACCAGCAGCAACGGGTGCCAGGGTGAGTCCTGGGGTTCGTCCTGGCACCCGCTGTTGACCGTGGCTTACCGGCCTGTCGGGCACGGATCGGGCACGGACGTGCATGCGGAACACGCAGAACGGGGCTGCTCTCAGGCGGCCGTGGGCGTACCGTCGGCCTGATCGCTTGGGGGTGGGAGGCAGTGTTGTACGCGCACGAGGTGATCGTGTCTTGCAGGGAATCTTGGCGACGTGCGTTTTCGCTGGCCCGGGGGCTGGTTGGACGGCCCTTGCTGGCCGTCATTGGCCGTCCTTGGCCGCTCGTGATCGCCCTCCGACGGCCCAGAGACGGCACGGAGCAGCCGCACTGATGACGCTGCTCCTGTGTCGTACCGGGGAGATACGGTGCAGCGACATTTGAGCTTGCGTTTGGGGAGGGGCCTTGGGAGCTAAAACCGGTCTGCTCGTGTACGCCGACGGCGATGTGCCCGGCCTTCTGCGGCACGTAGGAGCGGCGGACTTGGAGCAGACGTCCGCGATGATTCGGCGTCTCAACCCGGGATGCGAGATAGAGGAGAGCGGAGGCTCGGACCTGTACGACGCCGTGTATCCCCCGGACGGAACCACCTATGCAGCGAGCTGGCCCCGCGTGGAGATCATCTGCGATCGACGCGTGATGATCGATTCTCCGTCACAGCTCCCCGCGCATCTTGTCGCGGCGAGTACCGGTCGGCGGTTGGTCCTACACGCCATGCACAGCGTGGTCGACTGGCTGGCGTTCGCTGTGTGGGAGGACGGCCGCCTCATCCGGTCTCTGAGCCTGTCACCGGACGACGGGATCATCGAGAACATCGGGGAGCCGCTCCCCTTCGAACTTCCCTACTGGGCCGGGGACCGTCCGGCGGACATCATTCCGTGGCCGGGTGAAGAAGAGGAGCCGTACGCACTGCCCTTTCACCCTCTGGAGCTTGGCGAAGACGCGCTGCGTGCACTCTGCGGCTTCATCCAGGAGGGCATGCCGGAGCCGGGGAACGTTGACGCGGAGAACATCGAACTCCATGGCTTCCTCGTACGAGACCCGAACGGCCCCGACCCGTCCGAGAAGGAAGCGGAGATGCGGAGAGCAGTGGAAGCGATGGGGCCGCCGCGGGTCTACACGATGGGACCCGATGGTGTGCTGATCGAGCGGGACAGCCTCTAGGGCCTGTCCGGCGGATCGGGGGGTGTCTTGCGCATGTTGCGGTCACGCACCGCCGTGCTGGGCGAACCGGTTGACCTGCCCATGCCGTCAGACGACCCGCTGGGCCAGTACCTGTCCAGGCCAGGCATCGGACAGGAAACGAGCGGTGGGCGTGAAGCCGTTGCGTTCGTAGAATGCGACCAGTTCGCCTCCGCCGCCCGCCCAGCAGTCGACCCGCAGTAGCGCCACGCCGGCCCGTCGGGTCTCCTCGGCGGCATGGGCCAGCAGTGCCGCCCCGATGCCCACACCGGCGTGCTGTCGGTCGGAGACCAGCAGCCGGACGTACCGCTCGGGTTCCTCAGCCGGCGCGATCGGCATCTGCGGGCTGGGCCCAGAGTCCAACACCAGGGCGCCGACAGGTAGCCCGTCCAACTCTGCGATGTATGAGGTGTTCTCGGTCGTGTACCGCTCCACCCGCTCCACTCCGCCGGGCTTCTGCGAATACAGTGTCGTGCCCCACTGCTCGGTGTTGCCGCGATCGTTCATCCAGACCACCGCGGAGTCGAGCATGTCCAGAATGACTGGTGCGTCGGCCAGGCTGCCTGGTCTGATCCGTATGCCATGGGTGTCGTTCACGGCGGAAGCTTACGACCTGTCTTGCGGGTCACGAGCGGAGCCATAGTCGGATCGCTGCCACGGTAACGGTGCCGTGGAAAACGTAGGCCCGCTTGTCGAACCTCGACGCGACGGCCCGGAAGTTCTTGAGCGCGTTGATCGTCCGCTCGACTTCGTTCCTCCTTTTGTAGATCGTCTTGTCAAAGCCGGTGGGCCGACCGCCCTTACTGCCTCGCCGTTGTCGGTTGGCCCGCTGGCTTTTCGGCTCGGGGATGGTGTGCTTGATCTGGCGTCTGCGCAGGTAGCGGCGGTTACGGCGGGAGCTGTAGGCCTTGTCGCCGCCGAGGTGGCCGGGGCGGGTGCGGGGCCGACCGCCATCGACTCGGCCCACCCGGATCCGTTCCATGACGGGGACGAACTGCGGGGCATCTCCCCACTGGCCCGGCGTGATCAGAAACGCGAGCGGACGGCGCCCACCCTCCCCGGCAAGGTGGATCTTGCAGGTGAGGCCGCCCCGGGAGCGTCCGAGCCCTTCGTCGGGGCGGTGCTGCCGGGGCGTCGTTCTTTTCCCGGAATCCGCGGGCGTCTCTTGCGGGCTCCGGCGGCGTGCTGGTGGCCCGGCAGGAGGTGGAGTCCACGCTCACCATCGACCAGTCGATGCGGCCCTCGGCGTCGGCATCGGCCAGGACCGCCGCGAAGAGCCTGTCCCACGTGCCGTCCGCCGACCAGCGTCTGTGTCGCTCGTACGCGGTCTTCCACTTCCCGAAACGCGCAGGCAGATCCCGCCACGGCGCTCCCGTGCGATTCCGGTACAGAATCCCGTTAATGATCCTGCGGTGACTCGCCCAACGACCGCCCCGCTTACCGGACTTCGGCAGATGTGGCTTCAGCCGGGCCCATTCCTCGTTCGTGAGATCTCCCCGCCCCATGGACATGCCAACGAGACGAGAGCGAGGAAGTCACATGATCCGCCGGACAGGCCCTAGCTCGGCATTGCTCCCTGTCGGTTCGGGCATCGCTCCCGCTATCGGCTGAGGGGGATCTCGTAGACGATCTCGCACAGGGCAGCGGGCACGACAATGTCCGCTGTCTCAACGGGCTGTCCCTCGTCGCTGTAGTAGGTCCGTCTGATGTGTGTGACCAGGGCGGCCTTCTGGATGCCGAGGAGTGATGCCTCCTCGGCATCGGCTTGCCGCGGCTCCGGCTGTTCCACAGCGTGACTGACCCTGATGCCGATTTCGGCCATCCGTTCCACAACACCTGCCCCGGCGAGCGGCCCTCCTTCGGGGAGGACGACGAGCGTGCCGGCAGTAAGGTCGTACGGCTCCCAGCTCGTCGACAACTGCACTGGCCTGCCGTCGGCGAGGAACTCGTAGACGGTGCGGACGCAGTTATCCCCCTCGGCGATACCGAGGCGCGCCGCGATCTCCGCCGGCGCCGGGACCTTGGCCTCCGTCCGGCTTTCCCAATCCCCCTGCTTGCCCGCGGACTTCATGTCCGCGCGGAACGGGGAACCGCCGCGCTGCTCGCGCGCCGTAGAGCGGACCACTCGTACCCGCCGACGAGGTTCGGCGACGTACGTGCCGGAACCTGCGCGGCCTTCCAGTACTCCCTGGGAGATCAGTAGCTCCTGTGCCCTGCGGACCACGTTCTCACCGACGCCGCATTCCTGAGCGATCTGGGCACGCGAGGGGAGGCGATCTCCCGGCGTCCACTCGTGCTCCGCGATCCGCCGCCGCAGTACGTCGGCGATGCGGAGATAGGGCGGCTGCTCAGACATATGGAAAATCTAGTCCACTAGCTCTAATCTAGTTAACTAGCTTCACGCAAAGTGATCGCCTGGCGACGGAGGCTCCCCTGTGTCCGATTCGGAAGTAAGGGCCGAGTCCATCGCCGCCCGGTTATCCGCCGTCGGCCTCGCCGTTCGCGTGGAAGCGCACGCCCGGCACACATCGATCGAGGCGGAGGTGCCGGAAACGCTCGCCGCAGAGACATGGCGGGAGGTCTTGGAAGTCGTGGCGGGGGCCGATCGATTCGGGCTCCTCGCCAGCAGTTTGAACGGCCGCACCCTATGGGCCGCCATACACGAAGCGGTCCCCGCGACGGGCGATGTCCGGGGACCTGGCCATCAGCGATAGGAGCTGATCAGCGTGCTCAACCGTATCCGCCGTGCCGTCTCGCGAACCAGAGTGCGGTACTTCCCGGAGGGCCGGCACCGCCGCCCCTTAACTCCCACCCAACCGACCGCCGTTCACCTCGTGCTCTCCAATCGGCCGACACTCCTCATGGGCCAGCGCCGAGACCGTGAGGACGTCCTTGCAGGCGAGGAGACCGCACTCGTCCGCCCGTACGTGCTGGCCAGCGAGGAGGAAGCCAGGCGGCGCTCGACGGCACCTCACGATCGCTTCGCCCACGCATGCTTCGTGCCAGCGGGGGCTCTCTGATGCCCCCTCGTCAGCGGACTGGCTTGACGCATGGGTCGGCCGTCCCCTACCGGTCGAGCTCGTGCCGGATCGGTACGCACCGCGAGTGCGCACAGTCCTCCCCCGCCACGGCACCGGTCGGGGTCCCCGTCGTCTACGAAGCCTGCGATTGCTCATGCCATACGGCAGTCGACCGGGGCGCACCCACGGAGGTGACTCCGTGAGGGGATGGGCACCCAGCGGCGCGCTGGCCGCCAACGTCGAGATCACCTCGGCCAGCGTGCAGCGTGGCGACGTTCTCCAGATCGGTGGCCAGCCGTGCCGCGTGGCCGATCTCTTCCAACTGCCCGGCGGGGCAAAGCGGCTTCGATTCGAGTCGGGTGAACTCCTGACCATGCACTCCCGAACCCGCCTCGTTGCCCTGCGGATGCTGAGAGGCGGTGATTCCATCCGTGCCTTCTCGCCGCCACGTCATCGCCGATGACCTTCGCAAGCAGATCTCGACCGGCCGGATCAAGGCCGGCGAACGTCTCCCTTCCGAAGCGCAGCTCGCCTCCCAGTACATGGTCAGCACGCCGACGCTGCGAAGCGCTCTCGCCGTCCTTCAGGGCGAAGGGCTCGTCGAGAAGATTCACGGCAAGGGCAACTTCGTCCGCCACGCCCTCCGCAGAATCACCTACGTCGGCAGTGGTCGAATGCTAGACGCGCAGACGACGGCCGATGCGGCTCTGCGCGTCAGCGTCCGCACCACCAATGTCCGAGCACGCGGGCATCTGCCTGCTCTGCTGAGGGTGCCAGCAAGCAGCCCCCTGACCGAATTCCTCTGCCTCAGTCACGAGGGGAAGTCGCCGCACAGCCTCGCCCGCATCTACGTCCCACGCGACCTGGCGCCGGCCGGCATGCTCGGCGAGTCGCCCTGGTACGAAGGGGTTGAGGCAAGGCTGGCAGAGCTCCGCCCGCCGCTGGCCGAGATACAGGAGACGGTGAGCGCTCGCCTCCCGACACCCGAGGAAGCGGCGACCCTTCGGATCAGCTCGACCCTGGCCGTTCTCGCGATCACACGCGTAGCGGCCAACACCACTGGGCGCGTGGTCGAGGCGGCGTTCCTGGTGCTCCCCGGCGACCGCGCCGACGCGGTCTTCACCATCCACCACACGATCGAAGAGAGGGGGACGGAAGGATGACGGCCCACAATGAGCTGAGGCTCCTCCCGTGGTCGGGGCCGGAGGGCAAGCCCTGTTTCCTGAGCACCGACGACAGCGGCGGTCACATGTCCCGCCTGGCTGACAACACCGAAGCGGTGCAACTCGGCCTGGCGGCCGGGCTGCTGGAGCACGCCTCGGCAGTACTCGTCGACGAGGAGGCGGGGGCGGATGAGCTGCGGCTCCTGACGACTGACCTGGCCAGAGTGCTGAGGGACGCGCTCCGCGTGGCGGAGAGCCGCGGTCGCCGCCTGCCGGTCCCGGACCGCTCCACTGGAGGAGGAGACGACGAGGGCCCTCGGCTGCCAGCGGCGGCCTTCAGCTAGGAGTCGCTCAACGAGCACCACAGAAGCCCCGGGCCCAGTCCGGGGCTTCTGTGCTCGGATCGGGCTCAGCCTGTGGGCGTTGGAGCGCACGCTTTCCAACTGTGGTGGTGGGGGCTGGGGCGTCGATCGAGGGCATTCGCCTGGATTCATGAGCGGTTCGGTGTCACCGGGGGAGGGGCTTGTGTCTCGCCTGAACGACAGTGAACGGGCCTGAATGAGACGGAAACCGAGACGCACGGAAGCAAGGTGCCCCGACTGGGTGACGCTCAGCCGGTTCGACCTCGGTGACCAGCTGGGCTCCCCTATGGTGCGTCTCGCCCTTGCATACTTCAATCACCGAGGAGTCGACGCAGCATGGCGACACCGCAGGATCAGCAGCCCGCCCAGGCGTACGGACAGCCGCCGACGATCATCATCAACAACAGCAGTTCCGCGGCGGCGTCTGCCGCGGGGGTAATCGGCGGGGTGGGGCTGAGGCGTCGGCGTCAGTCGCTGTGGGTCCACTTCTGGCTGCTCATGTTCACTGCCGGCATCGGCAACGTCTTCTACGCGATGCACTTGAGTCGCTGGAACCGAGACCGAGGTCTCTGACGACCAATAGAGGGGCCCTCCCCGCGGGACACCTCCGGGAAGGACCTCTGTCATGCCTCCACACACACCTGGCCGGCGAAGCGACTAGGTGCCGGCTTCCGGAGGAATCAGCTTGGGAATCGCAGGCAATGCTATACCTGCTCGCCATCTGACCAGCAGCGATATACCCGTTGGACTGCCCGGGGACTGTTGCGAGCGCCGCCGTTGCCCGCTGTTGGCGATGCCAACTGATGCGCATCTGATGCGAGCCTTCGGTGGTTACCGAACCGCGGGGCGGGTGTCATCGTGCCGTGATCGACCGACTCGGTTCTATTGGAGCGGTGTTGAGGGCACCGACAATCACTCTCGTGAGAGCAGAGAGCTTCCCGTGTGGCTGGGACAGGCGCTTAGAAGGCGCTAGGTTCTTCCCCACGCTCACCAGCCTGAGCTGCCAGAATACCCAGCGGTGAGTGGCTGATCGGGGAACTTCGACAGGCATTCGGCATGCAGCAGAAACTGCACGTGCCGTAAACGACTGCCCTCGGCGGTCGCAACCTGATAGCCACGTACCACCTGTTGGCGTCGGTCTACGCGAGCTTCGACTGCCCCCGCCCTCAGGTCATTCCCGCCGTCCTGATTCAGGCGGGCACGGCCCAGTGGATCGGGGGCCGCTCCGGCGGGAGGCCCGGCACATGCCACTCGGGAGTCAGGGCTGACTCACTCGCACCGTGTCAAGAATTTCGATTCCTCCACCGAGAGTTGGCGGGGCAGGTGTGCTGCTGGGGCAGCGGCGGGTCAGGGTTGGTGGTATGCATGTCGATGCCCAGCTCCCGAAGGGCCTGATGGCGCCGTACTGAGGTGGAGGCGAACGCCGCTTCAAGGGACGCGCGTCACCCGCAAGGTGTCCAACACAATGGACCCGGAGGGAAGGGCTTTCAGGCCCTCGTTCTTGACCTTGCGGAACTCGACGTCGATCACGTGGTCCTTGATCTGCGCTGCACCCTCGGCATCGACCAGCACGGCGTGCAAGTCAGATTGCTTGTCCAGGGTGTCCTTGGTCCCGACTCGAAGTTGGGCGCAGTCCCACTTGTCGTCCTGCAGGTTGCAGGGACTGTACTTGGGGTAGAAGAGGCCTCCATTCACGTCTCTGACAAAGGCCCACACTGCGTACCCCGCCGGCCGGTGCAGAACGTGACCGGAGAACTCGACGCGCTCACCAACGGCAGGATTCCGAGGTTGCTCAATGGAACCAGTCGGCTTCTTCGTTGGTGCTTCCTCGTTCTGAAGCCATGGCCCTGCGAAGAAGGCTGCTGTCAACACCATGAGTGCCGTCACCAGGTTGCTGACGGCGATGACGAGGCCATTGTGTCTCTCCGCCCATGAGGGGCTGACAGGTGAGGCTGGCGCCCCAGCCGGGGGAGCCGCAGAGGCGGCCGATGGCGACGGAACGGGTGGTGGCAGGGGCGGCTGAACGGACATGAATCACCCGATTCGACGTACGAGATTGGTCGCCGCCAGTATCTACCTTGTCACCTGACGTGGTTGGCTGTTTGGTCGGATCACGAAGTCCGCCTCGCCATACACCTCGAGCGCCCTCAGTTCCTCCTGGTCGACGGGGGCGCTCCAGCGGAGCTTGGTGCCGACCCACTCGCCGATGTACCGGTAGTGCTGGTCGGATGCGGGTGGATTCACTCAACGGGGTCCTGGTCGGCCTTGCTGCGGTTGGCGCGCGCGGTCACGGCTCCGGAGGGCCCGTGTGCTGCTGACATCGATGCTGGTCGAGGCGCTGCGCGTGGCGGGAGCAGCTGCCCCGGTCCACAGATAGTCCACGCCTCCCCTCATGCGCCGGTGCGCGCAGTCATGCGGCGCAGGCGTGTTCTCACAGCGGCCGCTGGTTGCCATGCGAGGTGGCCCGCACTCAACGGGCAACCGCTACTTGACCGGCCAGTCGCCAAGGGGGATGCAGCGCACCATCATGGCCAAGCGCGCGGTCGCCGTCCCGCATGACCTGATCACCACCGTTCCGCGGGGCTTACGCCAACTCCCATACCGGCACGACGTTCTCGGCGGCCGCCGCGCTGGTACCGGACTGATGCCCGCCACCATGACGACATCACGCATTGAACGTCAGTAGCAGTCTCCGCATGCCCTCGGTCTCTAACCGGCGTTGGGCACGCGCCGTGCCAGCGACAGCTGGACGATGACCTTCGGCAAGGTGTCACGCAAGGATTGTGTCGAACGCCCGCGACAACAACAGCAGCGTGTGGCAGTGTTGATCACCTAATCGCCTTTAACTCGGAGATAGGGCAAGCTGTGGCGTTCGGAGCTTCGTCTGTAACCCCCCGGAGCGTTGCTGTCGGTACACTCCTCGAAGAGCATCACCCGTTCTTCATCCCCCGATACCAGCGGTCATACGCCTGGGATAGTCAGGTGGCTGCATTCACCGACGATGTTAGCGACCTCGCCAATGCTGACCCCCAAGAAGTAAGCCACTTCCTAGGGGGTATTGTCTGCATTGAGGAAACTGATCATGCGCAAAGTCGGCCTCACAAGTATGAGATCGTTGACGGCCAACAGCGTATGGCCACAGTTGTTCTGGCGCTTGCGGAGATCGAGCGTGCGGCAAACGATATCGCGACGCGCTCGACAAAATCTGGCGACCACGCTGCTGCAGCCTCCGCTGAAACCCTGGCTTCGGATACGCATGACAGGTTTCTTTTCTGGCGCAACGCAATTGTGAGCGAAGGGCGAAAAGAAACTCTCCCGCGGCTGGTTCTCTCGGATGCCGATAACCAGTTCTTTCGCGACTTGATTGACGACGATGGGGCCAAGCCGGAAAGGGAAAGTCACCAACTTCTAGCTGCCGCGCAGGCGCAGATTCGAACTGCTTTGATTAAGCCGGCTGTCAATAAGGTCGGCCATCAGGAGGCAATCGCCCACTTGGATCGGCTGCGGACGGCGATCATTTCCCAGTGTCACGTAATCCAAATCGTTTCGGTTGACCGCGAGCGAGCCTACCAGCTCTTTAGTGTGCTCAATGATCGCGGGCGGTCCTTGGAGGACGCTGATCTGCTCCGAAGCTATACGCTCGAAGTCGTTCAAAAATTTCCGGAGCAGCAGGAGAAGATCGCCAAACTGTGGGACGAGATTCTAAAGGCCCCCGCCAAGGAGGTTAGTGACTTTTTTAGGGCCTACTATCCGTCAACGACAGGGGTCCGAGCGACCCTACCGCTCTTCAAAAAGCTGAGAGAAGAGTACTTCCCTCTCTCTTCGGCCACCACGATCGAAGAGGCAAACACTGTTCTGAGACAAGTGAATACTTTTCGAGATGAGCAGAATGTATTCTCGAAAATCCAAGAGGGAAACTGGCCGTACCCTGCGGCTTCGGAAGCCGGCAAGGGTCCGGCGGTGACGGATTGGCAGAAGGATCGCCTGAAGAGGTTGGTGCTATCCCTCAAGCACGAGCTCGCAATGCCCTTGCTCTTGGCTACAGCGAGCACGTCAGATGAGAAGAAGTTCTTTAGTCTAGTGCAAATGATTGAGCTTTTTGCATTCCGCTACAAGAACGTCTGTGGTGGTCACGCAACCGCACCCGGGAAAGTTTACTATGCGATGGCCAAGGAAATCCGGAAGCTTGCTTCTGAAGGGAAGCCGATCGACTGGAATTCGTTGCGCTCGTCTCTTCGAGAGCTAATCGCCAAGGTTGCTCCCGATGACCAGTTCCGAAACAGCCTAGAGAACCGACTTCGGTATGACTTTGGGGCTGCACAGCGAGTAAATATCTGTGAGCTCCTAACAACAATTGAAGATCACGCAGCTTGGTTGGGCAAGGGGGGAGCTGGAATCCCGAAGCCTAACATGGTCAAGGTGATTGATCTTGGTCAGGTTACCCTTGAGCATATCTACCCCCAAAACCCGGAGTCTTCTGATGTAGACGACGAATTGTATGAGGTTCGCGATCGAATTGGGAACCTGACATTCTTCGGTCCGGGTGAGAACTCCAAAGCTGGCAATAAGCCCTTCAGCGTCAAGCGCCAAGGCTGCTACCCTGAGAGTACTGTCCGGATGACGCAAAAGCTGGCGGAACTGCAGAATTGGGATCTCGCGGCCTATATTGCCCGCCGTGATCAGTTGCTTGATGACGCTTGCAAGGTGTTCAAAATCTGATTTTCGGGGTACTTGAGAAGTTTCCATCCTCACCTAGTAATCCAGCAGCAGTACGATGTTTTTCCCTGCTCAGGGGCGGTCTGGGTGAGTGAGTGGGCTGGTTGCCGGCACTAGCCCTCTTTCCTCATGCCACCCCTCGATCGTGGGCAGCCGCGCTGACGGCGGCAGCAGTCCGGGCAGACTCCGGGCGTGATTGACGAGCATGCAGTTGAGATCTGGAATGACCAGCTTGAGCAGTTGTTCTTGCGTATCGGCCACCGCTTCAGGCGTTTCGAGCCGTGTCGCAGGATGCGTGACTACATCCATGGAGTGCTGAGCCCGACCGGTCGCAAGAACGCCTGGCAACTGGCCGAATACGTCTGACACCGCAGGCGCGACTGCCTACAGCAGCTCCCTCGGCGCCCGCTGGGACGCGCACGAGCTCTGAGGCGACCTGCAAACCTACGTAGTCGAACGCCCGGAGAACCCGACGGAATCCTCATCCTCGATCACACCGGCTTCCTCAAGAAGGGCACCAGCTCGACCCGGCGTGCAGCGCCAGTAGGCCGGCGGTGCCGGAACCATGAGCCACATGGGCCGGCTGCTGCGAAAGGTAGATGTCAAAGGGCCCGGACCACGATCGGGTCCGGGGCCTTTGCGCTGGTGCCCCGGCAGGATTCAAACCTGCGACACCCGCCTTAGGAGCGAGGTTGGGCGACTTGGGGGCTGACCTGCAGAAGAAGCATTCCGGCGGACGTGGGGTACAGGCCCTGCCAGTGCCTGCCGTTCCCCGTGGCTCCCTGCTTGTTCTGGCACGGTTGTGGCACGGGGAACATCTGATATCCGTAGCCCTATGTGGATCAGCCGTCAGCGGTCGTACAGGCCCCGCTACGCCCTGTCGAGGGCTTTGAGCGACGGATGTGGTTGCTGCGCTTCGCTGCTGTACCGCGTCTAGGACTTGGGCTGGATCGTGGTCACCTTCGGCGTCGCGATCTCGGCGAGCATCTGCTTCAGGTGGACGCTCGGTGCCACCATGTCGGCGAGCATCCGGTTCAGGTTCACCTACGCCGCACAAGATCGCTTATGCCGACTGCACTCATGCAGTGATCGCCATTCACGATCTTGAAGGATTCACCGCCGCAGTGCTTGAACGTCGCGGCCTTTACGGCCTGGCTCGCTTCTGCCAAAATATTCCTACTTTTCGGCGTGGAAGCGGGGGCATGGATGGGTTTGTCTGAACTGATAAACGACGGTTACTCGTTCTACAAAAGGACCTCATTCGAGCAATACGAGAGTAATGAGCTGCGGGATCTTGAGAACCATCTCTGGTATATGGCGCAGATGGTCACCGATCTCAATTGTGCCGCGTTAGGCTACTTCATCCCTAGCAGTGCAGGGCGGCCTGACGTAGATCGCATAATCCAATGGCTGGAGATGGCGGCATCGTTGCGGATGGCGCATATTGACATGTCCGATCATGCGCCGGGGCCTTACCTGTGCAAGGGGATGTCGGAGTACTACGCGTCGGACAGTGAGATTACGTCCGCCTATGCGACCGAGTACACCCGTCTTCTGTATACGTGGTGTGCGGTCGAGCGTTTACTAGACGTGCTACAACTCCCGCCAATGCCGACGTTTGATGGATGGAAGAAGGTGAAGAGGGACAGTTGGAACAATGCCACTTATCACCTTCTGAGGACCCCTGTGGTGGATCACTATGATTGCACTGCAAGGCATCTACGGCAGCATGTGCAGAAGGACCCGGGCCTTGCTGGTGCGCCTCAACTGTTGCAGGCATTTGAGGTGACACCATGGCGCTCTGTGTCCGGATCGCTTCTCCTTGCGGGCAATCGGTTGCGAAATATGCCCGCGCATGGCGACCTGTCCATACCGACACCGGTCGTAGGGGATGAACGAATCAAGATAAAGCAGCACCTTGCTCTGCATGCGCCCCGGTTGGCGGCCCGTGGTTTACTGATGAGCATGCAGATGCTTTTAACCTCTCTCGAAACCCCGGATGATTACTGGAATGGGAATATCGGTCCGGAAGATGGGTGGTGGATGCGTGACGATGAAGGAGTGTGGAAAGGGTCCGATGATGGCATGCATCCGAAATACTCCATTGCCGTTGCTCACCTCCGCCCCGTAGATGCATACGGTGTTGCGTATGACGACTACTGAGCGAGGTAAGTCGAGTCATCAACCCACTAACCTCCCCCGCTTCCATCCCGTCCGCCGTCGACCCACACACCGTGGAGCGGGCGTGGTTCATGGCGTCCAGGTGGAGCGCGCCACTGTACGAACGACCTGGACGCCATGGGCCGCGTCTGCTCGGCTCTGCCTGGGTCGACGGTGGACGGGATGGGAGCCCACCACGCACGCCATCCACGGGCCCGCAGTCGGGAACGGTGCCCCCTCCATCCCGGTGTCGGCTGATCCCCCGCCGGAGGCATCGTTCTGACCGTGGCGCTTGCGCTGGGTCGAGGTCGGGTGTTGGTGCTCTACGTCTGTATGGCCGCGTCCCCGTCCGGCCAGCGTCTTGGTGCGGTATCGGCGGGCCGTTCGGACGCCCGCGTATCTGGCAGCGTCGGACCGTATGCCGCCGCCACCACGATCCGGCCTCTTTCGGTAACACAAAGCGTCTTTGACCTGCACCGTTGGGGATCATCGTTCGCCCCCGTGCCCGTGTTGGTATTTGGCCGCTGCGTGCGGCGACGGACGGGCGGCGACGTGCGGCCGGTGGCGAAGACATGGAGGCGGCGCGGCGGCGACCGGCCGGCGCCGCCGCGCTTGGCGCGGCCCTCGGTTTGATCCGACCTACTTCTGTAGGCAACCGGGTGGAAAGGGGCGCGTGGTGGCCCCGGATGAGGGGTGTTTGGGGTCTAGCTTCTGTTGGTCTTTTCCATCCTTGAGGCCGGATCGTGGTGGCGGTGGTGTGCGGGCCAGAGTGGCCGTTGATGCGCTTGGGCGGAGCCTGCGGCCCGAAGATCGACAAGCGCCGTCCGGCCGCCGGTCGAGCGAGCGCAGCGAGCCTTGATCTAGTAGAGAAAGTTCTACCGCGGGCCTACTTGGCGGCAGCATCGCGTTCGGCGCGGAACTCGTCCAAGAGATCGAAGAACATAGCCAGGGCTGAGACACCTGCCGCTTCGGCCGCTCGCTCGATCTCGACGGCCCAGCCCACCGGGCTGGAGTACTGCATGTTGAGCCGAGGCCACAGCCACTCGCTGAACGCACCGCGGTGATCGAAGTCCGTCATCTCCGGAGCTCCGTGGATCTCGCAAGCGACCCTGTATCCGAACAAGATCGATTGAAGATGCAGGAGCGATGAGCCTCGCACGTACATGCTCGGCCGTAGGCGCACGTCGTCGAGGAAATCGTGCACTGTGTCCAGCTCGTATAGAGGTCTGGGCTTGGGGATACCTGAATTCATGGTCACGCGGACGCCGCAAGGAGACGCTTGCCGTCATGGCTCCGCACGTGAGGGCCTGCCTCGTCCAGGGCGTCCAGCAGTCGTACCGAGTAGACCTCGGACATCCGCTCGGCGACTTCCTCGGGCGTGAGCCAGGCCACTGCCGTCGACTCGTCGGAGGTGCGCTCGGTGCCGGCGGAGGGCTTGCAGCGGAAGACCAGGGCGACGATGCCGCGGGCCGTGTTCTTGTAGACGCCGGAGAGGTCGCCCACCTCGACCTGGATGCCCGTCTCCTCCAGGACCTCGCGCTTGACTCCTGCTTCGGGTGACTCGGAGAGTTCCAGGACACCGCCCGGAAGTTCCCAAGTCCCGTTGTCCGCTCGGCGGATCGCCAGGAGTCGGCCGTCCTCGCGCATGACAGCCCCGGCCACCGACACGGAGTGCAGTGGCGTTGACTGGCCTTCGCCGGCGCTGTTACTCATGTACAGGAGCATAGGAGAGTGAGAAGGGCGATGGGAACAGTAGTAGGAGGTGGGAGAGCCGTACCTCGGTACGTGCAGATCGCCGACGAGATCGTTCAGCAGATCCGGGCGGGTGTCCTCAAGCCTGGTGACATGGTGCCGAGTGAGTCCGAGCTCGTCGAGCGTTATGGCGTGGCCGGCGGCACGATTCGCAAGGCCATGGTGGAGGTCCGGGCCAGTGGGCTCGTCGAGACCCGCCATGGCAAGGGCTCGATCGTGAAGGACCGTCCGCCCGTGCGGCTACGGTCGTCGGATCGGTTCCGGGCATCGCATCGGCGGGGCGGCAAGGCCGCGTACCTGGCCGAGTCCGAGCAGTCTGGTGCCACCGCCAAGGTGAGCGTTCTCTATATCGGCCCGATGGAGGCCCCGGAGGACATCGCGGAGCGGCTCGGCGTCGAGGCCGGCGCCCAGGTGCTCGCCCGTCGGCGGCTCTACTTCCGCAACGGGACGCCCGTGGAGACGGCGACTTCGTACCTGCCATGGGACGTGGTCAAGGACATCCCCGAGCTGTTCGCCGAGAACCCCGGCCCCGGTGGCATCTACGCCCGGCTGGAGGGTGACGGCCACGTCTTCGCCGAGTTCGTCGAGACGCTGCAAGCGCGTCCGGCCGCGAAGGCGGAAGCCTCCGAACTCGCCCTGAGCCCCGGTGCTCCGGTCGTTCATCTCATCCGCGAGGCGGTGACCGAAGAGGGCCGCGTGGTCGAGGTTTGCGACACCCTCATGGCCGCTGACCAGTTCGTTTTCAGCTACCGCATCCCCGCGGCCGACTGACGCTCGCTCAACTCCCCACAGCCCGCCGCGACTTCTTCGTCTCGGCGGGTTGACTCATGTATAGGAGTCATGCACTCTTCTTCATGTCACTCATATACATGAGTGAAGGAGCTAGATACTTCTAGAGGAGTGATCTCTGTGCGTGTGATCCCTGTGGACATGACCGGCGTGACCGTGATGGTCGCTCAGCCGCCGCAGCAGAAGATGAAGGACAAGCAGAACGGTGTGATCGCCGTCGACACCGAGACGAAGAAGCCGCTCATGACGGTGGACGTGCTCTTCGTCGGGAACGGCAACGCCGAGGTCGTGACGGTCACGGTGATCGAGGACGACATCTCCGGCGAGCTGGCCATGGGTACGCCGGTGGCGCTGACCGGTCTGATGGCGCGGCCGTGGGAGAACGAGTTCAACGGCCAGAAGCGGCACGGCATTTCGTTCCGCGCCGCTGCCGTCACCTCGCTGGCGGGCTGAGCGATGACCGATGGACAGATCACCGCGCTCGTCGGCCTGGTGCTGATAGTCGCCGGACTGCTGGTCCTGCGTCGGACCCGGCCCGTCTGGTACTGGGTCGCTTTCGGAGCTCCGGTGAAGCTGATCCGGATCGCCGGCACGTACCGCTCGGTCATGGAGGCGTGTGGGCTCACCGAGCCTCCGTCCCGGCTCCGGCTCGCCGTCGCGGCGGCCACCAAGCGGACTCCGTCCCGGATGGTCCCGCGCCTGACCAGGGCCCGGATCACCGCCAGCGGCCTTGTGCTCCGGATCAGGATGCAGCCGGGCCAAGAGGTCCACGACTTCGAGACGGCGACCGAGCGTCTGCGGCACTCCTGGCGGGCGTACGCCGTGCACGTCACCGCGCTCGCCCCGGGGTGGCTGCAAGTCCGGGTCATCGGATACGACGTGCTGCGCCGGGTCGTCATGCCTCGCACCGCACAACAGAAGCTGCTGAGCGTGCCGGTGGCCCTGCGTTCCGACGGTGCCGTCCATACGCGGGACTTCCGGGCGATCGCTCATGAGCTCGTGATGGGCGCGACGGAGTCGGGGAAATCGGTCTACCTGCGCGGTCTGCTGGCGGGCCTCGCTCCTCAGCCGGTCGCCCTCGTCGGAATCGACTGCAAATGGGGCGTGGAACTGGCTCCCTTCTCATCGCGGTTGTCGGCCCTGGCCTGCACGCCCGAGGAAGCCGCCGACCTGCTGGATGCCCTGGTCAGGGAGATGACCGAGCGATACGAACTGATCCGGGCAGCCCAGCGGCTCGCACCCGGCACGTCTTCGGAGTCGATCAGCTCGGACATCTGGGGCCTGCCCGAGGACATGCGGCCGGTGCCGGTCGTGGTCGTCGTCGACGAGGTGGCGGAACTCTTCCTTACGGCCACCAGCGCCGACGAGAAGCGACGGGACCAGATGGTCACCCAGCTTGTCCGGCTCGCCCAGCTCGGCCGCGCTGCCGGCATCTATCTGGAGGTCTGCGGGCAGCGCTTCGGCGCCGAACTCGGCAAGGGCGCAACCGCCTTGCGTGCCCAGCTCACCGGCCGCATCTCGCACCGCGTCAACGACGAGACCACAGCCAAGATGGCGCTCGGGGACATCAGCCCCGTCGCCGTGCTCGCCGCCACGACCATCGGTCCTGACCAACGCGGTGTGGCCGTGGCCGGCGACTCCTCGGGCGGCTGGTCCCTCGTCCGCAGCCCGTTCACGAGCCTGCCCGACGCGGTCGCGGCATGCGCCCAGCACGCCGCCATGACGCCCTCCGTACCGAGCCTCGACCCGTTCCGACCCTCAGCACCGTCCCGGGCCTTCGCCCTGGTCGCGGACAAGGACTGACGCCATGAGGTCATCGCTCCGACTGGACGCCGTACTCGTACAGGCCGTGATCGCGGGTGCGCTGTCCTTCTCCCACCTGCACGACCTCGCCGAGGCCGCCGGTCAGAGCGGTTGGAAGGCATGGGCCTACCCGGTCTCCGTGGATCTGCTGCTCGTCGCCGCCTGGCGTCGACTTCGGACCCTGCGGGACTCCGACGCCCCCAGGCGTGGGGCATGGACCTGGTTCGCGGTGGCGCTCGCTGCCTCCCTCGGCGCGAACGTCGCCACGGCCGGACTGCTCGACCTGAACGACGTGCCCGACTGGCTGCGCATCCTCGTGGCCGGATGGCCGGCCCTCGCCTTCCTCGGCGGGACGCTGCTCGTGCACACCCCCGGGCCTGAGCCGGAGGAAACTGCCCGGCCCGAACGGGCAGAGCCCGACACCGAGGTCGTACGCGAGCAGACCGCCATGGCCGCCCCCGCCTTGCCCGCGACTCTCTCCGTACCGCCCGCCCTCATCACCCACGCGCGGAAGCTCGCCGACGCCCACCACTCGGCAACCGGCCGTGCCATCGACCCCGACACCCTGCGCGCCCGCCTCGGTGTCCCGGCCCCGATGGCGGAGGCCATCGCCGCCCAGCTCGCCTGAGAGGAGGTGAAGTCATGCCCCGAAACCGCTTCTGGGACGTCGACCGCATCGGCCCCGTCCAGATCGGCACCCACCACGACCGCCACGGCCGCGACGCCCACGCCGCCGCCTGCACCGCACCCGGCTGCGACTGGTCCGCCGACTACCTCAACCGCGCCGCCGCCGAGCTCGCCGCTCGCACACACCGCTGCAACCCGCGCTGACCGTCGAGGAGATGACCGCCATGAACGTTCCGCTCTGGCTCGCCCTGATCGTCGTCGGCTGGCTCGGCATCAAGCTCGTCCGCCCGCCCATTTGGCTCGTCGCCGTCCTGCTCCTGGGTGGCTACCTCCTTGCGGACAGCCTCCTCGCCCCGGTCATCGACCCGCTCGCCAAGTAGCCCGCCCCGGAAGGAGAACGGCCATGCTCAAGCCCAAGTACCCGACGCCCGATACCTACGTCCCGACCACCCACACCCACGCCCCGGCCGAACGGTCCGCCCCGCCGGCACCCGAGCCCGTCCGCTCCGGCGTCGCCGACCTGGTTCGCAGCAACCCGGCTGCCGTTGTGGCGGGTGTCGTCGTCACCGGCGTGGTGCTCACGTCGATGCTCCTGGCGGTCGCCATCACCGGACTCGCCCTGTCCATCAGCGGCGTCGCGCTCCTGGTCCTCGTCCGGATGCTCCGCCAGGAATTCCGCCGCTGACCGGCCTTCGGGCAGTGCCACAAGCCGCCAAGCATCGCCGCTGCCCGGACGGCCCACGTACTCCCTTCCAACCGCAACGAAGGACAACCGTGGAGACCCAAGCGCTCGCCCTATTCCTGCCGCTTCTGAGTTGGCGGGAGATCGCCGCCGGGGCCCTCGTCGAAGACGGTGCTGGAGGTGAGATTTTCGACGAACGAGCGCAGGTCGTCAGCGAGGACCAGTTCGGTGTCGAAGTCGTTGTCGAACCAGGTGACCGACGGCTCGCCCTCCGGCCCACAGACCCTGTAGTCGAGCCCTGTCCAGCAGTGCCCGTCGCCGGAGATGAGCACGATCGGCGAGGGCATCTGCCACTCCTGGATGAGGTACGGAGTGTCGAGCAGCGACATCATGCCCTCACGTCTCCCGATACCCATGAGCTCCGCGAAGGGGACATGGTCTTCGCTCCACGACGTCGGCCGACTCGTAGCGAATGCATCCCACTCAGCGGCTACTTGGCCGCCGTTCTGAACTCGCAGAAGGTCAAGCAGGGCAGAAGGAAGCCGCACAGCGAGCTCACGCTCGGCTTGCCTGATCGCTTCCTCAGTGAGTGGCAGCTGGACGCCGTAGTCGCTGTCGTCCCAGAACGTCGCCTTGACGTCTTCGAATCGCGCCATGACCTGCACCCTACGGCTCGGCCGCGTCCACCAGGGCAGCAACAGCCCTCACGCCATGAGGCAGCAAGGCCGGCCGCCGTGGCACCCGCACTCTCTCGCGCTGAGCACTGACGCACTGACCGGCCTCCGGGCGACGCACAAGCCGCCAAGCATCGCCGCCGCCCGGACGGTCCGGCCCCTTCCAACCGCAATCGAAAGGACCACCATCATGGCCCAGCTCCGCCCTGCCCGAACGCGTATCTGCCCCGACTGCGACGGCTTCCCCGTGGTCGCCATCGACACCGGTTCGCTCCTGCCGGACGGCACCCGCGCCACGCTCAACGTGGTCTGCCGCCGCTGCCGTGGCACCGGTATGGCCTGCATCTCCGCTCCCGTCGTCATCGTCGTGAGGGAGGGTGCGTGACCGACACCGCGACTGTCGCGGGCCTGGACCCGTCCATCCTCGGCGACATGCTGCGGGTGGCCGGGTCCTCCGGCTTCGACCGCTGGCGCGACCAGGTCCGCCGCACCGGCGGATGTGTCAACCCCATCCACCTGACCGGCTGGACCCTCACCAAGGACAAGACGTCCGGCGAGACCCTGCACCGCTACTCCACGGAGACCGAGCCCGATGGACGGCTCCGCCTCGCCTGCGGCAACCGCCGGGCCTCCCGCTGCCCGGCCTGCGCCTGGACGTACGCAGCCGACACCTACCACCTGATCCGCGCCGGACTCGCGGGCGACCAGGACAAGGACGTCCCGGCCACCGTCCGCGACCACCCCCGCGTCTTCACCACGCTCACCGCGCCGTCGTTCGGCCCGGTCCACAACCGCCCGGACTCCGGCCGCTGCCGCTGTGGTCGCACCCACGGGCCCGACGACGACGCGCTCGGCACACCGCTCGACCCGGCGACGTACGACTACGCCGCCGCCGTCCTCTTCAACAATCACGCGGGCCAGCTGTGGCAGCGCTTCACCAACCGGCTCCGCCGCGAGATCGCTGCCCGTGCCGGACTCTCCCAACGCGAACTCAAGGAAACCGCCCGGGTCTCCTACGGCAAGGTCGCCGAGTTCCAGAAGCGCGGGGCGGTGCACTTCCACGCCGTCGTGCGCTTGGACGGACCGGACGGTCCCGAAGACCCGCCGCCCTCCTGGGCCAGCGTGCAGTTGCTCACTGAAGCCCTACGCGCCGCGGCCCATCACACCTACACGACCATCACTGTCCCGGCCGCCGCCGACCAGCCCACCCGCCCCCTGCGCTGGGGCAAGCAACTCGACATCCGACCCATCCGCGCCTTCGGGGCCGGCACCGACATCACAGAACAGAAGGTCGCTGCCTACGTCGCCAAGTACGCCACCAAGGCGGCCGAGACGACCGGCACCGTGGACCGCCGCGTCGGGAACCGCGAGGTCCTGGACCTCCTCGAGGTACCCGACCACCCGCGCCGCCTCATCGAAGCCTGCTTCGACCTCGACGCCCTGTACCCCGATCGCCGACTCCGCGCCTGGGCCCACATGCTCGGCTTCCGCGGCCACTTCTCCTCCAAGTCCCGCCACTACTCGACGACCCTCGGCGCCCTCCGCCAGGTCCGCGCCGACTACCGCGCCGCCCAGCAACGCGAAGCCCTCGACCTGCCCGACCCCGACCAGGACCCCACCGTCCTCGTCCTCGCCTCCTGGCAGTTCGCCGGTCAGGGCCACTCGCCCGGTGAGTCGTTGCTCGCCGCCTCCATCGCCAGAGACCTCCAGCTCAACCGCCAAACCGCCCGCGAAGCCCTGCACGACCTCGCCTTGGAAGGAGTCCGGTCATGAGCGACGTGCTGCTGACCGTGGAGCAAGCCGCCGAACGCCTCGGCACCACCGAACGCTTTCCTCGGCGGCTGATCGCCGAACGACGCATCGCCTTCGTCAAGGTCGGCCGCCACGTGCGGATCGCAGAGAGCGTGCTGACGGCGTACATCGAGGGCAACACCGTGCAGCCGATCCGCCGTCGTCGCTCGCGCTACGGGAGGGCTGCCTGATGGCTGCCAAGAAAAAGCGGCGGTTCGGGCGCATCCGCAAGCTGCCGTCCGGCCGCTACCAGGCTCGCTATCAGGGTCCCGACGGCGTCGACCGGCCGGCACCGCAGACCTTCGAGTCAGCCCGAGACGCTGACGACTGGCTCGCGGAACAGCAGACCGAGATCCGGCGAGGGGACTGGGCGGACCCCGACGCCGGTGCGGTCAACTTCGAGGAGTACGCCCTCCAGTGGGTCAAGGAGCGTCGTCTCTCACCCACCACGGACGAGCTCTATCGGCGGCTGCTCCGTCTGCACGTCCTGCCCACATTCCGCGGCATGGATCTGGACGAGATCACCCCGCCCCGCGTCCGTTCCTGGCGTTCGGAACGGCTCGACACAACCGGGGCTCACACCACGATCGCCAAGGCCTACCGACTCCTGAAAGCCGTCATGCAGACGGCTGCGGACGACGAGTTGATCCGGCGCAATCCCTGCCGCATCCGCGGTGCGGGCAAGGAAATCGCTGAGGAGCGCCCCACCGCCACCGTCGCCCAGGTCGACGCGCTCGCCGACGCGATGGGACCCCGCTGGCGACTGATGGTCTACGTCGCCGCGTACGGCCCGGCCCGTCCTGAGGAACAGGCAGCTATGCGGCGCCGGGATGTCGACCTGGAGCACGTCGGCATCTGGGTGCGTGCGGCTGAGCCGGAACTCACCACGGGCCGGCGGGCACCTGGGGACACCAAGTCGGACGCGGGCAGGCGATTCCTGGTCCTGCCGGCCTTCATGGAGAAGGACCTGAAGCGGCACCTGGCCTGGTACGCGGAGAAGGCTCCGGACGGACTGCTGTTCGTGGGGGAGAAGGGTGCACCGTTCCGGCGGTCGTCCTTTGGACGGAAATGGCGGCAGGCTCGTGCCAAGGTCGGGCTCCCGGACAACTTCCGGTTCTACGATCTACGTCACACCGGCCACACGCTCTCGACGCAGTCGGGCGCCACTCTCAAGGACACGATGGTGCGAGCCGGGCAGTCCTCGGAGCGGGCCGCGCTGATCTATCAGCACTCGAACCTGGAGCGGCAGAGGGAAGTGGCCGACGGGATCGACGCCCGCGTCCAGGCCGAGCGGGAGAAGGCCGGCCCCGTGCCCGACGATCGGGCATCGGGCACGCTACGGGCACGAGACGCCTAGCGTGGTCCAGACAACAACAAAGGCCCGGGTCGATGACCTGGGCCTTTTCTCTGGAGCGGGTGACGGGAATCGAACCCGCGCTCTGAGCTTGGGAAGCTCATGTTCTACCATTAAACTACACCCGCCTCGCGGACCGTGATCGGATCCGCAGCGTCGCTCACTCTACCTCATCGCAGGCCCCCGGCGAATGACGCCGTGGGGCCCGCGTCGCTTTCGGCGGGCGGGCGTGGGCCCGGATGCGGGTGCGGGGCGCGGGAGTTGAGGCGTACCGTGGGAGCCGCCTTCCGGTCGGAGTGCCGCCTGCAGCTTCGTCCCGTACATCCCCTAATGTGGTCGTTCGTCCGCAGTCGTTGGGGAAGGGATCCGATGGACTTGATGGAGCGCACCGTCGTCCGCTGTGCCGAAGGGCATGTCTTCAGTACCTCTTCGTTCCCGATGCAGCAGCTCGGGAACACCCGGATCGGGCCCGGGCGGCTCATCCGTTGTCCGCGGTGTGCGCGGCTGCGGAGCGTCGTGCCCGTGGAGTCTGTCGAGCGGTAGGCCGCAGACAGGAGGAAGGCTGAGGACAGCCGAGGACTGCTGGGGACAGCAGAGCGCGCGGGCTGCCGGGTGCGGCTGGGTCGCGCGCTCTGCGTATCCTCGGGGAGTGCTTCTCTCAGACAAGGACATCCGGGCCGAGATCGACGCCGGGCGGGTCCGCCTCGATCCGTTCGACGAATCCATGGTGCAGCCCTCGAGCATCGATGTGCGGCTCGACCGCTACTTCCGGGTGTTCGAGAACCACCGCTACCCCCACATTGACCCCGCCGTCGAGCAGGCCGATCTGACGCGCCTGGTCGAACCGGACGGGGACGAGGCGTTCATCCTGCACCCCGGGGAGTTCGTACTGGCCTCCACATACGAGGTCATCTCGCTGCCCGACGATCTGGCCTCGCGGCTGGAGGGCAAGAGTTCCCTCGGGCGGCTCGGGCTGGTCACCCACTCGACCGCCGGGTTCATCGACCCCGGGTTCTCCGGGCACGTCACGCTGGAGCTGTCGAACCTCGCGACGCTGCCGATCAAGCTGTGGCCCGGTATGAAGATCGGCCAGCTGTGCCTGTTCCGGCTCAGCTCGTCGGCCGAATTCCCCTACGGGAGCGAGCGGTACGGCTCGCGCTACCAGGGACAGCGCGGTCCCACCGCCTCCCGGTCGTTCCAGAATTTCCATCGGACACAGGTGTGACGCATGAGTGACGTACGAGAGAACCTGACGTACGAGAAGTTCGGCGGCGCGATCCGGGAGCTGGCGCAGACGGTCGCGGACGACGGGTACGAGCCCGACGTCGTGCTGTCCATCGCCCGCGGTGGCGTCTTCGTCGCCGGCGGACTCGCGTACGCGCTCGACTGCAAGAACATCCACCTGGTCAACGTGGAGTTCTACACCGGGGTGGGCACCACCCTGGAGATGCCGGTGATGCTCGCCCCGGTGCCCAACGTGATCGACTTCTCGGACAAGAAGGTCCTGATCGCCGACGACGTCGCCGACACCGGCAAGACGCTGAAGCTGGTCCGCGATTTCTGCGTCGACCACGTTGCCGAGGTGCGCAGCGCCGTCATCTACGAGAAGTCCCACTCCCTCGTGAAGTGCGAGTACGTGTGGAAGCGGACCGATGACTGGATCAACTTCCCCTGGAGCGTCGAGAAGCCCGTCGTCCGCCGGGCCGGTCAGGTCCTCGACGCCTGAGCGGCCGACGGCACGACGACCGCCCCGACCGCCACGGAAGGAAGGGCCCCCGCCGATGCCGGCAGGGGCCCTTCCACGTGTTCTCAGCGGGTCAGATCGTGCCCAGCTTGATGATCGAGAGCAGCGCGATCAGCTGGATCGCCGACGCCCCCAGTGCCTTCGGCCAGGGCAGATCGTGCGACTTGCTCACCATCGTGGTGAACAGGGCGGCCGCCGCGAGCCAGGTCGCCCAGCCGACGATCTGGACCAGGGAGTTCTCGCCGCCGAGGAAGAGGGCGAAGACCAGGCGCGGGGCGTCCGTGATGGACATGATCAGCATGGAGAGCCCGACCGTCGGCTGCCAGGCTCCGTCGCCGCCGAGCTGGCGGGCGAGGGTGTGGGTCACCGCGCCGAGGATCAGGCCACCGATCACGAACGCGACGGCCGTGGTCAGGACGTACGGGATCGCCGTGGAGATCGTCGCGTTGATCGTCTCTTCGCGGGCCTTGTCGAAGCCGAAGATCGCGAGCATGCCGTAGAGGAACGTGACGACGATCGCCGGGCCCCAGACCGCGTAGTCGCGCATCTGGAAGAACGTCGGGCCCGGGCGCAGCACGATGCCGCTCAGCAGCTGCTTCCAGTGCAGGCGCGGACCCGCGGGGGCGGCGGGAGTGTTGCCCGCCTGGTAGGTCGCGCCGTGGCCGTACGGGTCCTCGTTGACGCTGAACGCCTGGGTGTGACCAGGGTTGTTGGCGTACGGGTCACCCTGCGGGCCGCCCTGGTGCGGGTGCTGCTGGTACGGGTCGCCGAAGTACTCCGGCTCGCCGTACGGTCCCTGGTGCTGCTGCCCGCCGCCCGCATGGGGCCACTGCGGCCGCTGCTGCTGTGCGTACGGCGGCGCCCCACGGCCTCCTCCGCCGCCGTAGGGCGGTGGTGCCTGCGGGGGTTGCTGCTGCGTGCGGTTGTCCCGGCCGCGTCCGATCCTGAATCCAGCCACGTATTCGAACGTACCCGGTCCGGCGGCGCTGGGTGGAGCGGAGCGGGATCGGGTGGGCCTTTGCTGCTGAGCTGTGACATCCCTTAAGGGAACCCCGGGGGGTCAGCCGGAAGGGCCTCGCGGGCCCGCCGAGGCGGGGCGCAGGGCGCTGCGGCGGCTGCCGTGGCGGAGCCCCGGCGTACCGCGTCCCTGTCACCAGGTCGGGGCGCTGGTCGCCGTCGCAGTCCTCCGTCCGGTCCGCCTCGCGCGGCAGCTCCGTGATTGTGGCGTCGGCGCACGGGGTGAGGAGGTGAGCGTACGGCGTTGGCAAGGGCGCGGGCCGGCGGAGCCGATGCCCGCGTCGTCGCCGGGGCCGCGCCGCCGCCGTCATTGCCACTGGTCCGGCCCCGCCCCGGCGCCCGTGGAACACCCACGAACACGAAGAAGCGGCCGGTTCTGCCCCCGAGGCAGATCCGGCCGCTTCCTTCATCCGTAGGCGCCACCAGGCACCCGTCGCGTGCCTGTCGCGTGTGCCTGTTACTTCACCGGTTCCGGCTCCGGCGCGTCCTCCGCCTCCTCGGACGCCGCCGGGTCGGCCGGGGTCCTGACCGAGTCGAGGAGGAGCTGCGCGACGTCGACGACCTGGAGGTTTTCCTTGGCCTTGCCGTCGTTCTTCTTGCCGTTAACGGAGTCGGTGAGCATGACGAGGCAGAAGGGGCAGGCGGTGGAGACGATGTCCGGGTTGAGGGACAGGGCCTCGTCGACGCGTTCGGTGTTGATGCGCTTGCCGATCCGCTCCTCCATCCACATCCGCGCGCCACCGGCGCCGCAGCAGAAGCCGCGTTCCTTGTGGCGGTGCATCTCCTGCTGGCGCAGGCCCGGGACGGCGGACATGATCTCGCGCGGCGGTGTGTAGACCTTGTTGTGGCGGCCCAGGTAGCACGGGTCGTGGTAGGTGATCAGGCCGTCGACCGGGGTCACCGGGATCAGCTTGCCCTCGTCGATGAGGTGCTGGAGCAGCTGGGTGTGGTGGATGACCTCGAACTCGCCGCCCAGCTGCGGGTACTCGTTCGCGATCGTGTTGAAGCAGTGCGGGCAGGTCGCGACGATCTTCTTGGAGGCCTTGGGCTTCTTCGTCGACGCGTCCTCGTCGTCCTCGCCGAACGCCATGTTCAGCATCGCGACGTTCTCCTGGCCGAGCTGCTGGAACAGCGGCTCGTTGCCGAGGCGGCGGGCCGAGTCACCGGTGCACTTCTCGTCGCCGCCCATGATCGCGAACGTGACGCCCGCCATGTGCAGCAGTTCCGCGAAGGCCTTGGTGGTCTTCTTGGCCCGGTCCTCCAGGGCACCGGCGCAGCCGACCCAGTACAGGTACTCGACCTCGGTGAGGTCCTCGACGTCCTGTCCGACGATCGGGACCTCGAAGTCGACCTCCTTGGTCCACTCGACGCGCTGCTTCTTGGCCAGCCCCCAGGGGTTGCCCTTCTTCTCCAGGTTCTTGAGCATCGTGCCCGCCTCGGACGGGAACGCGGACTCGATCATCACCTGGTAGCGGCGCATGTCGACGATGTGGTCGATGTGCTCGATGTCGACCGGGCACTGCTCCACGCACGCGCCGCAGGTGGTGCAGGACCACAGCACGTCCGGGTCGATGACGCCGTTCTCCTCGAGCGTGCCGATCAGCGGCCGCTCGGCCTCCGCGAGGGCGGCCGCGGGAACGTCCTTCAGCTGCTCCTCGGAGGCCTTCTCCTCGCCCTCCATCGTCTTGCCGCCGCCGGCCAGCAGGTAGGGCGCCTTGGCGTGCGCGTGGTCGCGCAGCGACATGATGAGCAGCTTCGGGGAGAGCGGCTTTCCGGTGTTCCAGGCGGGGCACTGGGACTGGCAGCGGCCGCACTCGGTGCAGGTGGAGAAGTCGAGGATGCCCTTCCAGGAGAACTGCTCGACCTGGGAGACGCCGAAGACGTCGTCCTCGCCCGGGTCCTCGAAGTCGATCTCCTTGCCGCCGCTCGTCATCGGCTGGAGCGCGCCGAGGGCGGTGGAGCCGTCGGCGTTCCGCTTGAACCAGATGTTCGGGAAGCCGAGGAAGCGGTGCCAGGCGACACCCATGTTGGTGTTGAGCGAGACCGTGATCATCCAGATCAGCGAGGTGCCGATCTTGATCATCGCGGTGAAGTAGATCAGCGTCTGGAGCGTGGAGACGCTCAGCCCCTCGAAGGCCACGACCAGCGGATACGAGACGAAGTACGCGGCCTCGTAGTGCTCCACGTGGTGGATCGCGCCCTCCAGTCCCCGCAGGACGAGGATGGCGAGACCGATGGTGAGGATGACGTACTCGACGAAGTAGGCCTGCCAGGCCTTCGAGCCGGCGAAGCGGGACTTGCGGCCCGCCCGGGAGGGCAGGTTGAGCAGCCGGATCGCCATCAGGACGACGATGCCGACGACCGTCATCAGACCGATGAACTCGATGTACATCTCGAACGGCAGGAAGCCGCCCAGGATCGGCAGGACCCAGTCGGCCTCGAAGAGCTGCCCGTACGCCTGCGCCAGCGTGGGCGGCAGGGTGAGGAAGCCGATGGCGACGAACCAGTGGGCGAAGCCCACGATCCCCCACCGGTTCATACGGGTATGGCCGAGGAACTCCTTGACCAGGGTGATCGTGCGCTGCTTGGGGTCGTCGGTCCGGCTGCCCGCAGGCACGGGCTGGCCGAGCTTCACGAACCGGTAGATCTGCGCGACGGCTCGGGCGATGAGCGCAACGCCGACCACGGTCAGAACCAACGACACGATGATCGCGGCGAGTTGCATGAGGGGGCTCCTCGGGCCTGCGAGGGTGGGAAACTATCCAGCACTACTAAGCGGTAACTTATCCAGTCCGTGCTGAGAGTACCCACTTATTCCGCCGCACTGTAGCTGGGCGGTCGGTGATCTGTGTCGCTCAGGCATGCCTCACCGGGACGCGCGGGCGGCGTCCGACGAGGGCGGCGGGCAGGGTACGGACCATGATCGCCAGGTCGAGTCCCAGCCAGTGCTGTTCGACGTAGTGGAGGTCGAGTACGGCCTTCTCCTCCCAGGGCATCTCCGAGCGGCCGCTGACCTGCCAGAGGCCGGTGAGGCCGGGGCGCACCCCGAGGCGGGTGCGGAGTCCGCCGATGGCGGAGTCCGCGTCCTCGGGGCGCAGTGGACGGGGGCCCACCAGCGACATCTCTCCCCGGACGACATTGATCAGCTGCGGCAGCTCGTCGAGGAAGTGGCGGCGCAGCACGCGACCGGTGCGGGTGCCCGGGGAGGCGCGGAAGGCGAGTATGCCGAAGGAGCGGCCGGCCAGGCCGATGCGCCGGCGCCGGACGAGGGCCGCCCGCCGTGAGGTGAGGGCGACCGCGACGGCGATGACGACCATCAGCGGGGTCAGAAGAACGAGCAGCAGCAGGCCGCCCGTCATGTCCATCAGGCGTTTGGCGGACACACGCCTGACAGGCGTCGACCGCTCGACCGACATCATGGGCGCACACCCTTCCTTCGCTGTTGACTGGCCTTGACCGTATTTTTGCGCGTTTGGCGGTATTGCGGCTACGACTCTGGCAGACGAACGCCCTTCGGTCGCTGCGCCACGCGTGTGAGGCCGTCCGGCCGGGCATGCGGCACTGGTCGCGGCGAAGTATGCATATAAGAGCCGGATAAAAGTTGAGTGGGGTCGACTCAGGTCTGTTGACTACGGAGACCGGGTCATGCATCCTTGAGCCAGATCTACTCAAGTCTGCTGGAGGAATTGACATGGCACGTGCGGTCGGCATCGACCTGGGCACGACTAACTCCGTCGTCAGCGTTCTGGAGGGCGGCGAGCCCACCGTCATCACCAACGCCGAGGGTGCCAGGACCACGCCGTCCGTCGTCGCCTTCGCGAAGAACGGTGAGGTGCTGGTCGGCGAGGTGGCCAAGCGCCAGGCGGTCACCAACGTCGACAGGACCATCCGGTCGGTCAAGCGCCACATGGGCACCGACTGGAAGATCGAGCTCGACGGGAAGAACTTCAACCCGCAGCAGATGAGCGCCTTCATCCTGCAGAAGCTGAAGCGCGACGCGGAGTCCTACCTCGGCGAGAAGGTCACCGACGCGGTGATCACCGTCCCGGCGTACTTCAACGACTCCGAGCGCCAGGCGACGAAGGAGGCCGGCGAGATCGCCGGTCTGAACGTGCTGCGCATCGTCAACGAGCCCACCGCGGCCGCCCTGGCGTACGGCCTCGACAAGGACGACCAGACCATCCTGGTCTTCGACCTCGGTGGCGGCACCTTCGACGTCTCGCTGCTGGAGATCGGCGACGGTGTCGTCGAGGTGAAGGCGACCAACGGTGACAACCACCTCGGTGGTGACGACTGGGACCAGCGCGTCGTCGACTATCTGGTGAAGCAGTTCGCCAACGGTCACGGCGTGGACCTCGGCAAGGACAAGATGGCTCTCCAGCGTCTCCGCGAGGCCGCGGAGAAGGCGAAGATCGAGCTGTCGTCCTCGACCGAGACGACGATCAACCTCCCCTACATCACGGCGTCGGCCGAGGGCCCGCTGCACCTGGACGAGAAGCTGACGCGCGCTCAGTTCCAGCAGCTGACCGCCGACCTGCTGGAGCGCTGCAAGACGCCGTTCCACAACGTCATCAAGGACGCGGGCATCCAGCTCTCCGAGATCGACCACGTCGTTCTCGTCGGTGGCTCGACCCGTATGCCCGCCGTCGCCGAGCTCGTCAAGGAGCTCACCGGCGGCAAGGACGCCAACAAGGGCGTGAACCCGGACGAGGTCGTCGCCATCGGCGCCGCGCTCCAGGCCGGTGTCCTCAAGGGTGAGGTCAAGGACGTCCTGCTCCTCGACGTGACCCCGCTGTCCCTCGGTATCGAGACCAAGGGCGGCATCATGACCAAGCTCATCGAGCGCAACACCACGATCCCGACCAAGCGGTCCGAGATCTTCACGACGGCCGAGGACAACCAGCCGTCGGTGCAGATCCAGGTCTACCAGGGCGAGCGCGAGATCGCGGCGTACAACAAGAAGCTCGGGATGTTCGAGCTGACCGGTCTGCCGCCGGCCCCGCGCGGGGTCCCGCAGATCGAGGTCGCCTTCGACATCGACGCCAACGGCATCATGCACGTGACCGCGAAGGACCTGGGCACGGGCAAGGAGCAGAAGATGACCGTCACCGGCGGCTCCTCGCTGCCGAAGGACGAGGTCGACCGGATGCGCCAGGAGGCCGAGCAGTACGCGGACGAGGACCACCGTCGCCGTGAGGCCGCCGAGTCCCGCAACCAGGGCGAGCAGCTCGTCTACCAGACCGAGAAGTTCCTCAAGGACAACGAGGACAAGGTCCCGGGCGATGTGAAGACCGAGGTCGAGGAAGCGCTCGGCGAGCTGAAGGAGAAGCTCAAGGGCGAGGACACGGCCGAGATCCGCACCGCGACCGAGAAGGTCGCCGCCGTCTCGCAGAAGCTGGGCCAGGCCATGTACGCCGACGCCCAGGCCGGCCAGGCCGCCGGTGGCGACGAGGGCGCGCAGGCCGGCGGCGCGGGTCAGTCCGCCGACGCCGCCGATGACGTCGTGGACGCCGAGATCGTCGACGACGAGAAGGACTCCGGTCGTCAGGGTGGTGCCGCGTGACGGAGGAGACTCCGGGGTTCGACGAGCACGAGGAGAACCCCTCCGTCCCCTCCGGCGCGACACCTGACGACGCCGCCGAGCCCGCCGAGCCCTCCGAGAAGGAGGGCCCGGCGGCCCCGGCAGGGGACGCAGCAAAGATTGCCGCCCTGACGGCTCAGCTGGACCAGGTCCGTACGGCCGCCAACGAGCGCACGGCCGACCTCCAGCGGCTCCAGGCCGAGTACCAGAACTACCGCCGTCGTGTGGAGCGCGACCGGATCACGGTCAAGGAGATCGCTACGGCGACTCTCCTGACCGAGCTCCTGCCCGTGCTCGACGACATCGGCCGCGCCCGTGAACACGGGGAACTCGTGGGCGGGTTCAAGTCGGTCGCCGAGTCTCTCGAGACGGCGGCCGCCAAGATGGGCCTGCAGCAGTTCGGCAAGGAGGGCGAGCCCTTCGACCCGACGATCCACGAGGCGCTGATGCACAGTTACGCACCGGACGTCACCGAGACCACGTGCGTCGCGGTGCTGCAGCCGGGGTATCGCATCGGCGAGCGGACCATCCGCCCCGCGCGGGTCGCGGTGGCCGAGCCCCAGCCGGGCGCGGCCCCGAAGGAAGAGACGGCGAACGACGAGGAGAGCGGTGGCCCGGACGAGGGCTGACGCAATGATCGTCCGAGAGGAGGGACGTCGATGAGCACGAAGGACTTCGTCGAGAAGGACTACTACAAGGTTCTCGGCGTCCCCAAGGACGCCACCGAGGCCGAGATCAAGAAGGCGTACCGGAAGCTCGCCCGCGAGTTCCACCCGGACGCCAACAAGGGCGACGCCAAGGCGGAGGAGCGCTTCAAGGAGATCTCCGAGGCCAACGACGTGCTCGGCGACCCCAAGCGGCGCAAGGAGTACGACGAGGCGCGCGCCCTCTTCGGCAACGGCGGCTTCAGGGCCGGGCCTGGTGCCGCCGGCGGCAGTTTCAACTTCGACCTGGGCGACCTCTTCGGGGGCGCCCAGGGCGGGCCGCAGGGCGGCGGTGCCGGTGGCTTCGGCGGCGGGCTCGGCGATGTCTTCGGCGGGCTGTTCAACCGCGGCGCCGGCACCGGCGCGGGTACGCGGACGCAGCCCCGCCGCGGCCAGGACATCGAGTCCGAGGTGACGCTCAGCTTCACCGAGGCGGTGGACGGGGCCACGGTCCCGCTGCGGATGTCCAGTTCGGCGGCGTGCAAGGCGTGTGCGGGCACCGGCGACAAGAACGGAACACCCCGGGTGTGCCCGACCTGCGTCGGCACCGGACAGGTCTCGCGCGGCGGCAGCGGCTCGTTCTCGCTGACCGACCCGTGCGTGGACTGCAAGGGCCGGGGGCTCATCGCCCAGGACCCCTGCGAGGTCTGCAAGGGCAGCGGGCGCGCCCGCTCCTCGCGCACCATGCAGGTCAGGATCCCCGCGGGCGTCTCCGACAGCCAGCGGATCCGGCTGCGCGGCAAGGGCGCCCCGGGTGAACGGGGCGGCCCCGCAGGCGACTTGTACGTGGTCGTGCACGTCGACGCCCATCCCGTCTTCGGCCGCAAGGGCGACAACCTCACGGTCACCGTGCCCGTCACCTACACGGAGGCGGCGCTCGGCGGCGAGGTGAAGGTGCCGACCCTGGGCGGCCCGCCGGTCACGCTGAAACTGCCCGCGGGGACCCCCAACGGCCGTACGATGCGGGCCCGTGGCAAGGGAGCCGTCCGCAAGGACGGCACCCGCGGTGATCTGCTGGTCACCGTCGAGGTCGCGGTCCCCAAGGAGTTGAGCGACAAGGCGAAGGAAGCGCTGGAGGCCTACCGCGAAGCCACCGCGGAAGAGGACCCGCGGGCCGAGCTGTTCCAGGCCGCGAAGGGAGCATGAGATGGATGGCCGGAGCGGACGCAGCCGGAACCCTTATCAGCTGACCGACGAGTCACCGGTATACGTGATCTCGGTGGCGGCCCAGCTGTCCGGCCTGCACCCTCAGACCCTGCGTCAGTACGACCGTCTCGGTCTGGTCTCTCCCGACAGAACCCCCGGCCGGGGCAGGCGTTACTCGGCACGCGACATCGAACTGCTGCGCACCGTCCAGCAGTTGTCGCAGGACGAGGGCATCAATCTGGCCGGTATCAAGCGCATCATCGAACTGGAGAACCAGGTCGCGGCGCTCCAGTCCCGCGTCGCCGAGCTGGCTTCGGCGGTCGAGGGCGCGGCAGCGGCCATGCAGC
Organism: Streptomyces sp. NPDC096193; assembly: GCF_040302905.1. Taxonomy (NCBI): domain Bacteria; kingdom Bacillati; phylum Actinomycetota; class Actinomycetes; order Kitasatosporales; family Streptomycetaceae; genus Streptomyces; species Streptomyces sp. NPDC096193. The sequence continues at coordinate 24,056 of NZ_JBEOSJ010000005.1, read as the reverse complement.
AGCGTGAGGCCCAGGTGCACGCCTCGTACCGGCGCGATCTCGTGCCGTACCAGGATGTGCAGCAGGCGAGCGCACTGGTGGTGTGGCGGCCCAAGCGGACCTCCGAGTAGGGCCGTTCGGCCCAGGCTTTCAGCAGGACACCCGGCGGGGCCGGAGAGCGACATGCTCTCCGGCCCCGCCGTCGTGCTGTCCCCTGGCAGATAGCTGACTCCCCGGTGCAGCAAGCCGACAGCGATCTCGGTGGAGGACGTCCGGACCCGCTGGCAGGCTGGAACTCGCCGGTCGCCGGAGCACCCAGACAGCCGCGCTCGGGAACATCTCCGGAGCGCCCCGAACTCCCCTGCTAAGGAAGGGCCGTGGCCACCGCGTCGATCGCCATCATCCACATCGGCTGCGCGCCCGTGCCGAAGGCCGCCGCCAGGGCGTAGCCCACCGCCGCGTCCAGCGGCTCGATCTCCGCGTCCTCGCGCCACTCCGCTATTACGCGGCCGCCGCCGTCCGAGGAGAAGTCGCCGATGTGCCGGCCGTCGCGGACGAGACGGCTGCTCGGGACGGAGTCCGGGACCAGACGGTACGACGTACCCGCGTGGTCGACGTCCACGGCGTACGAGCGCCGGGTCAGGCGCCCCTTCGACGGGGTCATTTTCGCCGGGGTCCCGTCGATGCGCAGGGCCAGCTGCTCCGGATCGCGGGTGCCGATCGCGATGTGGTCGTCCTTCTCCGAGTCCGGCGCGCGGTCGAGGGTGATCCGGGGGATCCCGTCGCCCTCGACGAGCAGGGACTCCTGGCCCTCCAGCCGGATGCGCAGCTCTCCGAAGCGGTCGTCCTGGACCGGGGCGGGTGTGGGGGCGGTGTCGTTCATGGGGGTCTTCCGGTCCTTCAGTGTGGTCAGAACTGACGGTGCACAACGGTGTGTTGTGGTGGCGCTCAGTGGGATGCGGCCGGCTGGGTCGCGGTGAGGTCCCGGTTGAGATCATTCCTTGCCGGCAGGTCCTGGTGCAGCCCGTGGTCGCGAACCCGGCCGCCCTCGAAGGGGATCAGCTGGTCGGCGGAGGTCACGGTGGACAGCCGGTGTGCGATGAGCAGCACCGCGCAGTTCTCCGTAGCCTGTTCGACGGTCTTGCGCAGGGCCGTCCCGCTCAGGCCGTCCGGATGCGCGGTGACCTCGTCGAGGAGAAGCACCTGGGGCAGGCGCAGCAACGCGCGGGCAATGGCGAGGCGTTGGCGTTCGCCGCCCGACAGGGCGAGGCCCCGGGAGCCGATGGTGGTGTCGAGCCCGTCGGGCAGGCCCGCGACGAATCCGTCCAGGAGCGTCTTGCGCAGCACGTCCGCGGTGTCCCTCTCGCTCGCGTCGGGCGCGGAGTACAGGAGCGCTCGGCACCTCCGTGCTGCCGCTGCGGCATCCGTACGAGGCCGCGTTGCAGGCCCGTTCCCTCGCCCTGCTCACCGGCGAACCGGTGGTGGCGGGATACGGGATCGGCAATCCGGGCTTCGTGGCCGGGCTCACCGGCAGCCCGTACGCCAGTCCCCGCACGGCGGTGCACGACTATCTGACCTCGGTGCGGGCCCTGCTCGACGGCGACCGGGTCGAGCACGACGGGCCCTATCACCGGCTCCACGGCGAACTGTTGCCGCTCGGCCGTGCCCGCGTGGAGATCGGTGCCGGAGTGCTGCGGCCGGGCATGGCACGTACCGCCGGTGCCGTGGCCGATGTGGCCATCACCTGGATGACCCCTCCGCGCTACATCGAGGGAGTGCCGGCCCCCGCGCTGACCGAGGGTGCCACAGCCCGCCAGGGAGCCGCTGAGGGGCCCGTACGGCCCCGGATCGCGACCGCCGTCCATGTGGCCGTGGCCCGCCCCGGCCCGGACCCCGCCGGATCCCGCTCGCCGCGGTCGGCGAACACCTCAGGGCGCCGCACTACGCCGCGATGTTGAGCCGCGCGGGCGTCGCCGTCGACCCGCACGACCCGGCGGCGAGCGCGGCCGCGCTCCTGGACCACCAAGTCGTCGTCACCGGCAGCCCGCGGAGATCGCCGAGGCGCTCGCCGGTTACCGGGCCGCCGGGGTGGACGAGGTGATGCTCAACCCGGCGGGTGTGCTGCTGACCGAGGGAGTGCCCGCGGCCGTCGCCGATCTGGAGGAGATCGTCACCGCCTGCCGCGAGCACGTACCCGCCTGACCTGTCGGCCGCGGCCTGCCGCGAGCACGTACCCGCCTGACCTGTCGGCCGCGGCCTGCCGCGAGCACGTACCCGCCTGACCTGTCGGCCGCGGCCTGCCGCCAGCACGCACCCGTCTGGCGCGTCGGCCGCCGCCCGGCGCCCCGCGCCCGCCGCCCGGCGCGAGCTCGTACCCGCCCGACACACGTCGCCGCCGCGCGCGGCCATGCACACATCCGGCACACCGTGCGTCGCCCCGGGCCCCGGGGCGACGGATTCCGGTCGTCTGTGCGCCGCCCCCGAACGCGTCAGCGGCTGACGGGAATCGCCTCCGCGTCCTGCTCCAGAATCCCCGACCGGGCGATGAGATAGCCCAGTTGAGCGCGGCTGCCGCTGCCGAGCGACGAGCCCAGCTTGGCGATATGGGCCCGGCAGGTCCGCACGTTCATCCCGAGACGCCGCGCGATCGCCTCGTCCACATGGCCTTCGACCAGCAGTTTCGCGATGGAACGCTGTACGCCGGTGATGCCGTCGACGACGGGTCCGTACGAGATCGGCTCCTCCCACGGGATGCCGTGCAGCCAGAACTGCTCGAAGACACCGACGAGATACTCGACGATCCCCTTGTGCCGCAGCTCCAGCGCGGACAGCCGGTCGCTGCTCGCGGGGATGAACGCGACTTTGCGGTCGATGATGATCAACCGCTCGATGATCTCCTCCAGGGTCCGCACCTCCACGCCGGCCGGCGCGACCGCCTCCATGTAGGCGAGCGTGGCGGGGTGGTGGCGGGCGGTGTGCTGGTAGAGCGTGCGCATCCGTACGCCCCGCTCGATCAGCGGTTCCACCCTGCGCAGGGCCTTCTCCAGGACATGCGGTTGCCGCCCGCTGCCGGGCTGGACCGTGAGAAGCTCCTCGGTGCAGTCTGCGGTGACTTGGTCGAGGGTTGTGTTGATCCGGTTGAGGCCTTCGAGGACCGTGATCCCCTGTGGGACGGTGGAGTTCTGAGCGGTGAACGCCATGAATGGCTCAAGAGCATCGGTCAGAGCGACAGTTCGGCGTCTGCGCTCTTGGATCTCCCGCTCGATGGGGTGTATCAGCTGTGTCAGCGCAGTGGTCGGCGGAACCGGCCGGAGCCACTGGGCGTCGTCGGGATCCGGGTGCAGCAGGGCGAGATCGTAGAGGCACGGTGTGGCCGCTGCCTCTGACCGGGCTATACGCCCGGTACGCAGAGCGGTGATGTACAGACTTTTCCCCGCTTCGCACAGCTCACCGTCTGCGTGAGAGTGTCCGGGTTCGCCCTCGTTTGCTGTCATACGCACCCCCTCAGGCTCCTGCAATACAGGAACATGATGCCTGCCGTCGCTGGTGCAAGCGTTCGGAGTGAGACATCGTCTTATTCGCGGGGGAGGAGGAATGATCAAAAGAGGTGGAGATCACCCATGTCTAGGACGCTACGTGCTCTTTGTGCTTTTGCCCTAGCGGCGGCCGCGCTAGGCGCGGTGGCTTCCGGCGAGACCTCCTGGAGCGGCACTTCCCCCGACACGGTGGCGACGGCGCAGGCCGCCTCCGTGCCCACGGGTCAAGTGGCGGGCATTCCGCCAGAGCCGTCCTGGGGTGCCTCGGCGCCCGCGAAGGTCGCAGGCGACCTTGGCGAGCCTTCCTGGGGAGTCGTCCCTCCGACCAGCACAGAAGCATGACGGTTCCCCCGGACGACCGGGTCTTCCGGCGCGAGATGGCCACGGCCTATCGATCGGGGTGGCATTTCATCGATCTCGTCACGGCAATCCCCCACCGTGGCGACTCGTTGATGGTCACCCTGTTCGGAGAGCCGATCGTCGTGGCGCGCGAGGAGGACGAGGACGTCCGTGCCTACCGGTGCCTTCGCCGGCCCCGTGGAGCGCCGCAGCCCGTTCGCTGCGCCATCCGCTACGGCATGATTTTTGTCAATCTCGACCAGCGAGACCATCAGATGGTCGAGCCCGACACCACCACTGCCACCCCCCGCAGTGCCTGAGCGATTCCCCCGTCGTTGTAGATCGCTCGGGTGCTTCCCCCACACAGCGGCGCCATCGTGGACCTGAAACACGATGGCGCCGCTGTGCATTTCCCGTACTGCTCCGCGGCGTTCCCCCCACGCCTGCGCGCCGCGGCCTTCCCCCCGCCCTTGCGCATCGCGGCGTTTCCCCCGCTCCTGCGCGCCGCGGCGCCTCCGGCCGGCCGGCGCTCCGGTCAGGCTTTGCCGAGTGCCCGCTCCACGGCGATCTCGATGAGCACCCGGTCCGGGTTGGGCTTCGGCATCCGCCCGTAGCGCTCCGCGTAGCGCCGCACCGCGTCCTCGACCGCGTCGGGCTCCGTGCGCACCCTCGCCCTGCCCTCCAGCGTCGCCCACCGCCTGCGGTCGACCTGGCAGACGGCCACCCGGGCGCCCCGCCCCTCCGCGAGCTCCGCCTCTCCGTCTGCGTCTGCGTCTGCGGACGCCAGCACGTGGGCCACCTTGCGCGTGTGCCGGTTGGCGATCACCCGGGCGGTCCCCGTCCGCGGGTCGAAGGTCACCCCCACCGGCACGACGTGCGGGCTGCCGTCCGGCCGCAGGGTCGTGAGGGTGCAGAGATGGTGTTCACGCCAGAACGCGAGGTACTCGGCACTGAGATGGGATACGTCTGTGGCCATGGCCCCAGGCTAGGTGGACGGCCCGAGGCCGGGGTGGGCCGGAGGCGCTGCCGCGGTGACGCGTGACTGGTTGAGTGGAATAGACTCAACTTTGTGCAAGTTCGCTGAGTCAGTGTTGAGGGACACCCCCACCCGCAAGGAGGAGAGAGCGCACGTGGACGCCGAGCTGACCAACAAGAGCCGGGATGCCATCAACGCCGCCACCAGTCAGGCGGTGACCGCGGGCCATCCCGATCTCACCCCCGCACACCTGCTGCTGGCACTCCTCGCCGGTGAGGACAACGCCAACATCATCGATCTGCTGGCCGCCGTGGAGGCGGACCAGGCCGCCGTGCGGTCCGGGGTGGAGCGGCTGCTGGCCGCGCAGCCCAGTGTCACGGGGTCCACCGTCGCTCCGCCGCAGCCCAACCGCGAGCTGCTCGCCGTCGTCGCCGACGCGGGACAGCGGGCCAAGGAGCTCGGGGACGACTATCTCTCCACCGAGCACCTGCTGATCGGCCTGGCGGCCAAGGGCGGGGCCACCGGTGAAGTGCTGGCGCAGCAGGGCGCGTCGGCGAAGAAACTGCTGGACGCGTTCGAGACGGCAAGGGGAGGACGACGGGTGACCACCCCGGATCCCGAGGGTCAGTACAAGGCGCTGGAGAAGTTCGGTACGGACTTCACGGCCGCGGCCCGCGAGGGCAAGCTCGACCCGGTCATCGGCCGGGACCATGAGATCCGCCGGGTCGTCCAGGTGCTGTCCCGGCGCACCAAGAACAACCCGGTGCTCATCGGTGAGCCCGGCGTCGGCAAGACCGCCGTCGTCGAAGGACTCGCCCAGCGGATCGTGAAGGGGGACGTGCCCGAGTCGCTCAAGAACAAGCGGCTGGTGGCCCTCGACCTCGGCGCGATGGTGGCAGGTGCGAAGTACCGCGGTGAGTTCGAGGAGCGGCTCAAGACCGTGCTCTCCGAGATCAAGGCGAGCGACGGACAGATCATCACGTTCATCGACGAGCTGCACACGGTCGTCGGCGCGGGCGCCGGCGGCGACTCCGCGATGGACGCGGGCAACATGCTCAAGCCGATGCTCGCCCGCGGTGAGCTGCGCATGGTCGGCGCGACGACCCTCGACGAGTACCGCGAGCGGATCGAGAAGGACCCGGCGCTGGAGCGGCGTTTCCAGCAGGTGCTGGTCGCCGAGCCGACCGTCGAGGACACGATCGCGATCCTGCGCGGTCTCAAGGGGCGCTACGAGGCGCACCACAAGGTCCAGATCGCCGACTCCGCGCTGGTCGCGGCGGCCACGCTGTCCGACCGGTACATCACCTCGCGCTTCCTGCCCGACAAGGCGATCGACCTGGTGGACGAGGCCGCGTCCCGGCTGCGGATGGAGATCGACTCCTCGCCGCTGGAGATCGACGAACTCCAGCGCGCCGTCGACCGGCTGCGGATGGAGGAGCTGGCGCTCAAGAACGAGTCCGACGCCGCCTCCAAGCAGCGCCTGGAGAAGCTGCGCCGCGACCTCGCCGACAAGGAGGAGGAGCTGCGCGGCCTCAACGCCCGCTGGGAGAAGGAGAAGGAGGGTCTCAACCGCGTCGGTGAGCTGAAGGAGAAGCTCGACGAGTTGCGCGGCCAGGCCGAACGCGCCCAGCGCGACGGTGACTTCGACTCCGCCTCGAAGCTGCTGTACGGCGAGATCCCTTCCGTGGAGCGGGAGTTGGAGGAGGCCTCCGCGGCGGAGGCCGAGGTCCGCCACGACACGATGGTCAAGGAGGAGGTCGGCCCCGACGACATCGCGGACGTGGTCGGCTCCTGGACCGGCATCCCGGCGGGACGCCTGATGGAGGGCGAGACGCAGAAGCTGCTGCGGATGGAGGCCGAGCTGGGTCGCCGGCTCATCGGCCAGTCCGAGGCGGTGCAGGCGGTGTCCGACGCGGTACGGCGCACCCGCGCCGGTATCGCCGACCCGGACCGTCCGACGGGCTCGTTCCTCTTCCTCGGCCCCACGGGCGTGGGCAAGACCGAGCTGGCCAAGGCGCTCGCGGACTTCCTCTTCGACGACGAGCGGGCGATGGTCCGTATCGACATGTCGGAGTACGGCGAGAAGCACACCGTCGCCCGCCTGGTGGGCGCGCCCCCCGGCTACATCGGCTACGAGGAGGGCGGCCAGCTCACCGAGGCGGTGCGCCGGCGCCCGTACAGCGTCGTGCTGCTGGACGAGGTGGAGAAGGCCCATCCCGAGGTCTTCGACATCCTGCTCCAGGTGCTCGACGACGGCCGCCTCACGGACGGGCAGGGCCGCACGGTCGACTTCCGCAACACGATCCTGGTCCTCACCTCCAACCTGGGCAGCCAGTACCTGGTGGAGCCGCTCACCAGCGAGGAGGAGAAGAAGGAACAGGTCCTGGAGGTCGTGAGGTCCTCTTTCAAGCCGGAGTTCCTCAACCGCCTCGACGACCTCGTGGTCTTCTCGGCCCTCTCGAAGGACGAGCTGGCCCGTATCGCGAAACTCCAGATCGAGCGGCTCGCCAAGCGCCTGGCGGAGCGCCGCCTCACGCTGGACATCACCCCGGCGGCCCTGGAGTGGCTCGCCGACGAGGGCAACGACCCCGCGTACGGCGCCCGGCCGCTGCGCCGTCTGGTCCAGACGGCGATCGGCGACCGGCTCGCGAAGGAGATCCTGGCGGGCGAGGTCGCCGAGGGCGACACGGTCCGGGTGGACCGTGTCGGAGACGGTCTGATCGTCGGCCCGGCCACCGGCAAGACGCTCTGAGGGCCCCCTCTCCCCGCTCCGCGCTTTGACCCGGAGCGGGGAGATCGCGCCGCGTCACCGGTAGGGGTTGCCAGCCCCCGCGTCGCATGGTGGAGGATGGCCACATCCGTACGAAGGGAAATCCACGGTGACCATCGATCCGTCCTCGATTCCGAATTTCGGGGGCCAGAACCAGCCTCAGGCCGCAGGACCGGCGGGCCCCGTCGTTCCCGACCAGGACCTGGTCAAGCAGCTCCTCGACCAGATGGAGCTGAAGTACGTCGTCGACGACGAGGGTGACCTCGCCGCCCCGTGGGAGGAATTCCGCACGTACTTCATGTTCCGTGGCGAGGACGACCAGCAGGTCTTCTCGGTGCGGACCTTCTACGACCGGCCGCTGCCCGTCGAGGACAAGCAGAAGATCCTCGACGTGATCGACGACTGGAACCGCCGCACCCTGTGGCCCAAGGTCTACACACACCTCCACGACGAGGAGGAGACCCCCGCCACCATCCGTCTCATCGGCGAGGCGCAGATGCTGACCGGTACGGGCGTCAGCCTGGAGCACTTCGTGTCCTCCACCGTCAGCTGGGTGCGCGCCGCCATCGAGTTCGACAAGTGGCTCGTCGAGCAGCTCGGCCTGGAGCCGGCCGAGGAGAAGCCCGCCGACGACGCCTAGGCCGTGACTGCGACGCTGCCTCTCCCCGCTACAGCGCGATGGGGGACAGCGTCAGCAGATACGTCCCGTAGGCGAACGAGAGCCCGGCCAGGGCGACGGTCATCACGACCGCCGTCCCGGGCCGGGCTCTTGTCAGCGCGCGGGCGAGCGGCAGCAGCAGCGGGAAGGCAGGCAGCAGGAAGCGCGGCTTGGACTCGAAGAAGCCCGAGCCGCCGAGCGTGATCAGCAGCAGCACGGCCGTGTAGACGACGATCGCGGCCGGCGGCCGGTCCAGGACGAGCAGCGCGAACAGCAGCACCGCGGCCGCGACCACCATCAGCGCGACCATCAGCGAGAACAGCGTCGGCCTCAGCACGATGTCCCGCACCACCTTCAGTGCCCCGACCCCGAAGTCGAACTTCGAGGTCCAGCCGCGCTGTACGGCGAAGTACCCGCCCAGCACATCGCCCTTGCGGAAGCCGACCGAGAGCACATAGCCGAACCAGCCGAGCGGTGCCACGGCCGCGCCCGCCCAGACGCGCCACCCGGCCCGCTCGCCCCCGCGGGCCGCCCGCACCAGTGCGTACGCCGCCACCGCGACGACCGCCGCCGCCACCGCGATCCCGTTGGGCCGCGACAGACCGGCGAGCGTCGCGAGCGTCCCCGCCCACAGCCAGCGGCGGGTGAGCACCGCGTACAAGGACCAGGCGGCGAAGGCCGTCAGCACCGGCTCCGTGTACGCCATGGACAGCACGATCGAGTGGGGCAGCAGCCCCCACAGCACCACCGTCACGGTCGCGGTGCGCCGTCCGTGCAGCCGTTCCACGACGGCGTAGACGCCCCAGGCCGCGGCGCCCGCCGCGGTCCAGGAGATCAGCAGCCCGGCGGTCCCGCTGGTCACCGGCAGGACGGTGGTCACCGCCCGGATCAGCGCCGGATAGAGCGGGAAGAAGGCGAGGTCGCTCTGGACCGCGCCGTCCGGCCAGTACAGGGTGCGCCCGTAGCCGTGCTCGGCGATCAGCATGTACCAGTCGGAGTCCCAGGCGCGGGCGATGATCGCGCGCGGCGATCGCCCGATGTGCCAGGCCCAGCCGGCCATCACCAGCAGTCCGGTCAGCCGCGCCGCGGCGAACAGCCCCAGCGCCGGTGCCGCCCGCAGCAGAGCGGCGCGCCAGCGGGGTACGGGCCGTGCGCCCGCCGCCGCTGCTCGGTCGAAGGTCTCGGCGGACAGGGTGCACCTCCGGGGCGCGCACATGGGTCGGACAATCCGACCATGAGCGGCCGCGGCCGCACTCGCACGCGCTGACCGGCTGACGGGGCCGGTTCCTACCCGGTCGGTCGAAGGGACGCGTGTCGGCCGTGACAGCCGCGGCCTCAGCCGCTAGCGAGCCCCTTGAGACGGGTCACGGCCTCCTGGAGCACGCTCTCCCGCTTGCAGAAGGCGAACCTGACGAAGGGTGCTCCCTGGTCGCGGTGGTCGTAGAACACCGCGTTGGGGATGGCGACCACCCCGCACCGCTCGGGCAGTGCCCGGCAGAACGCGAAGCCGTCGTCCTCGCCCAGCGGCCGGATGTCGGTGGTGACGAAGTACGTCCCGGCCGGCCGGTAGACCGCGAAGCCGGCGTCGGCGAGCCCGGCGCTCAGCAGGTCCCGCTTCGCCCGCAGGTCGTCGCGGAGCCCGTCGAAGTACGTCTGCGGCAGCCGCAGGGCCTCGGCCACCGCGTACTGGAACGGTCCGGCGGACACATACGTCAGGAACTGCTTGGCCGAGCGCACGGCGGCCACGAGCTCCGGCGCGGCCGTCACCCAGCCGACCTTCCAGCCGGTGAACGAGAAGGTCTTGCCCGCCGACCCGATGGTGACCGTGCGCTCCCGCATCCCCGGGAAGGTGGCGATGGGCGTGTGCTCGCCGTCGAACACCAGGTGCTCGTACACCTCGTCCGTGACGACCAGCAGATCCCGCTCGACGGCGATCTCGGCGATCTCGGCCAGTTCCTCGCGGCTGAGCACGGTGCCGGTCGGGTTGTGCGGGGTGTTCAGCAGGATGAGCCGGGTCCGGTCGGTGACGGCGTCGCGCAGCTCGTCGAGATACAGGTGGTACGCGCCGTCCCGCGGCCTGAGCGTCACCGGCACGCGGCGGCCGCCGGCCATCGCGATGCAGGCGGCGTACGAGTCGTAGTACGGCTCCAGCGCGACGACCTCGTCACCGGGTTCGACGAGCGCGAGGAGACAGGCCGCGATGGCCTCGGTCGCCCCCGCGGTGACCAGCACCTCCGTGTCGGGGTCGTGGACGAGGCCGTACCGGCTGCGCTGGTGGTCGGCGACCGCGGTGCGCAGCTCGGGCACACCGGGGCCCGGCGGGTACTGGTTGCCGCGCCCGTCGCGCAGCGCCCGTACCGCGGCTTCCCTGATCTCGTCGGGTCCGTCGGTGTCGGGGAACCCCTGGCCGAGGTTGATCGATCCGGTCCGCAGGGCCAGCGCCGACATCTCCGCGAAGATCGTCGTGCCGAACTCCGCGAGACGGCGGTTGAGCAGGGGCCGGGACTCGGGCGCGCGTGCGTTCATGACCGCCATCCTGTGCGCAAGCTCTGGAGTTCCTCAAGTCTGCTTTGGGCCCGAGACGCCGAGGGCATCTCCCTCCCACGCAAGAAGCGGTCACGCGAAGACGCGGGGGTCTCGCTTCGGGGGAACGAGAGGACGGTGAGAGCGATGCCGGCTTTCTTCGGCATTCTGCTGGGCATTTTCGTGCTGGGCGTGATCGTCGCGGTGATCAGGGGCGGCGGCGGCAGCACGCGGCGCACGCGTACGGCCCGGAGCAGCGGCGGGGCGGGCGCCGGCGGCAGCTGGTGGGCCGGTGGTGACAGCGGGGGCGGCAGCTCGTGCGGCGGCGGCTCATCCTCGTCCTGCGGCGGCGGGTCGTCGTGCGGCGGAGGCGGAGGCGGCGGTTGCGGAGGCGGAGGCAGCTGACACGGGGCAGCTGGTCCGCGCACGTCGACAGGGCACCCGGTGGGGAACCATCGCCGGGTGCCCTGTTGTGTCGGCCGACTCGGCGCTTCGGCCGTGCCGCGGTTCGGGGTCGTCTGGGTTGTCGGTGTTCTCGGGTTCTCGGGTTCTCGGGTTCGCGGGTTCTCGGGTTCGCGGGTTCCCGGGTTCGCGGGTTCCCGGGGGTTTTCGAGGTGGCCGGCGTGCGCAGCAGGAGTGGCGCCCGGCCCCGGTACCGCGCGGAGGCCACCGGCGTCACGTCGACCCGTCCGGAGCAACTTGTTGAACAGTTGAACTGTAAGGCCCCCGAGGGGATGGAAACCCCTCGAACTTGGGTAAAAACGCGGTGAGCGCCACTTACTTCGTGATTCCCTCGCTGTTGGAACCTGTTGGAACCATCAAGCCCTTGGACCAGCTCGGACCCGAGCGGAACGGTCCCCGGATCCTCTTGAACTCCCTGTCAGGGGCGCCCCAGGTCCACGTGTCCACCCCCGCCGAAGCATGCTTGCGGAGCCGACCCATGCTTACGACCCTTCAGACTGCCTACACCGACACCCGTGCCGCCGACCTCGCCTGGGCCCTGGGCCGGGAGCCACTTCCCGCCCTGGCCGTTCTCGACCTTGAACTGGACCGAGCGAAACTGCAGTTGAGGCTGCTGGGCGCCTCCCATCAGGTGCTGCTCCAGGAAGACGGCGGCAGCTGTTCCGAGACCGTCGCCTGTATGCCCGGCAGCAGTACGCCGCTGCCGCTGGGTGTCGCCAAGAGACTCGGCGACTGGGAGTACGAATTCGCCGCCCGCGTCGAGACGCTGTCGCAGGGCTCGTTCGCGGGCCGGGCGCAGGAACTGCTCGCTCTTGTCGCCGATCATCCCCACTCGCTGGCCGGGACGTTTCCCGGCTCGCCGCACGCCTTCACCGCGATGATGGCGCAGCGGTCCGAAGGCCAGGTGCGCTGGCGCACCTGGCACGCCTATCCCCAGGAGGGCCATCTCGTCGTCACCCGCACCCGCGTGGGCGCTCTTTCGCCCGCCCGGCGCACATCCCCGTCCCTCCTCGAGCCCGCGTCCCTCCAGTCGGCACCGTCCGGGGTAGTTGCACCCTTGTGGGTGACAGGGTGCGCGAGTGCCGTGACGTAGCGTTACGGCATGATCGACCGGCCGCAGCAGTTGTCACCGCCCCAGAGAGCGGTGTCCCTGCCCGTGCGCCCCGACGCGGGCCGGTTCCTCGTCCTGGCGGCGGTCTTCGTCTGCGCTGCCTGTGGACTGGTGTACGAGCTCGAACTGGTCGCGCTCGCCTCGTATTTGATCGGCGACTCGGTCACCCAGGCCTCCGTGGTCCTGTCCGTGATGGTCTTCGCCATGGGCATCGGCTCGCTGCTGGCCAAGCGGCTGCGCTGCCGCGCCGCGGTCGGGTTCGGACTGCTGGAGCTGGCGCTCGCGCTCGTCGGCGGCTGCTCGGCGATGGTGCTGTACGCGGCGTTCGCGTGGATCGGCGAGTCCCGGGTGGTGCTGGTGGCGTTCTCGCTCGCCATCGGGGTGCTCATCGGCGCGGAGATCCCGCTGTTGATGTCCCTCATCCAGCGCATCTCCCGGCGGGACGCGGAGGGCACGGTCGCGGACCTGTTCGCCGCCGACTACGTGGGCGCCCTCGTCGGTGGGCTCGCCTTCCCCTTTCTGCTGCTGCCCTGGCTCGGCCAGCTCACCGGCGGACTGCTCACCGGCGCCGTCAACGCGATCGCCGGCGGTTCGCTCGTTCTCTGGCTCTTCCGCCGGGATCTGACCCCCCGTTCGCGCGGCTGGCTCCTCGTCGCGAACGTGCTGGTGCTGGCCGTCCTCGCCACCGCGACCGTGCTGGTCGACGACTTCGAGCGGGCCGCACGCCGCGCGGTCTACGGCGACCGGGTGCGCGTCGCCGTGCACACCGACATCCAGGAAGTGGTGCTGACCGGCCGCCCGTCGGGGCCGCCCGATCTCTTCCTCGACGGCCGGCTGCGGGTCAGCGGCCGTGACGAGTACCGCTTCCACGAGGCGCTGGTGCATCCCGCCATGCGGGGCCCGCACACCCGGGTGCTGGTCCTCGGGGGCGGGGACGGGCTCGCCGCGCGGGAGGTGCTGCGCTACCGCGACGTCACCTCGGTGACGGTCGTCGAGCTGGACCCGGGCGTCGTCCGGCTGGCCCGCACCGACCCCGCCCTGACCGAGCTGAACGACCGTGCCTACCGCGATCCGCGGACACGGGTGGTCACCGAGGACGCCTTCCGCTGGCTCCGCTCGGCGCGCGGGGGATACGACGTGGTCATCGCCGATCTGCCCGACCCCGGCATCACCGCCAGCACCAAGCTCTACTCCCAGGAGTTCTACGGACTGGTCGCGCGGGTGCTCGCGGACCGGGGCCGGCTCGCCGTGCACGCGGGACCCGTGACCTCACGCCCGCACACCTACTGGACGGTCGACGCGACCCTGCGGGCGGCGGGATTCGGCACCAGCCCCTATCGCGCCACCGCGCCGTCCTCCGGGTTCGCCGCCGGACCCGACCGGGCCACCGGCCGGGCCTTTGAGCCGTACGACTGGGGTCTGCTGCTGGCCGCGCCGGGACGCACCCCGGAACTCGGCCTCGATCCCCGCGCGCCGCGCCTGCGTTCGCTCAGCCGGGCCGTGCTGGCCGCCGACGCCTGGGGCGCCGAGCGCACGAGACGCCGGGACCTGCCGCCTTCGACGCTGATCCATCCGCGATACACGGAGTGAATCGCAGACGTGAGCGGTCGCTCTGGGTACGCTCGACTTCCATGGACCATGAGGTGTTCGTTCCGGTTCCGGCAGAGACCGTCCGACAGGCGCTGAGGGACCCTGCCCGGGTCGCTCGCTGTGTCACGGGCCTCCAACAGGACGCCGACGAGTCCGCGGGCCCGCTCTCCGGTCGGCTCAAGGTCCGCATCGCCAATCACTCGATCACCTATCGCGGTGCCCTGCGCATCGTCGAACGGGACGATGTGTTCACGGTCGAGGGCGACGGTGTGGAGTCCCGCGGGACGGGCTCGGTGCAGGTGTCGCTCACGATCCGCCCCACCGAGGCGGAGGGCGGCACGACGATCGGCTTCACAGGCACGTCCACGGCGAAGGGCAGACTCTCCGAGCTGTCCGAGCAGTCCGCTGAACAGGCGGCCCACCGCATGCTCGACCGGTTCGCGGAGCGTCTGGCGACCGTCGCGATCGAGCCGGCCGCGGGAGCCGGCGGCGGCGAGAGCCCCGGGCCCGTGAGCTCGGACGACGCCGAGCGCCTCGGACTCGTGGACGACGAGGACGCGTCGCCGGCCGATGGCACACCCGCCGGTACGCAGAGCGCGACCGCGGAGACGGACGACATCGCCCCCGATCCCCTCGACGAGGAGGAGCCCGGGGAGGAGGAGACGCCCTCGACGGAGGAGACGGTCCTCGACGCCCCGGTGCCGCCGCCCTCGCTCGGACCGCTGGCCGACGACGAGTTCGACACGGATCTTCCCGGCGCGGCCGACGAGCTGGAGGAGAACGATCTGGACGATCTCCCCGGCCCCTCCGACGAGCCGATGGCGGAAGCCGCGCACGCCCGGCGGACCATGATCGGACGCAGCGCCGAAGAGGTCGACCACGCGCCGCCGCGCGGCCGGTACGCGCCCATGCCCGCCCCGGACGCCGCCGGTGTGGGTGTGCCGCTGCGCTGGCTCGCACCCGCCGCGGCCCTCGCGGTCGCGTCGGCGGTCGTGGTGGGCCGGGCGCTGCGCCGCCGCAGGTAGGCCGCCGTGCGCGGCCCACGGGACCGCGCGCGTCCCGGCCACCGGACCGCGACAACGGGCCACCGGGACCCGGTAGTCCGCCGTACGGCGGCGCGGCGAACAGTAGTGTCGTCGTGTGAGTAGCAGCGAAGAGAGCGTCCGGCTGGCAGCCGGAGACGTCGAGTTGACCGTGCATCCGCAGAACGGCTGCCGCGTCGCAAGCCTGGTCATCGGAGGCACCGAGGTGCTCCGACAGGGCGAGCGGTACGGCTCCTTCCCGATGGTCCCGTGGTGCGGCCGGGTCGGGGACGGCCGGTTCCGCAACGGCGACGTGGTGCATCAACTGCCGCTCAACTCCCCGCCGCACGCCATCCACGGCATCGGCCGGGACGTCGCCTGGCGCACCGCCCGCGCCGGCAAGGACGAGGCGGCCTTCACCTTCGAACTCGCCGAGCCCTGGCCGTACACCGGGCGCGTCACGCAGACATTCGAACTGACGGAGAACTCGCTGACGCTCACCATGGGCGTCGAGACGTACGACACCTCGTTCCCCGCTCAGGTCGGCTGGCATCCCTGGTTCCTGCGCAACCTCGGGGGCGAGGACGTGCGCGTCGACTTCACCGCCGCCTGGCAGGCGGAGCGCGGTGAGGACCACCTCCCGACCGGCCACCGGATCCCGCCGCAGCCGAGCCCGTGGGACGACTGCTTCGGCATGCCCGACGGCGTTCTCGTCACCCTCACGTGGCCCGAGCAACTGGAGCTGACCGTCACCAGCCGCTCCGAGTGGGTCGTGGTCTACGACGAGCAGGAGGAGGCGGTGTGCGTGGAGCCCCAGTCCGGTCCGCCGAACGGCCTCGACTCCGATCCGCGCTTCGTCACCCCGATCGACCCGCTGGAGATGGCCGCGACCTGGAGCTGGCGCCGACTGTGACCGGCGCGGCAGCACCTAAGCTCGTGGGCATGACTGACGTACGCGATGAGCTGCTCCAGCAGATCAAGGACAAGGCCGTGGTGCACGGCAAGGTGACCCTCTCGTCGGGTCTTGAGGCCGATTACTACGTGGACCTTCGCCGGATCACGCTCGACGGAACCGCCGCTCCGCTCGTCGGTCAGGTCATGTCCGACCTGACCGCCGACCTGGACTTCGACTGCGTCGGCGGGCTCACACTGGGCGCCGACCCGGTGGCGACGTCGATCCTGCACGCCGCCGCCGCGCGCGGGCGGCGCGTGGACGCCTTCGTCGTCCGCAAGGCCGCCAAGGCGCACGGTATGCAGCGGCGCGTCGAGGGCCCGGACATCAAGGGCCGGCGCTGCCTTGTCGTCGAGGACACCTCCACCACCGGCGGTTCGCCGCTCACCGCTGTCGAGGCCGTGCGCGAGGCCGGCGGCGAGGTCGTGGCCGTGGCGACGATCGTGGACCGGGCGACCGGCGCCGGGGAGAAGATCAGCGGCACGGCCGGGGTGCCGTATCTGTCCGCGTACTCGCTGGACGAGCTCGGCCTGGCCTGACCGGCGAGGGCTTCTGACCTGCCAAGACGATGAAGGGCGGGCTGTTTCACGTGAAACGGTCCGTCCTTCTCGCATACGCGCAGCCCGGGCGGGGTGGAGTCCGGTGAAGAGTCTGGAAAGATAGGCGCCGACGATGACGTCGCCCCCAGGTCAGGGCCAGCACTTAACACCCGCACATCCCAAGGAGCGGACAGATGCCCATCGCAACCCCCGAGGTCTACAACGAGATGCTCGACCGGGCGAAGGCAGGCAAGTTCGCCTACCCGGCCATCAACGTGACCTCCTCCCAGACCCTGCACGCTGCACTGCGCGGCTTCGCGGAGGCCGAGAGCGACGGCATCATCCAGATCTCCACCGGCGGTGCCGAGTTCCTGGGTGGCCAGTACAACAAGGACATGGTCACCGGAGCGGTCGCCCTGGCCGAGTTCGCGCACGTCGTCGCCGCGAAGTACGACATCACCGTCGCCCTGCACACCGACCACTGCCCCAAGGACAAGCTGGACGGCTATGTCCGTCCGCTGCTCGCCATCTCCGCCGAGCGCGTCGCCGCGGGCAAGAACCCGCTGTTCCAGAGCCACATGTGGGACGGCTCCGCCGAGACCCTCGCGGACAACCTGGCCATCGCGCAGGAACTGCTCGCGCAGGCCGCCGCCGCCAAGATCATCCTTGAGGTCGAGATCACCCCGACCGGCGGCGAGGAGGACGGTGTCACCCACGAGATCAACGACGAGCTCTACACCACCGTCGACGACGCGATCCGCACCGCCGAGGCGCTCGGCCTCGGGGAGAAGGGCCGCTACCTGCTCGCCGCCTCCTTCGGCAACGTCCACGGCGTCTACAAGCCGGGCAACGTCGTCCTGCGCCCCGAGCTGCTGAAGGACCTCCAGGAGGGCGTCGCCAAGAAGTTCGGCAAGGCCGAGCCCTTCGACTTCGTGTTCCACGGTGGTTCCGGTTCGACGGCCGAGGAGATCGCGACCGCCCTGGAGAACGGCGTCGTCAAGATGAACCTCGACACCGACACCCAGTACGCCTTCACCCGGCCCGTCGCGGACCACATGTTCAAGAACTACGACGGTGTGCTGAAGGTCGACGGCGAGGTCGGCTCCAAGAAGACCTACGACCCGCGCACCTGGGGCAAGGCCGCCGAGGCCGGCATGGCCAAGCGTGTCTCCGAGGCCTGCGCCGCCCTGCGCTCCACGGGCACCAAGCTCAAGTAGGCACCGTCCGCACCGCAGCCTCACGCCCGCCGGGCCCGGCATCCCTTCCCGGGGTGCCGGGCCCGCGGCATGCCGTCAGGAGATCTCACGATGACGTACGACTTCGACACCGTCGTCGACCGCCGCGGCACCTGGTGCATCCAGTGGGACGGGGTCGCCGACCGCTTCGGGGTGGACGGGCTGCTGCCGTTCACCATCTCGGACATGGACTTCACCTCCCCGCCGGAAGTGCTGGACGCGCTCCAGCAGCGCGTCGCCCACGGTGTCTTCGGCTACACCGACTGGCGGCACGACGACTTCCTGTCCGCGGTCGGCCACTGGTTCAGCAGCCGCTACGACACCGCGATAGACACCGACCGGCTGGTCTACGGGCCCTCGGTGCTCAACCAGCTCTCACAGCTGCTGCGTATGTGGAGCGAGCCCGATGACGGGATCGTCGTCCACACCCCCACCTACGACGGTTTCCTGAAGGCGATATCCGGGCTCGGACGGGAGCTGCGCGGGGTGCCCGCCGGTGACATGGCGGCATTGGAGCGGCAGCTCGCCCGGCCCGACAGCACCGTGCTGGTGCTCTGCTCGCCCCACAACCCGACCGGGCGGGTGTGGACGGAGGCCGAGCTGACGGAGACGGCACGGCTGGCGGCCGCGTACGGAGTCGCCGTCGTCAGCGACGAGATCCACGCCGACTTCGTCCACCGCGACTTCGTGGCCCCAGGTCAGCGGCATCTGCCCTGGAACCGGTTCGGCACGGGCCGCTGGGCCCTGATCACCTCCGCCACCAAGGCCTTCAACTTCCCCGCGCTGAGCGGTTCGTACGGCATCATCGGCGACCCCGACGACCATGCGGCGTTTCTGCGCCGGATGCAGACCGGGGAGGGACTCGCCTCGCCCGCCGTGCTGTCGCTGACCGCGCACATCGCCGCGTACCGCCGGGGTGGTCCGTGGCTGGACGCGCTCGGCTCGTACGTGGCCGGCAATCTGCGCATGGTCGCCGAGCGGCTCGCCGCCGCGTTTCCGCAACTCGGCTGGGAGCCGCCCCAGGCGGGCTACCTCGCCTGGATCGATCTGCGTGCCCTCGGGATCGATGACGCGGAGCTTCAGCGGGAGCTGATCGAGCGCGAGAAGGTGGCCATCATGCCGGGTACGACATACGGCTGCGAGGGCTTCGTCCGGCTGAACGTCGGCTGTCCCCGCGCCAAGGCCGAGCACGGGGTGGACGCCCTGATTCGCGCCCTCCGCCGACTCGAATGAGACGCCCGCCACTGGGATGATCCCGGTATGGACAACCCCCCGGGCGACATCCGACTCTCCTCGGCCACCGGTCGGTGGGTGATCATGACGACCGTGCTGGGGTCCGCCATGGCCCTGCTGGACTCGACCGTCGTCAATGTGGCCCTGCCGCGCATCGGCGAGGACCTCGACGCGGATCTGGCGGTCCTCCAGTGGACCGTGAACGCGTACACGCTGGCGCTGGCGGGCCTCATCCTGCTGGGCGGGGCACTCGGTGACCGCTTCGGCCGACGCAGGATTTTCGTCATCGGTGTCATCTGGTTCGCGGTCGGGTCGTTGCTGTGCGGCCTGGCGCCCAACGACATCGTCCTGGTGCTCGCCCGCGCCCTGCAGGGCATCGGCGGCGCGCTCCTGACCCCGGGGTCGCTGGCGCTGATCCAGGCCAGTTTCCATCCGGACGACCGGTCCCGCGCGGTCGGACTGTGGTCCGGCTTCGGCGGCATCGGCGCGGCCATCGGCCCGTTCGTCGGCGGCTGGCTGGTCGACGGGCCGGGCTGGCGCTGGGTCTTCCTGCTCAACATCCCGCTCGCGCTGCTGTGTGTTCCGGTGGCGCTGCGCCATGTGCCGGAGTCGCGCGACCCGAAGTCGCACGGCCGGTTCGACATCCTCGGCGCGGTGCTCGGCGCGGCCGCGCTGACCCTGGTGACGTACGCGCTCATCGCCTCGCACGTGTGGGTGGGCATCGCGGGTGTCCTCGTCGGCACCGCCTTCGTCCTGCTGGAGCGGCGACGGCCGAACGCGATGCTGCCGCTGTCGCTCTTCGCGTCGCGGCTGTTCACCGCGGTCAATCTGGTGACCGTGTGCGTGTACGCGGCGTTCGGCGGCTTCTTCTTCCTGGTCGCGCTGCAACTCCAGGTGGTCTCGGGTTACTCGGCGCTCGGCGCGGGTCTCGCGCTGCTGCCGACGACCCTGATGATGCTGTTCTTCTCCGCGAAGTCGGGGGAGTTGGGGGACCGGATCGGCCCGCGCATTCCGCTCACGGTGGGTCCGCTGTTCTGCGCGACGGGCATGATGCTGATGCTGCGCGTCGGCGAGAACGCGTCCTACCTGGCCGACGTCCTGCCGGCGCTGCTGGTCATGGGGCTGGGCATGGTGGCGGTGGTCGCGCCGCTGACGGCGACGGTGCTGGGCTCCGTGGACACGGCCCGTGCCGGTATCGCCAGCGGCATCAACAACGCGGCGGCCCGGGCCGCGGGCCTGCTCGCGGTGGCGGCGCTGCCGTTGCTGACGGGGATGGGCCCGGAGGCGTACCGGTCGGCGGTGGAGTTCGGGGAGACGTTCCGCAAGGCGATGCCGATGTGTGCGGGGGTGCTGGTGCTGGGGGCGCTGATCGCGCTGTGGCGGGTCCGCAAGCCGGAGCACGTGCCGGGGCGGACGCGGCCGGAGTGCAGGGTCCACTGCGGGGTGGGGGCGCCGCCGCTGGAGCCATCGGTGCGCCAGGTGCCCGGACCGAAGGTGGACCCCGCCCGCCCGGACAGGCCCTAGTACCGCTCGGGAACGGGCCGGCTCAGTACTGCGCGGGGTCGATCTGGTTGACGATCCACAGCGCTTCCGGGTCGGTCTGGTGGTGGAAGACCAGCGGCCTCGCGCCCGCCTGCGCGTTCACCCGGCGCAGGAACTCCGCCGCGCCCATCGCTCTGCGCTGCCCCGCCGGGACGAACGGTGTGGTCACCGTGATGTGGGCCTCGGGATTCAGCGGGTACGACACCGTTTCGGGCGTCGAGGTCCAGCTCGGCTCGCCGCGGGCGTCACAGCTGAAGTAGCCCGCCCGGCCCGTCACCCGTGCCGAGGTGCCCGTGCCGGTCGCGGACGTGATCCGGACGTAGGGGCCGTGATCCGAGTCGGCGCAGAGGTCGCCGTCGTACGGAAAGCCGTCCGTGCCGCCCGCGGGGGCGTCCTGGGACGGTGGAGCGGGCGCGACCGGAGGTTCGGGCTGCCCGCCGCCGCTCGTACCGCCACCGCCACCGTCCCCGCTCCCGCCAGCACTGCTGGTTCCGCCCCCGCCCCCGCCCCCGCCCCCGCCCCCGCTCCCGCCTCCGGGCCCGGCGGGAGGCTCGGCCGGCGGGGACATGGAGACCCGCGCGGACGTCCCGGAGGCCGTCGGCGCCGACAGGGTGACGCTCGGTGACGGTGACGCCGATCCGGATGCCGACGCCGACGTGGACGGCGGGATCGACAGTGACGGAGGCGCCGACGGCCCCTCCCACGCCTCGTGTCGCTCACCCTCGTCCGCGGACGCACATCCGGCCATGAGGCACACCGCCGCCAGGACCCCCGCAGTTCTCACCCAGTCCATGACAAAGAGGATCGCCCCCGGCTCCCCGTTGCCGCACCCCTTCCACGGATTCCCCATGGACCTGTGACACTGGAAACCATGGCCATCCATGAAAATCTGCTGGGGGGACCGCCCCCGACCCACCTCCCCGACGACCCAGAGCCGCGCGAGCTGCTTGCCGCCGGGACAGCACCCGCGGACGTCGCCGCCAAGTACCCCACCTCTTCGCTGGCCTGGGCACGGCTCGCCGACGACGCCTTCGAGAACGGCAGTGTCGTGGAGTCGTACGCCTACGCGCGTACCGGCTACCACCGCGGACTCGACTCCCTGCGCCGCAGCGGCTGGAAGGGCCACGGCCCGGTGCCGTGGGAGCACGAGCCGAACCGCGGCTTCCTGCGCGCCCTGCACGCGCTGGCCCGCGCCGCGCAGGCGATCGGGGAGCAGGAGGAGTACGAGCGCTGCTCGACCTTCCTGCGCGACTCCTCCGAGACGGCCGCGGACACCCTCGGATGAACCGGAGGCCCGCATCCCCGTCTGCACAGGGGGTGCGGGCCTTCCGGCCGGGACGTGTCCCACCGGCCCGGAGATCAGCTGATCACCCGCCCGGTGATCGATTGACCTTCCGCTTATGATGCCGGTGGGGACCGGGGCTCCCACACCAAGAGGAAGGGGCGGACCGCTACCCGGACACGTCGAGGAGACAGCGATGTCACATGACGCGACCCCGAATCTCGATTTCGCGGGTACCACTCCGTACGAGGACTACGTCCAGGCGGACGTCCTGACCCATCTCCAGCACCCGCTCTCGGAGGACCCGGGAGAGATGGTCTTCCTGGTCACCACCCAGGTCATGGAGCTGTGGTTCACCGTCATCGTCCACGAGTGGGAGACCGCGACCCGCGCTCTGCGCGAGGACCGGGTGCAGGTGGCGAGGGACGCGCTGAAGCGGTCCGTGCGTGAGCTGGAGGCGCTGAACGCCTCGTGGAGGCCGCTCGCCCAGCTGACACCCGCACAGTTCAACTCCTACCGCAGCGCCCTCGGTGAGGGCTCCGGCTTCCAGTCCGCGATGTACCGGCGGATGGAGTTCCTGCTCGGCGACAAGTCGGCGTCGA
Organism: Streptomyces sp. NPDC096193; assembly: GCF_040302905.1. Lineage (NCBI taxonomy): Bacteria > Bacillati > Actinomycetota > Actinomycetes > Kitasatosporales > Streptomycetaceae > Streptomyces > Streptomyces sp. NPDC096193. The sequence continues at coordinate 1,705 of NZ_JBEOSJ010000005.1, read as the reverse complement.
TGCTGGTGCCGCACCGCGGCGCGCCGCGTGTGCACGCCGAGTTGGAGAAGGCGCTGCACGAGCCGAGCCTGTACGACGAGGTGCTGCGGCTGCTCGCCCGGCGCGGGTTGCCGGTCCCGGAGGCGGTGCTGGAGCGCGATCTGTCGCAGAAGTACGAGCCGTCCCCCGAGATCGAGAAGGTCTGGGCGACGGTCTACGCAGGACAGGACGTCGGCGAGCCCGACTCCGAACTGGTGCTGCTCGGCGAGGCGTTGACGGACGTCGGCGAGCTCGTCTGGCGCTGGCGCAACGACCACCTGGTGGCGACGCGCCGCGCGATGGGCTCCAAGACGGGCACGGGTGGTTCCGCCGGTGTGGCCTGGCTGGAGAAGCGGGCCCGCAAGAACGTCTTCCCCGAGCTGTGGACGGCGCGCAGCCATGTCTGAGTCCCTGGCCCGCGAGGCCGCGGCGCTCGACGCCGCAGACGAACTGGCCGGTCTGCGCAAGCTGTTCGCGCTGGACGACGGCGTCTATCTGGACGGCAACTCGCTGGGCGCGCTGCCGGGCCATGTGCCGGCGCGCGTCGCCGACGTCGTGCAGCGGCAGTGGGGCGAATTGCGCATCCGCTCCTGGGGCGAGAGCGGCTGGTGGACCGCGCCGGAACGCATCGGCGACCGCATAGCACCGCTCGTCGGCGCCGCACCGGGCCAGATCGTGGTCGGCGACTCCACCAGCGTCAACGTCTTCAAGGCGGTGGTGGGCGCGGTCCGGCTGTGCGACGACCCCGCCCGTACGGACATCGTCGTCGACGCCACGAGCTTCCCCACCGACGGCTACATCGCTGAGTCGGCCGCCCGGATGACGGGCCGAAAGCTGGTGGCCGTCGATGTGGCGGACCTGCCGTCGGCGCTCGGCCCCACCACGGCCGCCGTCCTGGTCAACCACGTCGACTACCGCACCGGCCGCCTCCACGACCTGCCCGCGCTGACCGCGGCGGTGCACGAGGCGGGCGCGCTGGTGGTCTGGGACCTGTGCCACAGCGCGGGCGCGCTGCCCGTCGGGCTCGACGCGAACGGTGTGGACCTCGCGGTCGGCTGCACCTACAAGTACCTGAACGGGGGGCCGGGTTCACCCGCGTACCTCTATGTCGCCGAGCGTCATCAGCCGGCCTTCGACTCGCCCCTGCCGGGCTGGACCTCGCACGCGGACCCGTTCGCGATGACCCGCGAGTTCACGGCGGCGGACGGCGCTCTCCGCGGCCGGGTCGGGACGCCCGACATCCTGTCCATGCTGGCGCTGGAAGCGGCGCTGGAGGTTTGGGACGGGGTCGGGATCGACGCCGTACGGGCCAAGAGCCTGGCGCTCACGGACTTCTTCCTGAAGTGCGTCGCCGGATATGTCCCGGCGGGCAGGGTCACGTCGCTGACTCCGGAGGACCACGCGGCGCGAGGCAGTCAGGTCGCGCTGCGGTGCGAGGACGCGCCGGCCGTGATGGAGAAGCTGATCGCGCGCGGAGTGGTGGGTGACCTGCGCAGGCCGGACGTGCTGCGGTTCGGGTTCACACCGCTGTACGTCGGGTTCGGGGACGCGGAGAGGGCGGCGGCGACGCTGGCGGAGATCCTCGCGGCCTGAGGCTGCTGTTTTACGGGGCCGGGGGACAGGTCCGGGGGGGGGGCGGGGGGGCGACCCGGCCGGCCCCCCCCGCGCCGGGGGGCCGCCCCCCGGG